>JAYWHV010000034.1:0-5631 GCA_043777615.1 Burkholderiales bacterium | reverse complement strand
ATGACACGCGCATTAACCACAGTTTTGAAGCCTGGTTATGCGCCGATTGAACAGTATTCCGACGATGGGTCGATGGCGCAGGGTGCCTGGACTGACATCTACGCGGTAGGTGGCGTGCTGTATCACGCGATGACCGGCAAAGTCCCGGTTCAGGCGATTTCGCGCATGATGAACGATCCGCTGAAGCCGGTGTCTGCCGCCGCGCGCGGCGTCTTTTCGCCTGTCCTCACGGACGCAGTGATGAAATGCCTTTCGGTGATGCCGGAGAATCGCTTTCAATCAATTGACGAGCTGCGCGCTGCGCTGGGTTGGGTCACGACCCCAGTGAGTTCAACGGTCGTTTATTCGAGAACGACCGTAGCTTCGCCTGTCGATCTGAGCGCGCACGCCGCCGTCGTCTCACAAGCTCCATCGCCAGCAGTGACGCCAGCCGCGGCGACGGCGGCGGCTGTTGTAGTGGATCCAATGTCGGGACTCGCTACCGGCGCGCCACTGAGTGTCGATCCGTTGTCGGAGTTGTTGTCAGCCCCGCGCTCCTCAGCCGTGCAAGCGGCTGCGCAGCCGCCTGCTGCAACCAAAACGGGACAACAGGCACGAAGCGCTGACAATCCAGCCAGTTCGACGACTAACGCTCGTCGTGCCAGCGACAAGCCAGCGCTAGCCTTGCCTGCTGACACGCCGAAGCGTAATACGCTTCCGATCGTTCTGGTTGGTGTTGCGGGACTCGCGGTAATGGGCGCAGCGGCTTACTTTTTCCTTGCTGGACGATCGACGCCGCCCAATCCGACGGCCCAACCACCCGCAGCACCTGCGGTGGTGTCGCCCACCCCGCCTACTGTACAGCCGGCTCCTGTGGCCGATCCGACCCCCGCACCTGCTCCCGCCCCCGTAGCCGCCGATCCTAAACCAGTCGATGTAGCGCCGCCGCCAGCGGTGGTCAACACTGCGCCGGACAGCCCGGTAGCCGCGCCCGTAGCGACAGGAACTGTCTCGTTTGACATTAAACCGTGGGGCAACATAGTCGTTGACGGTATTTCAAAGGGGGCGTCTCCGCCAATCAAACGGCTTGCCTTGCCCGCAGGCACGCACACTATCGAGATTCAGAATCCCGCTGGGCCGACCGTAAGCCGAACCATTGAAGTGGTTCCGGGGAAATCGATTCCGTTGCGACACGCGTTTTGACCGCGCAGCAATGTACTTACTGCTACTCAAGGAGAAAAATATGAAGCGAGCTCTAAGATCAACGTTGTATCTCTTGATTCCTACGCTCCTCGCGGCCTGCGCTACGCCGCCACCAACGCCGGTGAACTATCCAGCGCCGACGCCGCAGCCGGCGCCTGTGGCTCCTCGGCCACCTGCTGCTGCGCCTGCTCAGCCCCCGGCTGCAGCTCCAGCCCCTGCGCCGGACACCTCTGCTAACGAACGAGCTCTCGCAACGGCGATCGAGGCTTATGATCGGGGAGATTACGCTCAGGCTATCCGCCTCCTGACACCACTGTCCAGCGAAGGCGCGCTGGATAACGACCAGCAGTTGCGAGCGCTAAAGGCGCTAGCGTTTTCGCAGTGTTCAACCAATGCCATCACGGCGTGTCGGGGGACGTTTGAGCGTGCTTTCCGCGCCGATGCGAAGTTCGATCTCAGTGCAGCCGAGCGTGGGCATCCGATTTGGGGCCCGCAGTTCTTGCGTGCCCGTAAAACCGTTACTGGCAAGTAATTCAGGAACTACTAATACGACCGTTTTGTGCCCCGCTGATCGAACATCAATACCCTCAACATGCCTGACATCATTCTCAAGGTCGTGACTGTCGATGCCGTACAGCCCGCGCAGGCCCTCGCGCGATCATTTGATGCAAGCGGGGGGACCATCGGACGCGATGACTCTAATGCCTTAGCGCTACCGGACAAACATCGTCGTGTGTCGCGTTTGCACGCTACGATTAGCTTTCCCGCGGGCGTGCCAACGATCACGAATTCGAGTACGTCATTGCCGATTTCAGTCGGCGAGCAGCAGCTCGATTTTGGCGAGTCCATGCCGATTCATCACGGTGCGTTGATCGAAGTCGGACCCTACATTTTGCAGGCGCACAGTTTGTCGCTTGACGTATCGCCGGCCGTCGCAAAGGCGGCAGCGCCTGCTCAACTGCAGCCAGTGCCCGCCATAGCTGAAGCGCGCACACATACCGGCATGACTGTGGTCCTGCCACCGCTGGCAACACCTGCCACAGCCGTTGCGCCGCCAACGGCTCAACCGCAGGCCCACTACACGCCATCCGTCGCACAGCCACTGGCTGCGCCGCCGCCGGCGTCGTTCTCTGGCATGTCCGATCTTTCGGATTTGTTGGGGGGCAGCCCTACGACTCCTCTGACGCCGCCTCCGTTTTTTGCGCCGCCGACTTTTTCGCCCCCGCCGCCGCCCGTGGCGGCACCAGCGCCGGCGCTGCATGTCGCGCCGCCGTCTGCGTACATTCCTCCCGCGCCAGACGGTCAAGATCCGTTTGCTGACCTGCTTGCTGGTATCGGTGGTTCGCCGCCAGCGCCAGGGGCCGAGAGCTTTGGCAGTTACGCGCCGTCGCCCCCTGCGGCGGCGGGAATGCAAGCGTCCGGCGGGCTAAGCGCTGATCCTCTAGCCGCGTTCGGCGGATCGTCCGGCAACTCGTTTGGAGCTTTGGCGCGCGGGCAGGGCACGTCTTCTGTTCGCCCCGGAGAAACGTCTCTAATCGGCACAGGTGGAGGCATTCCCGACGCCTTTAATCCCTTCGACATGCCGTCGGACACGCTGCGGAACGACGCCAATCCACTCGCATCCCTGCTAGGAGAGGCGGATTCCGCCGCCAGTGCATCGAATCAGGCATTGCAATCCGCGCCTTCGATAGACTCGCTGTTCCAGGGCGCTCCCTCGGGTGGATCGGACGCGGCACTCTTCGGACTGTCGCCTCGCGGAAGAACCGATGCGAGCCTCGAGAGTTTGATTGGCAACAATTCAAATAGTGACCCGCTTTCGTTGTTTGATGGCGCGGCTGCTGAGCCCGAGGCGAATGCACGGGCGATGCGTAATGATTCGCACGAAGTCGGCTCGGCTTTTCAGCCGCCGTTAGCGGTGCAGGGAAGCGCCGTTGCGCAATCGACGCGCACAGCGTTCATTCCGTCGAGTGCTGCTGACCTGGCGGCTTTTGCGTCCGGGTCCGCGCCTTACGTTGCCAGCGCCGCATCGATGGCGGTCAATCCATTGGCGTCTCCCCCCATACGGCCGTCCGCGCCGACGATGCATTCAGCGCAGCCTCCGACGTCACCGACATCGTTTCCGCCGGACGTTCTGACGGAGGCTTTTTTGCGCGGCGCCGGGCTCGCACCAAGTTCTCTGCCTCACGGCCTGACGCCAGAAATCATGACGACCGTCGGCAGTTTGCTGCGCAGTGCCACGGCGGGCGCCATCGACATGCTGGCTGCAAGGGCTGCTACGAAGCGGGAAGTTCAGGCGACGGTGACAATCATTTCTGTCCAGGCTAATAACCCACTCAAGTTTTTGCCAAATGCGGACTCGGCCCTGTTGCAACTCCTTGGCAAAAAGATGCCGGGGTTCATGCGCGCTGACGTCGCAATGAAAGACGCGTTCGAGGATTTGCGCGCCCATGAAGTTGGTGTCATCGCGGGCACTCGCGCGGCATTGACAGAAGTCCTCGGAAAATTTGACCCTTCAGTTTTGGCTGACCGGCTTACTAAAGGCTCGGTGCTTGAGAGTCTGATGCCTTCGGCTCGCAAAGCCAAACTTTGGGACATGTACCTCGAGCGGTACCTGCAAATTCGCAGAGAAGCGGAAGATGATTTCCAGAGCATTTTTGGGCGAGCTTTCGTCCAGGCCTACGAGCTCGAAACAGCGCGAATCAAGGGCAACACGCACGGATCTGGAGGAGAACGAGAATGATGAATACCGGCGATTTACGACTTGAATCCGCTAGTTTTTCTCACGACGGAGGGCGTGACTACAACGAGGACGCAGTCGGGGATAGCGACGCATTCGGTGCGGTGAGGTTGTTTATGCTGGCCGACGGCGCCGGCGGGCAGGGCGGCGGTGACGTTGCTGCGCGCACTGCAATCGCCGCAGCGCGCAGCGAGTTCATGCGAATGCCTGCGTTCAGCCCGGATACGCTTGTCAGATGCCTCCACAGCGCAGATTTGGCGGTGCGAAAAAAGCAGGGCGACGAGACGCGCCTGGCTCGAATGGCGTCAACGTTCGTCGCGGTACTGGTTGATTACCGGCAGCGCAAAGCCATCATCGGTAATCTTGGTGATTCGCGTTGTTATGTGTTTCGGCAGGACCGCATCATTGCTCAGTCTTATGACCATAGTTTGGTCCAGCGATTTATTGACGCAGGGCTGTACCCAGCAGAAAAGCTTCGGGAGCACCCCAAGCGCAACGTGCTGTATGCCTCACTGGGAGCCAATGAAGAGGCGGTTGAACCCTATTTGAGTCCAATCCCTATCGATCTTTTGCCGGGTGACGGTATCGTGCTGTGCAGTGACGGCGTTTGGGAATTGGTCGACGAGGCCACGCTTTGCAAAGTGCATGGTGTGAGCCCTACGGTCGGCGCATGGCGAGACATGCTGGTAGCGTCAGTGCGCGGCCGAATGGCACCGGGACATGACAATTTCAGTGCGCTGCTGGTGCGGTGTGTGCTCGCGCCGCAGAACTTTGAGGACGACGACGATCAGCGCACGATGCCCCCAGCGTCACTGCCAGTGGTTTGAAGCCGATGAGGTTCCGCGAGGTGTCACTATTCGGGCCTGCATTCCGTCTGTAATCAGGTCCGCAGAAGCGCTGTAACTTGTTGTAACGCGTTTCGGCAACAGAGTTGCTTGCCATGGTGGAACTACCGTTGTAGTCTTCCAACATGGCGAGTTTGAAGGCGAAAAGTTTTTACCTATGTAAAAGTTTCTGCGCCTTGTCTGACCATCTGTAATCTGTGAATAGATACAAAAATCGGGGGCGGAACAGCAGTGACGGACTTTGATCGATTTGCGGAGCCGATTGACGGGGAGTCGCCCTGCGGTCCCGACTGCGAGTACGACAATGACTTCCTCGCGCTCTCGCAGGCGGTCGTTGGCAAGCCGGAACAACAATTCGGCGACACGGTTATTCCAGCTGTTGAACCAGATTGGCGTCAGGTCGATGCGTTGGCTCAGGCCTTGCTCGAGCGCACCAGGGATCTTCGCGTCGTGTGCTGGCTTGCGCTCGCCAATACTCATTTGCACGGTGTCAGTGCCTTCGCTGGCGGCTTGAAGCTAATGGTTTCGCTTTGCGAGCGATATTGGGATCAGGTGCACCCGCGTATTGAGGTCGACGGTGATACAGACCCATACTTGCGCATGAACGCCATCTCGGCTTTTTCAGGCTCTGAATTCTCGGGCGAGGATCGCTTGCTTCAGGCGTTACGCGGCTCGGCGTTGACCAAAATGCCAGTTCCGCTGACTTACCGCGAAGTTGAAATCGGATTTTCCAATGCCCCGGAATCTGCATACAGTCAATCGCAACTAGAGAGCATTCTCACAGACGCACTCGCCGCTGGCAATGCTGATGTGCCCCTCGTGGTTGAAGCGTGGCGCGTCTATCAGTCGCTACAGTCGCTGCTCGAG
>JAYWHV010000033.1:0-1714 GCA_043777615.1 Burkholderiales bacterium | reverse complement strand
TCGACGCTCTTGCAGCCCTCGAAATGCAGAACAGCAGGGTCAAAAGTATCGCCGCTTGGGATTGGATAATTGATGCTGTTTCTATTGCAAATTAGAATGACTGGTCTGCGGCGCAATTGCAGCGTGCGCGTGCGACGCAAAAGCTCGCGATAAACGCGGTGATTCTTGCCGAACTATCGGTTAATTACGAGACGTTGGATGAGCTCAAGGGCCATCTTGATGCGGTAGGCATCGTCCACAAACCGATACCGGAAGAGGCGGCGTTTGCCGCTGGGCACGCATTCATGAAGCACCGGCGACGTAGGGGCATCAAGACAGGCGTGCTGCCCGATTTTTTAATCGGGGCACATGCGCAAGCGTCTGGCTACACACTGCTTACCCGTGATGTGGCGCGTTACAAAACTTACTTTCCTGAGCTGGCTTTGATTCATCCGTAGCCATGCGTTGCGCAGGATGGGTTGAAGGAGCTAGCGATACGGGCTAGCCATCCGAGCGAAGCAGAAATGCACGCCATCGTGAAAGACCTGCGCCAATAGCCAGGCTCACACAAACGTCGCCGCCGTTACGCCGAATCGTAGCGCCAGCGCGCGTACTTGCCGAATATTGAGTTCACGCTTGCCAGCGAGAATTTCAGACACTACGCCTTGACTGCCGATCTCCGGCAGCTCGCTTTGTTTGACGCCGTGTTGATCCATCAAAAAAATGAGCGCATGCACGCCGGTTGCAGCGGGTAGTGAGTCGTGCCGCGCTTCATAATCTGCGATCAGATCGCCGACAATATCGACCAGCCCCATCGCGGGGTGGCGCTCGTCGCCTGCGGTCTCATCGAGTATTGCTTCGAGCGTGGTGACCATTCGGCGGTAGTGCGCTTTGTTGCGAATTGGCGTGATGTCGGTGGCGCTACGAAAGGCGTCCCATGCTGGCATTAGGTGACTGATTTCAACGCGTGCGTTCATGGTTTCCATGTTCCTTTGTCGTAATCGCGGTGTGTCAAGACGGTCTTGATGTACACGATCTGCTTTTCAAAACGGATGTAGGCAATGAGGCGGTACTTGTTGCCACCTATGTCGAATACCGTCAATTCACCTACTTTATCGACAGTGCTGAAAACAGCCTTGAGTTCCGCCCAGTTGCTGAATCGGTTTTTCTCGATCACCCGACGCCACCCCTGCAGAGGCTGGTTCGCCTGCGGATGCGTGGCGGCGAACGCACGCAGCGCGCTGTTGCTGATGATTTTCATAGCCATTATTATCTCATAGTGAGATTCATTTTTCGTCAGAAGTGCGAGTATTTTCACGTTGATCTTCGCCGCTTGAGGGCGGACGGTGCATCAGATTCGAGTTCAATCCGGACGTACCAATGCCGACTGCGTTTTGGCGAGCGTTTTGCGTTGGCGTTGGCCTGCGTTCGGGTGCGTGTCACGGAAGAGCGTGCGGCTGCTGTGCGTAGTACGCAAAAAAAAGCTGGGCCTCAATCAGGCGCAGGCGGGACAGCTTTTTGGTGGCGGTGCAACGGCGTTTTCAGACTATGACCGCGGAAAAACGCAGCCGCACAAATCAACGTTGCTGTTGCTCAAATTGCTGGATCGACATCCGGATTTGCTGGAAGAATTGGCGGGGTGATTGCCGTGCATCGCTGTCGGTATCGTGTGGGCGATAACGCGGATTGAGACTGGCCGACGGCTTGTCCAAGACGGCGCGTTGCTGACCAAGCG
>JAYWHV010000032.1:0-5694 GCA_043777615.1 Burkholderiales bacterium | reverse complement strand
GCTCAGTCGTTGCGACTCCGTCAAAATTCGGTCACTGACACGCGATTGTTGTAAGAGGTATCGCACGAAAGGGTCGATATTGACGGGTTGCACCGATGCATAACAATACGGCAACGCGTTCATCGAATCCATGAGCCAATCCATGCCCAGCAACACGCTGATATTGCCTGATGCGCCCAAAACCAGACCGTCGGCGGGCACGCCACGCGACGCGCGGTAAGCAGCCACATCAATGGCAGGCGGTGGCGCTCGAAAGCAACCGGGATAGACAATGATGGGGCCGTACGGCAGAGTGGCGTAGTCGCGCAGCAGCGCAACCCGACACTCGTCGTTAACGATATTCAACTGAGCGGATCGCAGCCCCCACTGGCACAACTGCTTCCAACGCTTTGATCGGTCGCCCCAATATGAACCCGACTTGATCTCATCAGCGAGCGATATCAGCGGTCTACCCGCCAAGCGGGCGATCACTGAGGTCACCGCTACCGGGTCCTCCGAGGTGCATGAAAACGCGGCGTAGTTTCGCCATTTGCTGCGCCATGCATTGCGCCATAGCCATTTCCAGCCATATTCAGCGCGGAACGTACGGATTCTGGGATTGGAAACTTCAGATATCTCGCCAGGCGCATATAGATCTACGTCGTAACCGAGATCCAAATAAGCGGCCAAGAGCGCTTCATTTGGTGGGGAATTGGCAAGCTCGGGCAGCAACAAAAAATGTGCGATTCGACCACGATGTGCCAGCGCATTTACAGCAGTCATGGCGCCGCCGTCAGGGCTCATTCAGCCGACTGACCGGGCGCAACACTCTCCGTGTGCGGTGTCATAACGAACCAGCACATGCCCGAAGGGCGCCACTCCGACATCAACTGGACAGCCGCTCCGCGCATTGCCAGCTTCTGCCATCCAATGAGTGGAATCGGAAAATCTTCCCAGCAGCGCTCGCGCGCGTCAACACGCTTAACGTGATGCGTTTTTTTCGCGCGTTGTGCAAGCAAGGATTCCACTCCGGGTAGGAAACATTCGTGAACCTCGACTACGATCGTTGCCCTGTTGAGCGCAGGAATTGCGTCAAAATCCAGAAGAATCGCCTCACCTCCTTCAATGTCCATAAAAACCAGAGTGTGATCGCTATTTGAGAGGCACGCTTTCAAATTTGAAAAGTCGCAAATTCCGGCGACGGTTACCTTTTCGTTAACGCCGTTCGCTAGTGCCATTTCATGGATGAGCAAACGCGCAGCCTCTGTCGGTTCGAATGCATGCACCACCTTGATCGATGATTGCATAGCAAATCCGACAGCGTAATAGCCCTCCGCTGCACCCGCGACCACGACGTGATCGATGGGCCTTGCGAGGATTTCTTTCAAGTGCGGCGCCAACTCAATCTCGTACGTGCCAAGAAGTTTTGGCGCTCTGACACTTCCATAACTCTGCCGCACATATTTCATGCCCGCAAAAAGTCCGCTGTTGACACGATCTTGGCATGTAGTTTCAACGAGACGTTCAAGGTGCGCTGTTATTCGCCAGTCCGTCGGCAAGAGTCTGCGGATCAGTGAGCGAAACATCTGCTCTTCCTTTTGATTTTTAAAGTCAAAGACAACCCATGGGGCGCGCAAACGACAGAGGCACTCACGACCGCTCTCCTATTTGAACCGCCGGAACGCCACCCCAAATCTCGTAAGCACCAACACTTCGCGTAACAACGCTATTTGCGCCAATGACCGCACCGGTCGCCAACGTCACGCCGGGGAGAATAGAGCAACCCGCCCCAAGCCAAACGTCGTCGCCAATAGTGACTCCGCATCGATCCTTGGAGGCGGGCTGATCCTGAATATATCGATCCTTCGCAATTCCGTGATTGGCTCCGATAATCGAACAAAACTGCGAAACCAGGCATCGGCGACCAATGACAATGTGGGCATCGTCTGACGTTCGGATGTTGTTGTATTGCCCAATCCACGTACCCTCCTCAACGCGAATCGAGCCATATCCATTGTCATCATCACCCAGACAAAAAATCGAACCGCGTTCGACTCGAACGTGAGCCAGCTGAAGCTTGCCCTTGGGCCAACCTTGCACCAAAACGTCGGAATCAATTGACGCGAGCGGAAAGGCCAGCCGAACCTCTCGTATCAGTTGACTTTTCCTTTGAAGGTCGGCGAGACCCGCCGCAAGATCAGTATTGCAGAGCAGTCGAAGCGCTCGAAACAGTCCCGCGAACTTCATACAAAAAATGTCTCAAAACGAACCAAACTGGACATGCACGCGCTGATTGAAGCTAAGGCCATTCTGCACGCGATCCAAAGTGATTGAGGTTCACCACGCCCATTGCATGGTTGGTCTCGTAATTCTCATACCAGTCATTGGTCACCGAGAAATGACCAATATTTTTTGCCAGCATCCACTCGCCGGTTTCAGTTGAGTAGGTACCCACGTCAAGGACATACTCACCGGGGCTCAGCAGAAACGCCGGAATCTCCGTTTTCGCCTCGAAGCGACCCGGCGCTGAATCCCGTGGTTCTTTGAGATCGTGCAGTGTAAATATGAGTTCGCCGCGTTTGTAGACGCAGAAGGTGACACGAAATGAGGACACCGCTGAATTGAGTTTGCCGCTAGCGCGGAGCGTGATTGTTTCCTCGGGCTTGACTACGTTGCCGAGAAGCTGCGACGAATCATTAACGTACATCGCATCGAGCTCAACAACCCCAGTCAACGGGCCGGCGATCGTGGCGGCGGCCACCGACGTCTCTTTTTGCGACGCCTGGTTGTAGTTCACCAGGGCGTCCCCGACGCGACCATCGAACGCGACGCGCCCGCGATTGAGGACGATTCCTCGATTGCAAAGTCGCGCGATAGCGCTATGGTTGTGGCTAACGAATATCACTGTGCGCCCGCCTTGCGACAGGTCGCCCATCTTTGCCATGCACTTGTCCTGGAAGGCGCTGTCTCCCACTGCAAGCACCTCATCGATCACCAGAATATCCGAGTCGAGGTGCGCGGCGACGCCGAAGGCTAGCCGCACATACATGCCGCTGGAGTATCGTTTTACCGGCGTATCGATGAACTTCTCAACTTCGGCGAACGCAACGATTTCGTCAAACTTGCGCGCAATTTCGAGGCGGGACATGCCGAGTATTGCGCCGTTAAGAAATATGTTCTCCCGGCCACTCAGTTCGGCGTGAAAACCAGTGCCGACTTCGAGCAGACTCGACAGCCTGCCACGAACCGTGGCTCGGCCGCTGGACGGTGCAGTAATGCGACTAAGTATCTTGAGGAGCGTGCTCTTTCCCGCACCGTTGCGCCCGATAATGCCTACGACTTCACCAGCGCTGACGTCGAACGACACGTCGTCGAGCGCAAGAAACCGAGCGTCTGGCGCAGGTTCGATTACTCGCAGCGACGGCGCACCAAAGGGATGGCGAATCCAGCCAGACAAAAGATCGTAAAAAGTCGATGCCGGTTGTCTAAGCTCACCGAGCACGTACTCCTTGGACAGGCCCTCAACCTTGATTACAGGAATGGTCATGCGGCGATCAAATAATGTCGGCGAAGCGTCGCTCCACCTTTTCGAAATACGCGACGCCGATCACAAACAAGATGATCGCGATTGCGAACGAAATCGCAATCCCGTGAATGTCAAAAGGCTTACCAAGGAAAGCGGAGCGAAATCCCTCAACAAGCCCTGTCATGGGGTTCATGTATAGCAACCAGCGCCACTTTTCTGGAACCAGACTGACGGGGAATATCACGGGTGTGACGTACATCCATATCTGCACCATGAAAGGCGTCAGATGCGTGAAATCGCGATAGGCTACTGTGAGCGCGGATAGCAATGTCCCAATACCTAGCGCAGTGAACACCACCGCAATTAGCAGCAGCGGTGCGACCAACAGATTGGGCGTCCAGCCTACACCGTACCAGAGCATCATGGCGAGCAAAATCCCGGTAGAAATAAGCAGGTCTACGAGACCGGCCCCCACCGAAGAGAGCGGGACGATAAGGCGGGGGAAATACACCTTGCTAACCAGGTGAGCAGACCCGATCAGTGAGCCACCAGAGGCTCCGATTGCGCCTGCAAAAAATGTCCAAGGCAGCAGCGCAGAGTAAACAAATATGGGATACGGATAGCCGTCCGACGGCATCTTTGCAAGCTGCCCAAAAACGACGCTAAAAATCACCATCGTGATGAAGGGACGAAGGATGGCCCAGCCCGCTCCCAGCAAGGTCTGCTTGTAACGCACCTTGATATCGCGCGCCGTGAGAACCCAAAGCAGTTCGCGGTAAGCCCACAATTCGCGAACGTTGAGCATTCTCCAACTGCGTGGAGGCTCGATAACCAGTTCAACGGAGGGCGGCGATGCCGGTGAAATTTGAGTCATTGCATCAAGCCGAAAAGAATGCCGCGCTGGGCGAGATCACAGCGCACATCAAAGTGTTCACTTCAACCAACTAAACAATTCAGCGTTTTGGCTCACCCACGTACTCAAGGACTTCACGCCGTCCCGCACATTTATCTGCGGTTGCCAGTGAAGCATCTCCCTGGCCTTTGAAAGGTCGCACACAAAGACCGGTTGATCGCCGGGCCGCCACGTGTCCCACTTCAATGGAATTTTGATCTTGAGTTGATCTTCAAGGTGGGCAAGCAGCTCTATCAGAGACATGGTGTTGGTCGGGCCACCGCCAATGTTGAATGCCTGGCCGGACGCCTTGTCCTGATTCATGAGCACGGCTTCATAGGCACGGGCGAGGTCGTCTACATGCAAAACATCGCGTATTTGCTTGCCGTCACCGTAAATCGTGATGGTTTTGCCGAGCACGGCCGCAATGGTGAACCAGGCCACCCAACCCTGATCTTCAATACCGAATTGGCGGGTGCCATAAATGCAGCTTTGGCGTAGCGCGACGCTGCGCAAGCCAAAGATTCGGCTGTAGTCGATGGTGTACTGATCTGCCACACCCTTTGAGCAGCCATACGGCGAATGAAAATCAAGCGGTTGGTGTTCAGGCACACCTTGAGTCAGGTGCTCGTATTCATAGCGACCATTGCGCTCCACGACTGGTACGTCGTGCATCTTGCCGTAGACTTTATTGGTAGACGCACAAATGAAGAACGACTCAGGACTGGTCTTACGAACCGCTTCCAAAACGTTAAAAGTGCCGAGCGCGTTGATTTCAAAATCTTCGCGCGGGTTGGTCACCGATGTGGTCACCGCCACTTGGGCCGCGAGATGCAAAACTGCGTCCGGGCGAGCGCCACCGATGAGGCGCTCCATGGCATCTGCATCGCGGATATCGGCGCGTTCGAATCGAACTTTTGCGTTTGACTGCAGCCAGCGAAGATTGTCTTCGGTGCCCCGCCGCGAGAGATTGTCAACGATAACAACGTCCCAGCCACGTGAAGCGAAGTGTCGGGCACTATTGACGCCAATGAAACCTGCGCCGCCCGTGATCAGAATCGAACTCATACCGTCTTATAAATTATTAGGAACCATCTGTATTTTGCCGTGTTTCCCGAAGTTCGTCATCGAAGCGCGTCGTCGCGACTGCGTGCTGCTTCACGAAAGCTGTGCGACTGCGCCGACAGCGAGATCGACGCGTTGCACGAACATTGGCCAGGCGAAGTAGCGGATCCCATCCGGCACCGCTTTTGGTTGTACGATCGCTTGAAGGACGGCGTTTTTGATGGACTCGCGG
>JAYWHV010000031.1:0-5699 GCA_043777615.1 Burkholderiales bacterium | reverse complement strand
CGCCCATCGTGCCGGTGCTTCTGGGTCGCGATGACGTCGCTCGCGTGACCAGCAAGCTGATCGCGGAACGAGGCGTGCTAACCAATCATGTTGAATTTCCGGCGGTGTCGAATAACAGCGCGCGCCTGCGCATGCAAGTGATGACCGACCACACGCCCGCGCAATGCGCTGCCGCCGCCGCCATCATCGCTGATGCCTGGGCGCTGGCACAAAAACTCCTTAGCCAGAGCGAAAACGACAATCAACCTGATTGCTCCGAAAGCGATGGCGCCTTCGATAGCCAACGTATCGAAGAACCTGCAGAGTGAGGGCGTTAGTCAGCCGTTGCAGCCAGAGCTAACTCCACCCGATTCCGCCCGTCGCGCTTGGCGCGGTACAGCGCCTGATCGGCGCGCTCCATGAGCTCCCGGATGCTGGATGCTGCGTCGCCTGTCGCGGCGACGCCGATGCTCACCGTGTGTTGTCGACTGTGCCCGAGTGCGGCGGTTTCGAGATGAAACGCTTTACGTAGCGTCTCGGCACTTACTTGAGCAGCCGCCAGATCCGACTGCGGTAGAAGCGCGCAGAACTCTTCTCCGCCCAGTCGCGCCAACACGGCATTAGCCGGCAGATTCGCCTGCGCGCATCGCGCCAGCAAGCCGATCACGCGGTCGCCCTGATCGTGGCCAAAGTCGTCGTTCACAGCCTTGAAATGATCAAGATCAAGCATAAGCAAACTCGCATTGGTCATGGACGACACACCCGCCGCCGCAGTCAACCCGCGTCGGTTGAACAGTCCGGTCAACGCGTCGCGAGATGCGAGAGAGCGCAGTTCGTGTTCAAGCTCGTCGATCAGCACGAGGACCATGCCGATCAACAAAAACAGACGACCGGCAAGTCCGACGGAATAGAAGAAGAATGCCGTGCGCGGCGCACCACCGCGCGGAATGGACACCGGTCCGGCGCTCATCAACTGAACCGTGTCCGCGGCACGAACCAGAAAGACAAACGCGACCATCAACAAACCCATCACCATAATGCCGTGCGGAATACGAAAGCGCGCATGTTTGACGCCGACACTACGAGGACGTAGCGCCGAGCCTGCCAACATGACCCAGGCGTGCCAAGTGCACGTGACCGTGATCGACAGCGAGACCATGACAATCCGCGCGGCGGTGCTGGGCGCGATGAAGGTGAAGTAGTAGAAGGCCGGCGTGGCGAGCGCGGCCACAGCGTAAATCCAGTGCACAGAAAAAGTACGGTGATAGCGGTACTCAATGGTGCCGCGCGCGCTTGTCAACGGACCAACGACTAACAAGACTCCCGATACGACGTACCCGAAAAACTCGGGGATAACTTCCTGCGACGTGTTGAGCGCGATGGCGACGGCTGCTATCAGAGTGCTGTAGAGCCAGAGCGGTGCACCCCGAATGCGTCCAGCGTGACGCATGGTGAGCAGCAACATAATTGCCATGAAGAAAAACAGCGTTGCTGCCACGTAGCCGAGCAACTTGATATCCGAACTCATCGCGGGCTTTTTATCAATGCGTTGCCAGAGTCTATAGGCGTCTATCACCGCATGACATTCGCATGAGCGAGTTGCCTGCCACGCGAACCCCTCTTTCGAGACCGAAGGAAATCCCTACACGCGTTTCGGGTGACCAACGCGGATAATCCGGCAATGAATCCACTCAGCGGTTGGGCGTCGAGATTCGCATCAAGGAGGTCACCATGAAAAATTTCATCCGGCGCGCTGCAGTCGTCGCACTTGCTTCGTTCAGTTTTTCGGGTGCGGCCTCCGCGCAGTATCCAGCCAAACCAATCAAATGGATCGTGCCTTATCCGCCGGCGGGTACCACCGATGTTCTCGCGCGCATCGTCGCCCAGTGGCTCTCCGAAAATATCGGGCAGCCGGTAGTAGTAGAAAACAAGGCGGGAGGCGGCAACAATATCGGCACTGAGTTTGTCGTGAACGCGCCAGCCGACGGCTACACCATGCTGCTGGTCAATCCGGCCAATGGCATCAATGCATCACTCTACAAAAAATTGTCGTTCAACTTCATCCGCGACATCGCACCCGTCGCCGGCATCGTGCGCACGCCCAACGTGATGGTCGTCACCAATAGCTTGCCGGTGAAAACGGTGGCCGAGTTCATCGCGTACTGCAAAGCGAACCCGAGCAAGGTGAACATGGCCTCGTCGAGCAGCGGCACATCGACGCATCTGTCGGGTGAGTTGTTCAAATCGATGACCGGCTGCAACATGGTGCACATCCCGTACAAAGGCGCTGGCCCCGTTCTGACCGATCTCATCGGCGGCCAGGTACAGGTGTTTTTCGACAATCTGCCATCGTCAGCAGGGCACATCAAGGGCGGCAGCATTCGCGCGCTCGCGGTTACGTCGGCCGCCCGCGAACCGTCGTTCCCCGATCTGCCGACCGTCGGCGACACTGTTCCAGGTTATGAGGCCACGGCGTGGTTCGGAGTAGGCATGCCAAAGGGCACGCCGCGCGAGGCGATTGACAAAATGAACGCTGCCATCAACCGCGCACTCGCGGACCCGAAGATGCGTGCGCGACTGGCTGACCTCGGCGGCCTGCCAATTCCCGGCACGCCAGAAGACTTCGGCAAAACGATTGTTGCTGAAACGGAAAAGTGGGCGAAGGTCGTTGCGTCTTCGGGCGCTACGGTCGACTGATCAGGCCTGCCGCAGCATGCGCGCCACCTCGGCGCGTTCATGCACACCCAACTTGGCGAACACCTGCTTGACGTGATAGCCCGCCGTGTTCACGGACACGCCAAGCTTTTCGGCCATCTCCGCGTTGGTCATCCCGAGCGCAATCATCAGCGCCACCTCGCGCTGTTGCGCCGACAAATCGAGCCTTGACGCGCCCTCGGTAATTCGCACCGACTCGGTCGCCAGCCGCGACAGCACAAGCGCTGTTGCCTTGCCGCCCGAGACACCTTCGAGCGAATGATGGCGAAACGCGAACCGCCCCCAAGGCGAACTCACGACGTGCAACGAGTTTTTGGCAGCGCGTGCCGCGATCACCACGCCACGCAAAAACTCCCGCAACGCTTTCGGCTCATCCCGCGCCTGCCCCGGCGAAATCGGCTCACCGCGCGCCAACCGCGCCAGACGCATCCATGCGTCATCGGCAAACAACAATTCACCCGCCTCATCAAGAACCGCCATCGCCTCCTCGGCAATCTGCTCGGACGGCGCAGTCACCTGTACGTACGGCGTTGCGGTAAGCGCGCGTCCAAGGTAGTGCATCACATCGCGCAGCGCCTCAGCATCTTCTTTGTCAAACGGCGCGTCGGCCACTCCCCGATACAAACTCAGCTGGCCAATCGGTTCGCGGCCATTGTCAAGCGAACGCACAATGCCGTACATCACATGCCCGACCGCAAGTTGCGACAGCACTTCGCGGTAATAGTCGCTGCCCTTCTCCTCCGCGCTAATCGTCCGATAAGACACCGGGTCATGCGCCGCCACGAGCCGCAGGTAGGCCGTAGAAAAAGCCGAAATATCCGCCCGATAATGCCGCTCGTAATACCGAGTCATCGCCTCCGGCGGCAACATCCGCTCGGCATACATATTCACCATATGCCCCGCTGCATCGCAATAGAAGAACGCGGCATGAGCCGCCGGCACAACCGCGCGAACAGCAGGCAAGAGCGACGGCAGCATCACCGGCGCAGGCAGGCCCAGATTGCAGAGCTGGCGCAGCGTTACGCGGGCGGATTGGGATGCAGATTTGGACATAACCCCGATTTCGACTGTTCTGTTTTTGTTACACGAATGTAGCGCGAACTTGCCGGTTTTTCCCCACCTAACCAGGTAGGTCGCCTACGTGAGCAAAGCTGCCTGCACCGCCTCACGAAACCCCTTGAGCGCGTACGGCGTCGGAGCGCTGACCGCAAATCCATCCCCCGCGAGCGCTATCGCACGCTGCTGCACCAGCACTTCGCCAGCGCCCGCTTCCGCGCACAGCCGGGCAGCGAGATTGGTCACGGAACCAATCGCTCCATAGTCAATGCGCCCTTCATAACCAATCGCCCCGACGGTTGCGAATCCATAGGCAACGCCGATACCGACGTTCAATGAAAACCCCTCGCGGCCCCAACGCTCCGACAGCACACCGGCTGCATCCCGCACGGCTCGCGAAAACTCCAGCGCAGCGCGACACGGGTTCTCCACAGGCTCCGGGTCGTTGAAAAACACCATGACGCCATCGCCGGTGAACCGCTCGATGGTGCCGCCCGCCGCATCAATGCACGCTCCCACCGCCGCATGAAACTCGCGCAGCACGCGCATCACGTCTTCCGGCGCTGAAGAGTCTGAGAACGCCGTGAATCCGCGCAAATCGACAAACACGACCGCCACGTCGCGTCGATGGCTCGCCAGCGGATTATCAGCGCCACCGCGAATTATCTTGTCCGCAACGGACGCCGAAAAGAACCGCTTCAGGCGGGAGAGTTGTCCGACCTCGGCCACTTTTTCAGCGACACGAGTTTCAAGCTCGGCGCTCCAGCGCTTGAGCTCGTCACGCTGCGCCTCCACCTGATCAAACAGCCGTTTGACTCGCAACAACGAGCGCACCCGCGCCGACAGCTCGGCCCGGTTCACCGGCTTCTGCAAAAAGTCATCAGCCCCGGCCTCCAGCCCGCGTACGCGCTCCTGATCGGGGTCAAGCGAGGTGCACAACACCACTGGCAAATGAGCAAGACGCGCATTGCCGCGAATCTCGCGCAGCACGGCAAAACCATCCTTGCCGGGCATCAAAACATCCAGCAACACCAGGTCAAATGGCTGCAATTCAAGCTCTGCGAGTGCAGCGTCGCCCGATGCCACCGCCGCAACATCGTGCTGATCTAACCCAAGCAAATCACTCAGCAACGTCCGATTCGTCGGCTGATCGTCAACAACTAATATGCGGCCCCTCATGCGCCTGATTTTGGCGTATTTTTTTACGCGTTGGCGAGGGTTTGCTCGATCTCTTTCAACAACTGAGCAATCTGAATCGGTTTTGGGTGGTACGCCGTGAACCCGGCCTGCATAATCTTTTCACGTTCACCGAGCATCACGGACGCAGTGACGGCAATCACCGGCACATCAACCGTCGCAGGATCAGTGCGCAACGCCGTTAGTGCCGCAAACCCATCCATGCCCGGCAGCCGAATATCCATCAGCACTAGATCGGGCGGCGCTGCATACATCGCCGCAAGGCCGCTCTCGGCATCGCCAAACGCCTTCACCTTGTACCCAGTGACCACAAGCAAATCCACCATCAACCGCTGCGACATCGGGTCATCTTCAACGACCACAATGTGCTCGCCGCTCATACAGGCGCTCCAGTGTTCGCTCCATTCGCAGCGTTCGCCCTGATCTCGTCGAAGGGCTTGTCTGCCATCACTCCAGATTTCGCCGGGAATCGCAACGTGAAAGTGGAGCCCTTGCCAACAACGCTCTCCACGGAAATCGTACCGCCGTGCAATTCCACAAAGCCTTTGGTTAACGCGAGTCCCAGTCCAGTGCCCTCGCGCTGCGCCGACACACCCGATGCATCATCCGTCGCTTTCGCCTGGTAGAACTCCGAAAACAAATTCGGCAAGTCCTCCGCACCGATGCCGACACCATTGTCAGAGACTGCAGCGACCAGCTCGCTACGTTCGTCGCCTTCGCTGCTTTGCACCCACACCCGTAACGCAATCGCG
>JAYWHV010000030.1:0-5742 GCA_043777615.1 Burkholderiales bacterium | reverse complement strand
CAAATTTTTGCCGCCACCGGAACGGGAGCAGGTGATCGCTCTGGAGCGTTCGGTCGTACAGGCGTTTGCCGACGTGATCGCCGCGACCTACAAAGTGGACGGCGCACGTGCAAAGGTGCTGACCATGAGCGTCTTTGGCATGATCAACTGGACGTTTACGTGGCTCAAACCGGGTGGCCCGCTGTCGTACGCGCAGTTCGCCGAGTCTGTTGTGGGCATGCTGGAAGGCGGACTGGCCCGCGGCGCGCAACGAATCGGCCAGCTGGCGGCGGTTGACGGCGTGCAACAGACCACCGCTCCAAAAATTTAGTCTCTTGAACAAGGAATTGATCCATGTCTGAACCACTCGTTCGCGTCGAAAAATTAACGCAGCCCGCAAAAGTCGCGCTCGTCACGTTCAATCGCCCAAAGGTGATGAACGCGCTGAACGACGCATTGGCAGAGGAACTGGCGGGTCATCTTGCTGCGCTGGACGCTGATCCTGATGTGCATGTCATCGTGGTTACCGGCAACGAAAAAGCGTTTGCTGCTGGAGCAGACATTGCGGCGATGGCCGAATGGACGTACGCGAAGGTCTACAACGACAACTACATCACCAAACACTGGGAAGCCGCAAAGAGCGTGCGGAAGCCGTTAATTGCCGCAGTGTCGGGCTATGCGCTCGGCGGCGGCTGTGAGTTCGCGATGATGTGTGACGTCATCATCGCTGCTGACAACGCCAAGTTTGGGCAGCCCGAAATCTCCATCGGGACGATTCCCGGCATGGGCGGCACGCAGCGCTTGCCGCGCGCTGTCGGTAAGGCAAAAGCCATGGAATGGTGCCTCACCGGGCGCTTCGTCACGGCACAGGAAGCCGAGGCGGCTGGTCTGGTGGCGCGCGTCGTGCCAGCCGACAAATTGATGGAAGAGGTGATGGCGACTGCGGGCAAGATTGCGAGCTTCTCGCTGCCCGCCGTCATGAAAGTGAAGGAGACAATTAACGCCGCGTTCGAAACCACGCTCGCACAGGGCCTGACGTTTGAGCGCCGTGAATTTCATGCGACGTTCGCGCTGGCTGATCAAAAGGAAGGCATGCGCGCCTTCGTCGAGAAGCGCAAACCCGACTTCAAGAATCAGTGATCACCACATCGTGACGAAACGGGTATTTGGGTTTGCCGGTTGGTCTGGTAGCGGCAAAACGACTTTGATCGAGCAGGTCATCGCACATCTTGCCGCCGACGGTGTCCGTGTCGCGCTGATCAAACATGCACACCATAGCTTCGACATTGACCACATCGGCAAGGATTCACATCGCCACCGCGAGGCAGGCGCGACTGAGGTCATGATTTCCAGCGGCAAACGCTGGGCGATCATGCACGAGCTACGCGGCGCGCCGGAGTTGGGTCTGGCTGAAGCGCTGGAGCGACTCAGCCCGTGCGATCTGGTGCTGATAGAAGGCTACAAGCGCGAACCGTTGCCGAAGCTCGAAGTCTGGCGGAGCGCGCTCGGGAAGCCGCTTTTGTTTCCCGGCGACGAGCACATTATCGCGGTGGCGACCGACGATCCTTTGCCGGCCGTGGCGTCGAGCGCAATGACCAGTGTCCCGGCGAGGGAACTGAACGTCATCCGGGTTGGTCTAGCCGATATCGCGGCAATTGCGGATTTAGCGCTTTCGCAGGCGGCGTCGCTTTAGCGTTGAGCGCGATCCACCGGGATTTGTTCAGGCTGTCTGTGCTGTAGCGAACATTGCACGCGGGTTGCAAAACCTGTAGGCGCTGCGCAACACTTGCAGCGGCAATTGTCTGATCTTCTAGGGGACCCGAAGGGCTTTGTTGACAGCAACTGCACCGCATAGGAATATTACGAAATGAACACACGAGCAACACGTACCATCCAATACATTGCGACCGCAATGAGTGTGGCGCTGCTCGCGTTCAATTTTGGAGCGGTTCAGGCTCAGGAAGGTGGTTACTTCTCCGGGGTTCGCTTTGGGGCGAACGATAAGGCCTGGAGCTTCACGGCACCTGGTCTGAAGCTCGGTCAGGCGCTCGAATACGCCCGCGCCCGCGAGGGTGCCAGCACCGCGTTCACCGGCTACCAGTTCACCAGCGGACTCGCCCTAGGTGCGGCAGTTAACGCTGACGCGGCACCGACATCGCCTGGGTCTTCTGGAATCGGGCTCAAATTCGATGGTGCTCGTTGGGCAGAAACACGCTCCACCGTCAATGTGGACGTGGTTTCGGCTTTTAACTGGCGCAGTTCCCTGTCGGTATTCGGCAAGGTCGGAGTCGGTCGCGGAGATAACCGTTTGACGCCTGACTGGTCGTCGCCGGCACAAGCTGCGCTTGATCGCACCGCCATTTCGTACGGCGTCGGCGTCCGCTACGATTTCACGTCAAGCCTCGGTCTCAAACTGGAGCTCACCCGCGGCACCAGGTTCGGCCTTGATCGTTTGCGTACTGACGTCGATCCCGACGCGGTGAATGTGGGGATTCGCTGGACGTTCTAGTTCGGTCCTGCGTCAGGTTCTGACGCGCTTCAACTTTTTTCTGAAACGCACGCTGTACCTGGGACTGCAGCAATTTGTAGGCAAAGTCGACTTTGACGATCTTAAGTGTTTAGCCCCAATGCAGGATGCGTTTCGCGAAAAAGCTGTCTGATTCGTCGCCGATTCCTAGAATGCTGGAATGACCATTCAACTTGTTTTTCTGGCAAGACTGCGCGAGCGTTTTGGCGTTTCTCGCGAGATTTTCGCGCTGACTTCCGACATTTCCACCGTGGCGGCCCTGCTGGTGGCTTTGCGCGAGCGCGGCGGAGCGTTTGCCGAGGAACTGGCGGGCGGTCGCGCGTTTCGCGTTGCCGTGAATCAGGACGTCGTCGCGCTTGACCACCCGGTGAACGCCGGCGACGAGGTCGCGATTTTCCCGCCGGTTACCGGGGGCTAGCCATGACCTGCATCGTGCGCGTACAAGAGGCAGATTTCGATCTTGGCGCCGAAATCAAGGCCATGCGGCTGGGCAATCCGCAGATTGGAGCCGTCGCGAGTTTTATCGGCTGCGTGCGCGACATGAACGAGGGCGACAGCGTGGGTCTCATGTACCTCGAACATTATCCGGGCATGACAGAGCGCGAACTCACAAAAATCTGCGCTGAAGCGACAGCGCGCTGGAATGTACTGGACACGCTCGTGATTCATCGCGTCGGCGAGCTCAAGCCACTCGACCAGATCGTTTGTGTCGTCGTCACCAGCGCGCATCGCGGCGAATCTTTCTCCGCCTGTGAATTCATCATGGATTTCTTGAAAACGCGCGCGCCGTTCTGGAAACGCGAGTCGACGCCGCAGGGCGAGCGCTGGGTTGACGCCCGCGCGAAAGACGACGCCGCGGCGGAGCGCTGGAAGCAGTGAGCGGGCGGACCGACATCGCGCTGATTGGGCTCGATTGGGGGTCCACCAACCTGCGTGCATACGCCTTCGATCCGGGCGGCAACATCGTGGATCGCGCCCAATCCACTGCGGGCGCGCTCACTCTATCGGGCGACTCTGCCTTTGAGGATGCGCTTGTAGCAATCGTCGGCGCCTGGGCGCGAACAAATCCAGCCGCGCGGCTCATCGCATGCGGCATGGTCGGCGCGCGTACTGGTTGGCGCGAAGCGCCGTATGCCCCGTGTGGAATTGAGCCCGACGTCGCCGCTGCGCTGCCCGGATTAGACGCGCGCCTCGCCGCTGGCGGCATTCGCGTTGCGACTTCGCTCGGACGACCGCTGATGATCATCCCCGGCATGAAGAGCACCGAGCCCGATGTCATGCGGGGTGAAGAGACGCAAATCGTTGGTGCCGGCATAGCGGACGGCGTCATCGTGTGTCCCGGCACGCACAGCAAATGGGTGAAGCTGTCGGGCAGTCAGATCGAGAGTTTTGCAACTTTCTTTACGGGCGAAATGCATGCGCTGATTCGCGCTCACAGCTCTGTTGGCAAGGCGCTTGGCGCCGAACCGACGCTCGACGACGGGCCGTCTTTCCACCTCGGACTGAGCTACGCGCGCACCGGTGCCGCGTCGTGGCTGCACGACTTGTTCGTCATGCGGGCCGCCGTCGTGACGGGAACCAGGACTCCTGAACAAATCAGCACCGTGTTGTCCGGCTGGTTATTGGGCTGTGAGTTTGCAGCGGCGCTTGCGATGTACCCGGAAACTCACGAGATTTCGTTGCTTGCAAGTGACGCCCTGGTGCCATGGTACGAACGCGCTGGCGAGGCCTTCGCAGTAAAAGTGAACTCTCTGGACGCTGCCACGTCGACAGCTTGCGGTCTGTGGCGTATCGCACAGTGTATGAGTTAATTGCCTGAAATACTTGCTCCAAATCCCCACCTTAGGATCGGGACGTGGCCCAACATAAACTTTCCCGATTGTTCGAACCCCAATCCATTGCGGTGGTTGGGGCATCTGAGCGTGAGGGAAGCTTGGGGCTCGCGCTCTGGAAACGCCTTCATGCACATCCCTACAAAGGGCGCATTTACGCGGTCAACCCGAAGCACAGAAAGATTTTTGGCGAGCCTTGTGTGGCTCGCATGACCGATTTGACCGAACGTGTTGATCTGGCGCTGATCACTGCACCCGCCGCCGCCTGCGCCAAAATTGTTCGCGAATGCGGCGCCAACGGCTGTCAGTATGCGCTGATTCTCTCGCTGGGTTTCGACGCGGAGGGCGATAAAAATGCGTTCGCCGCCGCCGAGGCCCTGCAAAAAGTGGCGATCGAGTCGCGAGTGCGCCTGATTGGCCCCGGGGCACGTGGACTGGTGCGCCCGCGCGTGGCGCTTGATGCCTCCGCCATGACCGATGTGGACACGATGCCGGCCGCGGGCTCGCTCGCCGTACTGTCGCAATCTGGCGCATGGCTTTCGATTCTTCGAGATTTCTCTGCCGGCTCGTCGATCGGCTTTTCGAGCCTGCTGTCGGTGGGCGCATCGCTTGACCTGGACTTTGGCGAACTTCTCGATTTCTTCGCGTTTGACGCTTACACCTCGGATGTATTGCTCTACATCGAAGAGGTGAAAAACGCGTCGTCGTTTATGTCGGGTGTGCGCCAGATTTCACGCATGAAACCCGTCATCGTGCTCAAGGCGGATCGCGCTGATTTGCATCGCCCGCCAGACGGCACACACGCAACAGCGCTTGCGCAGCATGACCGCGTTTTCGAAGCGGCAATCGCACGCGCCGGCGCGGTGCGCGTGCAGACAGCGACGCAAATGGTAAGCGCCGCCCGACTGCTCGCGGGTGAACACAGCCGCTCCCAGCAAAGGGTGGTGACGATTACCAACGGGCGCGGCCCCGGACTCGTCGCAGCTGACGCTGTACGAGCCCAGAACCTCGCAATGGCACCTTTGTCAGACGCTACGCAAAAGCTGTTGCGCTCAACGCTGCCATCGCACGCGAATGTTGGCAACCCGCTCGATGTGGCCGGTGATGCGACCGCTGAACGCTACAGCATCGCAATCAGCGCCGTAATCGCCGACGAAAGTGTTGATGTGGTGCTGGTGCTGTTCTCGCCGCAGGCGATCATGAGCGCGAAAGATATGGCATCCGTGGCCATTGAGGCCGCGAAGCTCGCGAAGCAGGCCAGAAAGACGCTACTCGTTGTGCTCGGCGGTGGCGCCAGTGTGCAGCCCGCGCGTGCCATGCTCGATCAGGCGCGTATCCCGCAATTTTTGAGTGCAGAAAACGCAGTCGATGCCATCGGATTTCTGGAAACATTCACGCGAAATC
>JAYWHV010000029.1:0-5749 GCA_043777615.1 Burkholderiales bacterium | reverse complement strand
ATGGCGACCGGAATGCGATTCATCATGCGCTCGAACAATTTCGACGCGCCGGCGATGATGATCAGCGCCGCGCAAAGGACGAACGCGCCGACAGCCTCGGGCATCGTCACACCCACAGCACTGGTGGCGATGAGCGCTGCGCCGGGCGTCGACCACGCAGCGACCACCGGTTTTTTGTAAATGAGCGAAGGGATGATCGACGCCAAACCCATGCCGAGCCCCAGCGCCCACATCCATGAATTGACCTGCGCTTGCGTCGCGCCGAGCGACTGGGCGGCCTGAAATACCAATGCGCCGGTACTGGTGAAGCCTACGAGAACAACGACGAAGCCAGTGACGACGGCGGAAAGCGAAACATCGCGGAAGAAGGACATGAGGCGAATTGACGAGATACAGCGATCATTGTTGCAGAGCGCGGCATGAGGCGAGCGAGACGGCAGACTAGACGGTACTTTGCAGAAAAATTACGTTACAGCTTTCTGCTTTACCCCTTTTTTCACATGGGCTAAGCGGCATAAAGTTACATAGTCGATAAGCTGCACAATTCTTCCCTAGCCCATATGCAATGGCGCTTTCTGTAGAAAGCTGTTAGCCTGATTACTAGACTAGCCGAACGCCAGCGGTTGACGCCTCGATAAGTTGCAGCAAACGCTTGACTCGCGTCTCCTCCCGCTTAGCGCTGGTGATTCGCCAGATCATCTGGTGACGATAACCCGTTGGTTGCGCTGCAAAAAATTTCCAGGCTGCTTTGTTCTTCTTGAACGTCCGAATGTCAGCCACTGACAGCTCCGCCTGCTCCTGTTCGAATGCGTAAATGCCCGTTTTGTTGTGTGTTCTTGCCTCGAACGCTGCGAGCCCGGCAGGCTGTATACGGCCTTCTGCCGTAAGCGCCGCGACACGATTGACGTTCACCACGCTCCAGATGCTCGTGGGTTTGCGCGGCGTGAAGCGAATCACATAACTCTCTTCGCCAAGCGACTTGCGCACGCCATCAATCCAGCCAACGCACAGCGCCTCATCCACTGATTCCGGCCAGGTGATACTGGGCTTGCCGCTACCCTTTTTGTGAAAACCGACCCATAATTCCTGCGCGCTTGCGTGATGCCGGGAAAACCACGCGCGTAACTCGGCCGGTGTCGCAAAGTGCGTGATGTCAGTAGGCGTCCACGGGGCCATAACTAAGCCTTCTCGCGCTTCTTTGCGTGATACGTCAATGCCATTTCAACGTAGATTCGCAACGCTTCGAGTGGCACGTCATCGTGCTCTTCAAACACCAACGCACGATTACCTTCAAATCTAAAGACATCTGGAAACATCGTCTTGAACGAATCCACTAATGTGGTCTGGCAATTGAAGTACATGGCGTATTGAGTGGGCTTCGCCTTCTTCCACGCAACGCGGATTGTGCTGCCGCTTTTCGAGGTCGCCGTGATGTAAGCCGGCTCGCCCCATTTGAGCGATTCTTCGAGAGCGCCAACGCCCTGCGTGCGGGTGGCGACATCGAAAATCAGTTCGCGTAGCTTGAGGATGCGCTTCCGTATCTCTGGCGGGTAGGCGGCGAACACCGAAGCAACGTGTGGCGGTGGTTTCGTTGACATGATCGAATCGGGGATTGACATCCGGCGCTACGTTAGCGCGTCGCTATTGCTCGCGTCAATGCGTCGGCAAACTTCACTCACCCGTGCAAGCGCAACGTTTGAAATCGTCGCACTAAAACTGCACGCTATCCTTCATCCCTAACAACGAGATATCGCAAGGAGAATCGCCATGACCGAATTAGTCACTGTAGCCGTCGACGGACCCATCATCACGCTGTCGATGAATCGCCCGGACAAGAAAAACGCGCTGACGAACGCGATGTACGGCCTGCTCGCCGATGGTTTGCAGCGAGCTCACGATGACCCGGCGATCCGCTGCATCATTATTCGCAGCGAAGGCGACAGCTTCACGGCCGGTAACGACCTGAGCGACTTCGCAACAATCTCAGCCGGTTCTGGCCCGGCTGTACGGCACGTCACCCGTTTTCTGCATGGACTCGCCACTTCGGACAAACCCATCGTTGCTGCCGTGCATGGACTTGCGGTTGGCGTTGGCACCACGATGCTGTTGCACTGCGACGTGGTGTGCGTCACCGAACAGGCGCGTCTGGTCACGCCATTCGTCAATCTCGCGCTGGTGCCCGAAGCCGCATCCAGCCTGCTTTTACAGGCGCGGATCGGTTACGCACGCGCATTCACGATGATTGCCCTAGGCGAGCCCGTCGATGGCAAGACAGCGGTGGAATGGGGGCTGGCACGCTATCTGGCTGCTCCGGAAGCATTACGTGCCAAAGCTTTGGCCGTCGCCCACACGCTCGCCGAAAAGCCAATTGGCGCACTGCGCGCAACGAAACGTCTGATGCGTGACAGCGCTCTCATTGCCCAGACGATGGATCGGGAGAGCGAGGTGTTCGCAGAGCGACTGAAAAGCCCGGAGGCCGCCGAAGCATTCCGTGCCTTTGCCGAGAAACGCGCGCCGAATTTCGCGTAGTTCAGCTAATGTGGTGAAGCCGCAGCGGGTACTTCCACATCGATGTATTCGATGCGACCCACCCGCGTCGCCATCGCCGCTTCGCGGGCCTTCACACTACCGATCACCATAAACAATCGCTTGCCGTCCGCCCCGCCCAGCGCGCAGGCGATGCCCTGATTCGACACCGGAATGCGCTGGGTGATGATGCCGCCTTCAAGCACACGAACAAATTCATTAGAGCGTGGCGACGCTACCCAAACCGCTCCCTCGGCATCCAGGCAAATGCCGTCCGGTGCGAGTTTGCCAAGATCGGCCCAGACGCGGCGATTAGACAGGGCGCCATCGTCCGCAATATCGAATGCCGTGAGTCTGCGCGCGAAGGTCTCGCCAATGATCATCGTCCGTCCGTCAGGCGTGATCACCGTGCCGTTTGGGAACGCCATATCGTTAGCAGCGACCGACGCTTTTCCCTTTGCCGACACCATCACCAGCACAGTGGGTCTGGGCACGACAGGCTGCGTGAAAATGTCGAAGCCGAAGTTGCCGATATAGGCGCGGCCCTTCGCGTCAACCACCATGTCGTTGCAGTGAAAATCGGCAAGATGACTCAAGTCTGCCACTTCGACGAGACCGGTCGGATCAAGACGCATGAGCTTGCGATCAAGCATCGAAACGACCAGCAATCGACCGTCCGGCAACCAGCCCAAACCGGACGGCTGGTTCGGCACCTCGACCACCACATGCGCGCCACCTTCCCGGTCGATGCGCATGACTTGATGCGTAAAGAAATCGGAAAACCACAGTTCGCCTTGATGCCAACGGGGAGCTTCGGCGAAAGCGAGGTTGTCGATCAGGCAGGGATAGCTGGACATGGCTAACTATTTTGTTGAGACCGAGGGCAATGGGCAGTCTGCAGCAGAGGCGGTGAAAACGCTCCCGCAACGCCGACTCGGTTGCGAAAAAACTACTTCGCCGCCAAACCCAACCGCTCAATCAACACCTTGTCCTTCGCGAACGTCTCCCGCGCCCACTTCGCGTAATCCTCGCCGCTGCGATACCAGAGATCCTGATTCAACTGGTCGAGCACTTCCAGATGTTTCGGGTCGTCCATCGCTTTTTTGAACGCATCATGCAGCGTCTTCATGATTGCGGGATCCATTCCTTTGGGGCCAACGAGACCGTACGGTGAATTGCCGACGACATTCAGGCCAAGATCTTTCGCGGTGGGCACATTGGGCCAGCGCTTGGTGCGCTTATCGCCGAACGTCGCCAGCAGGCGCATCTGTCCGCCGTCAACATACTTGTCCCAGCCACTCGCATCGCTGCCCGCCATCACGTGCCCGCCGAGCAACGCCGTCATCAAATCGGCATTGCCCTTGAACGGCACATGATTGAACTTCACTTTCGCGACGTCACCGATCTCTTCGAGCAGCAAATGCGGCGAAGTGCCAGTACCGGTCGAGCCGTAGTCGATCTTGCCCGGCTCTTTGCGCGCTGCCTCGACGTATTCCGTGAAGGATTTGTAGGGCGAATCATTCTTCACCACGAAGCCGAACGTATAGCCGGACACGCCTATGATGAAGCTGAAGTCCGTTAGCGGATTCCACGCCGTTTTCTGCATGTGCGGAATGCGCAACATGCCCATTGGAAACTGCGCAATGGTGTAGCCATCAGGCTTCGCAGCAAGCGCCATGTTGCCGGGACCCAGTGTGCCTCCGCCACCTGGCTGATTCTGCACGATGATGGTTTGCCCGAGATTCTTTCCGGCAATCTCCGCGAGGGTGCGCAGGTGACGATCCGTCGAGCCGCCCGCGGGCCAAGGCACGATCATCGTGATGGGCTTGTTGGGATAGGCTTGGGCGAACGAGATGCTGGTGCCAAGCAGTAGCGGCACACTGATTGCGACTGCGGCTAGGGTTCGCACGACGCTGCGACGCTGTGAAAATGTTGCGGACATGGACTGATGATGCACGTTAGTTTCCTCCTTGGAATAAATTGATTATCCGATGCAAGTTGCGCTTTGCGTGCAGGGACAATACTGATGTGTACCGTATTCCCGTTTACAGCGAGAACGAGGTCAGCTAACGACGATTGCGTGGGTGGCCACTCGCAGTGCGCTCGTTGCCATGCTTGTAGTTGCCGGTCAAGCGAGCCATCAGCTGCTGCGCATCCGCGAATTCACCCGATTCCACTTCGGCGATGAAATCCAGGGCGTCAGTACCGCGAAGCGTAGACGCCAGCTTGCCGCGATGTAGAACTTCAACCTCTCCGGACTTCTTCAAACGAAAAGTAAATCCAAGGTCACCGGCAACACTGTCCATTGGGCTCGCTTGACGTTGGCTCATAGATTCAACCGGTTCGTGGTGAAGGTGATTTCTGTTAGAGCTTAATCGTTTGCGCCAAAGCCCACGCCTGCTCCGCCAGCGGTCGCGCACGGCGCCCCGCTTCCAGCGCTCGCGCGCTCGACGCGTTGCCTTGCAGCGCACGGGCCATGATGCCTTGCAGAATGCCGACAAGGCGAAACATATTGAACACGAGGTAGTAGTTCCACTCGGCCGCACTGACAGTGCCTGCGTCGCCCCGCCCGGTGCGTTGCAGATAGCTTTGCAGATACCCGGCTTCGGTCGGAATGTTGAGCGACGTGATGTCGACACCAGCCAACCCGCGCACGCCGTTCCCCGGTTTCATATGCCACACCATGCAGTGATAGGCGAAGTCGACGAGCGGATGCCCAAGGGTGGAGAGCTCCCAGTCGAGCACGGCCACGATACGCGCTTCGGTCGGATGAAAAATTACGTTGTCGATACGGAAATCGCCGTGCACGATTCGCGTCTCGTCACCCGCCGGGATGTATTTTGGCAACCATTCGATGAGCTGATTGGCGGCGTCAATGTTCTCGGTTTCAGCAGCGCGATACTGTTTGGTCCACCGAGAAACCTGACGCTCGATGTAGTTGCCCGGTTTCCCGTATTCACTTAAACCCACGGCTACTGGATCAACCCGGTGCAACTCGGAGATTACGCGATTCATTTCGTTGTAGTGCGCGCTGCGGTCGTCGTTCGTCATGCGCGGCAACGATGGATCCCACAGGATGCGTCCCTCGACACAATCCATGATGTAGAACATGGTGCCGATCACGTTCACGTCTTCGCACAAGGCGTAGGCGCGGGCGACTGGAACGTTGGTTTTTGCAAGCGCGCTGATCACCAGGAACTCGCGATCCACAGCATGCGCCGAC
>JAYWHV010000028.1:0-21544 GCA_043777615.1 Burkholderiales bacterium | reverse complement strand
GATTGCACATGCAAAATCGCGCGTTGAATCACACGCTGAAAGCCCTGCGTTGGCGTCGTGTCGCTCTCGCTGTTCGCTGGTAAACGCGGCGTGTGTTCGTTGATGAAATTGGCGAGCGCCGTGCGCAGCTCGTCGAGATCAACGGCGCATGCACGCAAGACTTCCGCCGCGCTCGGGTTATCGAGCATGGCGAGCAGCAGGTGCTCAACCGTGATGAATTCATGGCGTTTTTGCCGGGCTTCGACAAATGCCATGTGCAAACTGACTTCTAACTCTTGCGCGATCATTTGAATTGCCTTGCTGTCGACGAACCGTCGGCTTGTGACTCTCGTGTCCACGGCTGCACAATAGCAGCGTTGGTGGATTCGCCCGTCTGCGTGCAATCCGTCGATGACGTTTCCGTCGTCAACGAAAACACTAGTTAGGCTCCATCGTACACTGAAGCGGATGCTGATGTGCCTCGGCCAGTTCCTGAACCTGCGAGACCTTGGTATCCGCCACTTCTTTGGTGAAAACACCGCAGGTACCAACGCCCGTGCGGTGCACCTGCAGCATCACCTGGGTGGCCTGCTCACGGGTGAGCAGAAACACCTGTTGCAACACACCGACCACAAAATCCATTGGCGTGTAATCGTCGTTGAGCAGCAGCACCCGATACATCGGAGGCGGCTTGGTGCTGACGCGCTCGGCTTCGAGAACCGAGCCATCGTTTGGGTTTGAGCGGGGTGAGTGAACTGCCATGCTGTATTTGTTTCCAACTAACCATCAATATCGGTTGCGAAACCGCGATTTCAAGAGCATACGGCATGCCAATCAAGTCATGGCAGCTTCAATTCGGTGGCGATAAAGCCTCGTACAGGCGTCAACTTTCCTTCAAATTTCAATTATCCGCTTGACGATTAGGGTTGTATAACTGTACAACGGCAACAGGCAGGCGCTCTGGCGTTGGGTTTGGGGGTTCCGATCCGATACCGTATGTGTGTGTCACCAACCAAAACAAGCTTTATGCAGTAGGGAGATATTTATGACAACAGGTACAGTGAAATGGTTTAACGACGCCAAGGGGTTTGGCTTCATCAAGCCGGACGATGGCACCGATGACGTGTTCGCGCACTTCTCGGCCATTCAGATGGACGGATTCCGTTCGTTGAAAGAGGGCCAGAAAGTAGCCTTCGAGGTAGTGCCAGGCCCTAAGGGCAAGCAGGCATCGAACATTCAAAACCCACAGTAGCGCTGTGGTGAGCGCCCAGTTCGAATAAATCGAACCCGGCGCGCGAATCGAGAGGGGCCGCATCAGCGGCCCTTTTTTTACGCCCGAATTCCGAACCTACATCCGCGCGATCATCGCGTCCCCGAACGCAGAACACGAAACTTCTTTCGCGCCGTCCATCAAGCGCGCAAAGTCATATGTCACCACTTTGTCGCCAATCGCGGCTTCCATCGACCGGATGATGAGGTCCGCCGCTTCGGTCCACCCCATGTGCCGAAGCATCATTTCGGCCGACAGAATCAGCGAGCCGGGATTCACTTTGTCCTGCCCGGCGTACTTTGGCGCGGTCCCGTGTGTTGCCTCAAAGCAGGCGTATTCGAGCGAGATGTTCGCGCCCGGCGCAATGCCTATTCCGCCGACCTGAGCAGCCAGGGCGTCGGAAATGTAGTCGCCATTCAAATTGAGCGTCGCCACCACGTCGTACTCGGCGGGCCGCAGCAAAATCTGTTGCAGAAAGGCGTCCGCGATGACGTCCTTGACGATAATGTCCGCGCCGGTTTTCGGGTTTTTGAATTTGCACCACGGCCCGCCGTCGATCAGCGTCGCGCCGAACTCGTTGGCCGCCAATGCGTAAGCCCAGTCGCGAAATCCACCCTCAGTGAACTTCATGATGTTGCCCTTGTGCACAATCGTCACCGACTTTCGATTGTTGGCGATGGCGTACTTGTAGGCCGCGCGAACGAGTCGCTCGGTGCCTTCCTGCGAAACGGGCTTGATGCCGAGCGAGGAGGTATTCGGAAAGCGGATTTTCTTCACGCCCATTTCGGTTTGAAGGAAGGTCATGAGCTTCTTGCACTGATCCGTGCCGGCCATGAATTCGATACCGGCGTAAATATCCTCAGTGTTTTCGCGAAAGATCACCATGTCAATTTTCGATGGGTCTTTCAGCGGACTCGGCACACCCGCAAAATGGCGCACCGGGCGTACGCACTGGTAAAGGTCGAGCTCTTGCCGCAGCGCGACGTTGAGCGAGCGAATGCCGCCGCCGACCGGTGTGGTCATCGGCCCTTTTATCGAGACTGAATAGTCTTTGCAGGCCTGCAATGTCTCGGCGGGCATCCACACATCGCCGCCGTACAGGCGCGTGGATTTTTCACCGGCATAAACCTCCATCCAGGAGATTTTTTTCTTGCCGCCGTACGCCTTTGCTACGGCAGCGTCGACCACCTTCTGCATCACCGGCGTGATGTCGACGCCAATGCCGTCGCCTTCGATAAACGGGATGATCGGATCGTCAGGCGTCGGCTGACCCGGAACGATTTTTGTGCCTGCCGGGACTTTGATGTGTGATGCGCTCATGGTGTTGCGATCCTCTCGGGAAGTCGGGAAACGGGAGGGTATTATCGCGAAAACGCGTTTCTTTCATTCTGCCAATCGCATTAGCTCATGCCGCTCTCGCCTGTTCCCATTCCCAATCTCGCACAAGACATCGCGGCGACGGTATTGGCGGGCTTTGATCGGCATTACGCGCTGTTCCGCGACTGTGGCCGCCGCGCGCGCAGCGCGTTCGAGGCAGCGGACTGGCACGTCAGTCAGGCGCTCACACGAGCGCGTATCCGCTTCTACGACGACCGCGTGAATGAAACCACCGTGGCCATTGAGGCGAAGTTCGGTGAAGCAGCGCTGACTGAGGCAATCTGGCGCTCGACCAAGCTTGCCTTCACCGGACAACTGCTCGATCACAAGCAACCTGAACTTGCAGAAACGTTTTTCAATTCAGTGAGTTGCAAGCTCCTGCATCACTCGTATTTCCATAACGAATTCATCTTTTTTCGCCCTGCAATTTCGGTGGAATTAATCGACGCTGAGCCGCCAACTTATCGCAGTTACTACCCTGTTGCAGGAGCATTGGCAGCAAGCTTCGCGCAACTGCTGTGCGATATGAAGTGGACAACGCCGTTTGCGGATGTGGAGCGCGATGCGCGCTGGATCGAAGTCGCGGCCACTGAGCATCTCGGTGGCAAACTGCCGGCAGCACAGGCGAATTTTCAGTTGCAGGTGTTAGGCAGCCCGTTCTACCGGAACAAAGCGGCCTACATCGTCGGGAAGGTTGTGAATGGTCACCACGAGTATCCGTTCGCATTGCCTGTTTTGCATGACCTCGATGGCAAGCTTTTCGTCGACACCGTCGTGCTCGATCCCGCGCGGATCAGTCAACTTTTCAGTCTCAACCGGGCGTACTTTCTGGTCGATATGGAAGTGCCGTCGGCGTACGTGCAATTCCTGCGCACCATGATGCCGGGCAAACCTAAAAGCGAACTGTACACGATGCTCGGTCTGCAAAAGCAGGGCAAGACGATGTTCTATCGCGACCTCATCGCTCACCTGCGCCATTCAAACGATCAGTTCGTCGTCGCACCCGGTATTCGGGGCCTCGTTATGGCGGTGTTCACCATGCCGTCGTATCCCTACGTCTTCAAAATCATCAAGGACAAGATCGCGCCGCCGAAAGAAGTGGATCGTTCGACCGTGATGAAAAAGTATCTGCTCGTGAAACAGCATGACCGCGTGGGACGAATGGCCGATACGCTCGAGTTCTCAAACGTTGCCCTGCCTCGAGACCGTTTCGATCCTGCATTGATTGCAGAGTTGAGGGAGCTTGCGGGTTCAGTCATTCTGGAGGAGGGCGACGAGATCATCCTCAAGCATCTCTACATCGAGCGCCGCATGGAGCCGCTCAATCTCTATCTCGACCGTGTCGACGAAGCGCGCGCCGACGCAGCGATTGCTGAGTACGGTAACGCCATTCGCGAACTGGCCGCGGCGAACATTTTTCCCGGCGACATGCTGTACAAAAACTTCGGCGTCACACGTTACGACCGCGTCGTTTTCTACGACTACGACGAGATCGAATACCTGACGGATTGCAACTTCCGCGACATTCCGCCGGCGCCCAGCTACGAGGCGGAAATGGCCAGCGAGCCCTGGTATTCAATCGGCCGGATGGATGTGTTCCCGGAGGAATTCGGTAGCTTTTTGCTCTCCATCCCGCGAATCCGGAAGCCGCTTTTGAAGCACCACAGCGATTTGCTCAGGGCCGATTTCTGGCGGGAGCGTCAAGCGCGTATTCGCGCCGGGATCCTGGATGATTTTTATCCGTATCCGGTCGCAGCACGGTTTGTGAATCGCTATCCGCAAGCCTTGCAAACGCACGCTGAGAATTAGTGAAAGGTCACCACGATCAATCGGAAATTTAGTAACAGCTTTCTCACAGATCGACCGCTGCACAAGAGATCAGTGTTATTTATACGAGAAGTCGACTATGCATTTTTTTAGCTTCTAGCCCAATTTCGCAATGGGCTGCAGGCAAAAGCCATAAGGATATTCAAGCCGAATCTCGCCGAGATAGCAGTCGCGCGATGGGCATTCTTGTCAGATACCCGCTCAGATTTAAGAATATTTAAGGACAGCGGTGGACTGCGGCTCATAGACTGACAGCGTAGTTTTCATCCACCGATCTGAGGAAATTTCAATGAAACTAAATCTATCCACTCTTGCCGTCAGCGCAGCTTTGTCCACCCTGGCCGCAGCGCCTACGTTCGCCGTAGATTTCGCCTATTTCCAAAAGCAGCCGTGCGGCGAATTGGCCAAGGAAAATGATTCGCTCACCAAGGCAGAAGCAGCGATCACCGACGGCAAAAAGAAGAAAAGCAGCGAAGCACAGATGAAGAATGCGGTCGGCTTTTTGCTGACTGGATGGCCTTTCTGGGGCACGGCTGATCACGGCAACGCCGATGCTCAACTGGCAGAAATCCGCGCCGACTTGAAAATGGTGAAAGCCGCGCAAAAATCCAACAAGTGCGCAATCTAGCCAGTCAAGGCTAACCGCGTCGCCGAAAGGGACGCCCGCGGGTTAAGTCTCGCTAGCCATGCGCTAGCGAGACTGCGTGAATCCCGCTACGCCGCCGCAGCCAAAACCGCGTTAAGCGTCTGGCTTGGCCGCATCACCGCTTCAACTTTAGCGTCGTCAGCTTTGTAGTAGCCACCGATATCAACCGGTTTGCCCTGCACTGCCGAGAGCTCAGCCACAATCGTTTTCTCGTTCTCGGTGAGCGACCTCGCCAGCGATGCGAAGCGCGCGGCGAGTTCCATGTCATCCGTCTGCGCCGCAAGTTCCTGCGCCCAATACATGGCCAGATAGAACTGGCTGCCGCGATTGTCGAGCTGGCCGGTCTTCGGCGACGGATTCTTGTTGTTGTCGAGCAGTTTTCCCGTCGCAGCATCAAGTGTTTTCGCGAGAATCTTTGCGTGAGCGTTTCCGGTCTTGATGCCAAGATCTTCAAGCGATACAGCAAGCGCGAGGAACTCGCCCAGCGAGTCCCAACGCAGGTGATTCTCTTCAACGAGCTGCTGTACATGCTTGGGCGCCGAGCCGCCCGCGCCGGTTTCGTACATGCCGCCGCCCGCCATGAGAGGCACTATGGAGAGCATCTTGGCGCTGGTACCGAGCTCCATGATCGGAAACAAATCAGTGAGGTAATCGCGCAGGATGTTGCCAGTGGCGCTGATGGTGTCGAGGCCACGAATGACGCGCTCCAGCGTGTAGCGCATGGCACGTACCTGGCTCATGATCTGGATGTCAAGTCCTGCGGTGTTGTGCTCATGCAGGTACATCTTGACCTTGGTGATGACCTGAGCTTCGTGCGGCCGGTACTGGTCCAGCCAGAACACGACCGGCGTACCGGAATTGCGCGCACGGGTAACGGCGAGCTTGACCCAGTCGCGAATCGCTGCGTCCTTTACCTGACACATGCGCCAGATGTCGCCCGCCTCCACCTCCTCGCTCATCAGCACTTCGCCTGTGGCCAGATCGGTGATGTTGGCGACACCGTCCTCGCTGATTTCGAAGGTTTTGTCGTGCGAGCCATATTCTTCGGCCTGCTGCGCCATGAGGCCTACATTCGGCACCGTGCCCATCGTCTTCGGGTCAAACGCGCCATGCCATTTGCAGAAGTTGATGATCTCCTGGTAGATGCGGGCGAAGGTCGATTCCGGCATCACGGCCTTGACATCCTTCAAGCGGCCATCAGCGCCCCACATCTTGCCACCGTTCCGAATCATCGCTGGCATGGATGCGTCGACGATGACATCGTTCGGCGAATGGAAATTGGTAATGCCCTTCGCCGAATCCACCATCGCCAGTTCTGGGCGACCTTCGTGGCAAGCGTGCAGGTCGCGTTTGATCTCGTCCTGCTTGCTTTGCGGCAGCGTCGCGATTTTGTCGTACAGGTTGACCATGCCGTTGTTGACATTCACGCCCAGCTCGTCAAAGAGCTTGCCATGTTTCGCAAAGGCGTCCTTGTAAAAAATTCGCACGCAGTGGCCGAACACGATGGGGTGTGACACCTTCATCATGGTCGCTTTCACGTGTAGCGAGAACATCACTCCGGTTTTGTACGCGTCGTCGATTTCCTTTTCGTAGAAGTCAACCAGCGCCTTCTTGCTCATGAACATGCTGTCGACTATCTCGCGGTCAAGCAGCGAGACTTTCGGCTTAAGGACGATGGTTTTGCCGCTTTTGGTGATGAGCTCCATCTTCACGTCGCGCGCCCTGTCGAGCGTCATCGACTTTTCACCGTGATAGAAGTCGCCGTGATGCATGTGTGACACATGCGAGCGCGACGCCTGGCTCCATTCGGCCATGCTGTGCGGATTCTTGCGCGCGTAATTCTTCACGGCGAGCGGCGCGCGACGGTCCGAATTGCCTTCGCGAAGCACAGGGTTAACCGCGCTGCCGGTGCATTTGGAATAGCGGATGCGAATCGCTTTTTCTTCGTCGGTCTTCGGATCTTCCGGGTAATCCGGAATTGGGTAGCCCTTGGCCTGAAGTTCTTTGATGCAAGTCATCAACTGCGAAACCGACGCGCTGATATTTGGGAGCTTGATGATGTTGGTCGTGGGCAGCAGCGTGAGCCTGCCGAGTTCGGCCAGATTGTCAGGCACGCGCTGAGCCTCGCTCAGATATTCCGGGAATTCGCCGAGTACACGCGCCGCTACCGAGATATCGCTGGTGGCGACGTTGATGCCCGCAGGCGCGGTGAAGGCGCGGATGATGGGCAGAAACGCGTGAGTCGCCAGCAGCGGGGCCTCATCGGTCAGGGTGTAAATGATGGTCGGCTGCGGTTTCGTCATCAGTGGCTCCGGGAGTAGGGATGGGTTCGACATCAGCGGCGTCACTTTTGGTGTCCGCACGGACGTTTACGTACATGAGGCTGTAGTTTGCCCTAACTTGCTTGCAAAGCTCTGACGGCGGGTGCAAGAGTTGCCGGCGATCGTGCTTGACCCAGCGTGTGATTTTCCACGTCACGCCGTTACTCCGCGGCGATCTTGCACTAGGAAAAGTCTAGTCTTGTGCCATACTGCACTCGGCGAGCGAATCCGTTTTGTTGCTATAGATCAAACACTTACCCCTAATTGATGAACATTTCTGCGCGATTCCCACGACATTGGCATGGCCGCTCGCTTGCTTGCGCGCAGACAACCTTCTACGCTTCGCTCCGCGTTCGGTTCGCTCGCTGAATCCAGCCGCACCGAGGGATCTCGACGACGCCCCTTTTGACTGACATTGATCTGAGACTGACATGAATTTTTCCACCTCTTCTGAATTTTCCGCTCGCCGTGTGGTGTTCGGTATCGCGCCGATCGCGTTCGCACTGCTTGCAGGCTGCGCCTCTGCCCCCGAGCCGAAGCCTGCCGCGCCGGTAGCAACTCGTCCCGCCGTGGTGCTCCCCATCTCGCAAATTGATCGCGGGGTGCAGATCGTGTTGCCGGATACCGTCCTCTTCCAGTCGGGCAAAGCGGACCTGAATGTCGTGGAAAGCGGTCCCTATCTGGACCGGATTGCCGTTCTGCTCAACACCAAAACCGTGAAGAAAATTGCGATCGAGGGCCATACGGATAGCGTCGGCAATGCTGCGGCCAATCAGCGCCTGTCGGAGCAACGAGCCGACGCTGTCGCCAACGCGCTTGTTAGCCGTGCGGTCCCAGCGGATCGACTTTCCCGGCGCGGTCTTTCGTTTTCGCAGCCCGTGGCGCCAAACGACGTGGAGGCGGGTCGCCGCTTGAATCGCCGCACAGAAGTTATTGTGCTCGATGAAACCGTAGAAAACATTACGCGCGGTGAACCGGCTAACGCTTTTGAAGATGCCGCGGCGCGCGTTAAAGCGGCGCTCGAAGCGGGCAAAGGGAAAGGCTGATGAATCCACCACTCGGCATCACCCGCCGCAACAGTTTGCGCGCGCTGGCATCCCTGCCCTTGCTGGCGTCGGGTTGGGCGGCTGCGCAAGCATCCAAAGGCGGCCGCCCGGGGGCGCCTCGTATTGCGCTCGTGCTCGGCAGCGGCTCGGCACGTGGCTTTGCGCATATCGGCGTCATCAAGGCACTCGAGGCCGCAAAGATCAAGCCCGATCTCATCGTCGGCACCAGCGCCGGCGCGATGATCGGTGCGTTCTACGCAGCGGGCTTTAGCGGTGCGCAGATGGAGGAATTGGCGCTCAAAGTCAAAGACATCGATATCGTCGATATGCAAAGTGGTGCCAAGCGCGGCATGGTGATGGGCGACACGTTGCAGACTTTCGTCAATCGTGCGGCGCGTGATCGACCGATTGAGCTGCTGGGCATTCCATTCATTGCTGTGGCAACACAACTCCGTACCGGTGAAGTGAAGACTTTCCGCAGCGGGGATCTCGGCCTGGCCGTACGCGCTTCGTGCAGTGTCCCGGGCGTGTTTATCCCGCCGAAAATCAACGACATCGATTACGTTGACGGTGGCCTCGTCAGCCCTGTCCCCGTGCGCATTGCGCGCGATGCGGGTGCTGATTTTGTCATCGCTGTCGACGTCAGTAGCGGTCCGTTGAATACGACGCCTGTTGGAATCTACGAACAGGTGATGCACAGCTTTGACATCATGGGTCGCTCGCTCGCGAAGATTGAGGCCGAACAGGCAGACGTCCTGATTCGCCCTGATCTGGCGCGTCTCGCGAGTACCGATTTCAATGCCCGCGCCGCGTTCATCCAGATTGGTCAAAACGCCGGAACTCGTTTCGCACCCGTTGTGGCCGAAAAACTGGCGCTCTGGCGTGGGGTTCGCAAGCCCGGCTGAGCAGAATAAACTCCCGGAAACACTGCCAATTTCCGGAACGCCTTAATGACTCAACTTTCCCAGCCATCACGCCTTGTGGCAATGGCCTTAGCCGCCCTCTTGTCCATCAACGCCAGCGCCGACGTGTACCCCGCCAAGGCAATCACGCTGCTCGTCGGTTATCCGCCCGGCGGCAGCACCGATCTGGTGGCGCGCACCGTTGCGCCGAAGCTTGCCGAGGCACTCGGGCAGCCGGTAGTGATTGAAAATCTCGGCGGTGCAGGCGGAACGCTGGCGGCGCAAAAAATGGTCAGCGCGCCCCCCGACGGCTATACCCTGCTTCTGGGTGCCAACAACGAGGTGGTGATTGCCAAACTGGTCAACAAAGCTGTGCGTTACGAGCCGCAAAAGGATTTGTTGCCAGTCGGCCTGATCGGTTCGCAGCCGATGGTTCTTGTCGGTCGCCCGAACGTCGGACCGAAGACCGCAGACGAGCTTATCGTTTTCGCCAGACAGCCCGGCAACAAGCTCGCATTTGCGAGCTCTGGCGTCGGCACCGCGCTGCACGTAGCCGGCGAAATGGTGAATCAGCAGGCCGGCACCAAAATCCTGCATGTTCCCTACAAGGGTGCCGGCGCGATGGTCAGCGATCTGCTCGGTGGCAATATTGAGCTGGGCGTGTTTGTGCTCTCCTCTGCCCTTCCGCACATCAAAAGCGGCGCCATGCGGGCCTACGGCATCACCGAAACCAGACGCAACGCGGTCGCGCCGGACATCCCGGCGTTGAGCGAAACGAAGGCGCTCGAAGGCGTGGACATCAGCTCATGGTTCGGCCTGTTCGCGCCCGCCGCCACGCCGGAGCCCGTGCTGAAGCGACTGAACGCGGCGCTTGCGCAAGTGCTCGCGACCGCCGACGTGAAAGCGAAATTGGCCGACGCCGGTGTGACCCTCATGGCGCAAACTCCAGATCGCGCTACGGCGACGGCGAAAGCGTTTATCGCAGCCGACACCGCGCGCATTGATAAAGTCGTGCGGGCAGCAAAGATCGACCTGTAGCGGCGCTTCGCCCGGTAGCGCAAAGCGCATGAGCGGAATAAACTTCCGCTCATGACTTCATTTTCCGACCTCCTCAACAAAGACCGCGCGTCAACCGACGATTTCATTGCGCGTCTTCCCAAAGCCGAACTGCACCTGCACATCGAAGGCTCGCTGGAGCCGGAGATGATGTTTGCAAAGGCGAAAAAGCACGGCGTCGCACTTATGCATTCAAGTGTGGCGGAATTGCGCGCCGCATATGATTTTTCGAACCTGCAAGAGTTCCTTGATCTGTATTACGCCGGTGCGAACGTACTGCGGGATCAGGACGATTTTTACGATTTGACGTGGGCGTATTTGCAGCGCGCAAAAGCGGACAACGTCGTGCACGTCGAAATCTTCTTCGACCCGCAAACCCACACTGCGCGCGGCATTGACCTCGAAGTCGTGGTTGAAGGCATCGTGCAGGCGCTGCACGATGGCGAAGCGGAGCTGGGCATCACGTGGCGACTAATCCCAAACTTCCTGCGACATCTTTCCGAGCAGGACGCGATTGACACCCTGGCCGAGCTTGAGCCCTACATGGAGAATTTCCACGGTTTCGGACTCGACTCAAGCGAGGTTGGACACCCGCCGTCCAAGTTCGCCCGCGTGTTCGCCGAGATTCGTTCGCGTGGGCTGCCCGTGGTCGCGCACGCCGGTGAGGAGGGTCCGCCCGAATACATTATTGAGGCGCTCGATATCCTGAAGGTTTCCCGCATTGACCACGGCATTCGAGCGCTTGAAGACGAAGCGCTCGTCTCGCGCCTCGCCCGGGCGCAGATGCCGCTGACCGTCTGCCCGCTTTCAAACGTCAAGCTGTGCGCGGTGCCGTCGCTCGAAGTGCATCCCATCAAAAAGCTCATGAAGGCAGGCGTTGTTGTTACCATCAACAGCGATGACCCGGCTTACTTCGGCGGCTACATTGGTGAGAACTACCGCGCCACCGCAAAAGCGCTGGATCTCAGCAACGAAGAGCTCAAGTCGCTCGCCGCCATGAGCATCCGCGCCAGCTGGCTGCACGAAGTTCAGAAGGCGCGACACTTAGAAAAGATCGATCAGCTTTAGACTGTCACGTCGATTTCACGTGGGCTAAGGCCTTATTTTCGCTCTAATCGACATAGAGCACCAAACCATACCGAGCCCAATTGCAATAAGGGTTTCAGAAAAAAGTTGTATCGCCTTTACTCTTGTTTGAACAATGAGTAGAACGCCCGGGAAACCACCAGCTTTTCAGCGCTGCCCCGAATATGAAGCACCAGCTTTTCCGGCTGTTCGCGAACTGCGCGATCCACGGCGTGTGCGTTGACGATAGTGCTGCGATGCACCTGCCAGAACACTTCACGATCGAGTCCGTCGAGCAGCTCGCGAATCGTAGTGCGCACAAACGCCTCGCTGTCCTTGGTGACGATCCGTGTGTATTTCATGTCCGACTGAAAAAACAGAATGTCGTCAGTGTGAATCAGCCGCGTCACATTGCCGACCGACGCGCGAATCCACTTCAGGTGTTGCGCCGGTTTCGCCTGCTCCAGCAGCGATTTCACCATTGCGGTCAAGTCCTTCGGCGCGGTTGCCGGTAGCTCGCCGATGCGTCGCTGCAAACGCTGGACCGTCTCCTGCAAACGCGGCACTTCAACGGGTTTGAGCAGGTAATCGGCGGCACCATTGCGGAACGCGGCGATCGCGTGTTCGTCATAAGCCGTGACAAAAACCACATGCGCGGCGTCGCCGATGACAGCCGCGACCTCGAGCCCCGACATGCCGGGCATCCGAATGTCGAGAAACACCACGTCCGGCGCATGCGCCCGCCAGGCCGCGAGCGCCTCAACGCCGTTTTTGCATTCGGCCACCACCGTGAGTTCCGGCCACGCGGTAGCCAGCGCCGTGCGCAACCGCGCCAGCATCAGCGGTTCATCGTCAGCAATCATTGCAGTGGTCATCTACGACTCCTTTACTTCGCAATTCGGCACGATTTCAGCGGGCTGCCGGGTGGTGATCGAGAGCGTTGCGACCACACCGTGCGGCAAGTTTTCACGCACCGAAAGCGCCGCGTCATCGCCATAAATCGCAGCCAGTCGTTCGCGGATATTTGTGAGTCCGACTCCGCCCGAAGCATCGCTGACGTGCGCGTTCAGGCCGAGCCCGGTGTCGCAGACTTCGACGGTCAACGTCGCTCCATCGCGACGCGCAGAAAGCGACATGTGGCCACCCTCCAGCGCAGGCTCCAGCCCGTGCTTGATCGCGTTTTCAACCAGAGAAATGAGCATTGCAGGCGGCACCGCCACATCGCTCAGCGTCTCGGGCAAGTGAAGCTCGAAACTGAGTCGATCACCCATCCGCGTTTTCATGATCGTGAGAAACGCAGCCGCCATGTCGAACTCTCGCGCAAGCGTTGTCGTATGGTCACGGAGCCCCGCCAATCCAGCGCGCAAGAAGGCGATCAGTTGCCGCGTCAGTGCCGCGGCTTCGGGCGCTTTTCCCTCGGCCAAATCCTGAACGCTCGCCAGCGTGTTGAACAAAAAATGCGGTTCAACCTGCGCCTGCATGAGTTTCAGGCGGGCGTCGGCCAATTGTCGAGCGGTGCGATCCTGTTGCGCCTGTCGCGTCAGCGCCTCGTTACGGATCTGCAGCGTTTTGCGGCGCACCTGCAACACCGCGAACATCAGGAGCGCGTACACCACACCCACCACCAGCCCGGCCACAGTCACGCGACCGGCTAAACTGGAAAAGTCGTTCGCCGGACCTTCGAGCGAGCCATGGCGAATCAGACGACCGATCACGCCGCCGAGCATCGCGCCGAGCACGGCAAGGGTCAACACAACGATGAGCGCACGCGCGCCAAAGCGGATTTTGTAGTGACCGAACCACACCGCCGTTGTCGCAAACGCCATCGCGGCAAGCAGAAGAAACGAGACCAAAATGCCCTCGCGCCAGCTGGTGTCCGCGATCAAAAAACGAAACGCGCTTGCAGCCAGAAGCCACACCAAAATGACCGCACCAAACCACCGCCATTTGTGGCGCCGCACCGAACGATCAAAGGCCAGGATTTCCTCCCGCGCATCCGGCGGCAGCGTTTCCAGCTTGCGCGCCTCGAGCGCTGCGTACCAGGTTCTAATGTTTTGAAGGGGCGAGTTCATGGCTGCGCAGAATATCGCGCAAACCGCCCTACGTCATCGAAGACGGCGTGATTGGCGAGTCCGTGCGATAGGTGGCGAGTTAGAGGGATACGCCACGGAGCATTTAGGTCGCTGGGTAGGCTTTTTGCATTCGCTCTGACCACGTCTGCATGGCTGACGAAATTGCCTGGAGATTTGCTGTTGCCCACTGATAACGGAGCGAACGATGGACACACCACGCGCAGGCAGGCAGCAACGCACCATTGACGATTGCGAATGTGATGTGGTCCACATCGGCCGCTGCGGTTTCCGGGATTAGTTCATTCAAAGCCCATCTGAGTGCGCTGCCCGCCACGGAAAATACGACCATGAATGTGATCGGCAAAAGCGGGCCGAGGCTCCCATTTGAGAGCGGCTTGGGCGACGCGCTCGCCAACAGGCACGCGCTCATCGCAATGCCGTACAAGCCCACTGCATGAGCAAGCGGGCTCCAGAGCAGTTGTATCCACACGTCGCCCCATGCACGAAACGGCGAACGCAAAAACGCGGGCCACTCTATCCACCAACAAAACGCGTGAACGAGTAGTCCGACGCTGACGCCCAGCGCAATGCGCACACGCAGGTCGCGAGCCCACACGTGCGCGATGATCTGTCCGATGCGCCTACGCTCCACACCCAATGGCACAAGCATGATGCGCGACAGCGGAATGGGCGATAGTTGAACCGCGAAGGCGCTCAGCATGTAAACCAAAAGCCACTTCAATCCGCTCATTTCGGACATTCCCGGTGTGATCACCATGTAAATCACTAGCGCGAGCACCGATGCCACCGTCCCAAATACGCTCGATCGCGACGCGAGCAGACCAACCACGCGTGCGCTTGCCGCTTTTGCCCCCGTGGTCTTCGCCGCCCGTCGTTGCAACAAACCCACCAACAACGGCGTGTGCCAGCGGGACCACGTTGCAAAGGGCTGGGGCAAACTTGACCCACCGTCTTCGGCTTCCAGCAGCCAGCGTCGAAACCATGTCACACCAACCGTGACCACGCAAACCAGCAGCGGCAACCACAACCAGAATGTGCCGTGCCAACCCATCGCGCCGTACATGATCGGCAACGAAGCGAACTGCGCCGGCACTTTTAGTGGCCCGCACATGAGCGACACCAAAACGACAACATGCAGCAAGTACAGCGCCGAGAAGCCCACGCTTTGTAACGTGACATCAGCAAGCGAAACCGTTGACTGAAGATCGGGGCCGAACTCCACCTGCATCAGCGCCCGAAGCACCGCTGCCGGGGGCATGGCAATCAGCGCTATTAGCGCGATGCGCGGCGTCAACGCGGCCGTAGTCCGTCCCGCACCCGGCGCAAGGCGAAGCAGCGTATGAGTGCGCCATTTGCGTCGGATCATAGTCAGCGCAAACCCAAGGTAAATGAAAGCAGCAGTGACGAAGACGTGCAGGCCAGTGAACGCAGCGTGATCCTTCCCATAGTGGCGCAGTGGGTTGAACATGGCGTATGTAAGCGCGGAGTAACCTACCGCGATCGCGAACACCACCATCGCGAACGACCACCACCCGCCGAGGAGTCCAATTCCCAAACGCCAAAGCGCCAATTCCGCTTTCACGAATTTAACGCCACAAACAGGTCCGCCAGCCCCAGCGCCTGCATGCGAGCACCGGGCGGAAGCGCTGAGGGTGGGAATGCGCGCAAATCAATCACGCTTTGCCATGTGCCATCGTTTAGCTTACGCGTGTGCAGCAAGCCCGCTTGCGAGGCGAGCGGTATGTCGGTGAACACCGCGCGAATCTGCTCCGACAATTCGTCGCGCGAGCCGATGAGTTGAATGCGTCCATGCTCCATGAACAAGACATGAGTCACCACGCGCTCCAGATCCTCCAGCAGGTGACTCGAGATGACCACCGTCACCGCCTCGCCGTTGCCCGATTCCTGCTCGAAGAGCGCGCGCAAAAAGTCCCGTCGCCCGATCGGATCGAGGCTCGCAACGGGTTCGTCAAAAACGAGCAATTCGGGCTGATGCGCGAGCGCGAGCACAATCGCGAGGCGTTGTTTTTCGCCGAGCGAGAGTTTCCTCACGCGCATGTCTTCCGGCAGATCAAAGCGCAGACACAGCTCGCGAGCGCGCGCCTCTGACCAGCCCGGATAGAGCCCGCCGATCAGCGAAATTTGCTCATGCACGCGCAGCCAGTCAAACAGCTCCGGCGTTTGCGCCACATAGCCAAGCCGCGCCTTCACCTCGTCGGTCAGCGCGATGCTCGGACAGCAGAGAATGCTCGATGCACCGCCCTGCGGCACCGTGAGTCCGAGCAGGCATTGCAGTAGCGTCGATTTGCCCGCACCGTTTCTCCCCACGACCCCGAGCACCGAACCCGGTGCGATGGAGAAACTCAGGTCGTTGAGCACCGTGACTGGCCCGTAGCGAAGGCTCAGGCGTTCTACAGTGACAGCGTTGGCGGGTTCACTCATCGGGCGTTTCCTGATCGGTTGCGGTGAGGATTTGCTGAAATGCGTCGAGCGCGGCTTCGGGCGTGATGCCGAGTTGACGGCTGACGCTGGCGGCGTGTTCGAGCGCGGGATGAAGTTGCGCGAGCCGCTCGGGCAGTGCGGCGGCGAGCGATTCACCAATAATCATGCCGACGCCGCGACGGCGCTCAACGAGGCCCTGAAGCTCAAGGAGCGAATATGCCTTCGACACCGTCATCGGGTTCACCACGTATTGCTGCGCGACGGCGCGGACAGAGGGCAATTCGTCGCCCGACGCTAGCGTGCCCGAGGCGACAGCGCGCGCGACCTGATCGACGATCTGGCGATAGATCGGCGTCGCAGACGAAGGAAGCAGGTCGAAGCGGAGCACGGAGTTCGGTGTTGCGAGGCGCGGTTACTGTATTACTACAATAATACACCAGCAGCGGCAAAAGGCCGTCGAAAGGGTGTTTCGAGCATCGCGCTGAGGATCAGCTATTCGCTATAAGCCACATTAATATGGGGCTAGACACGCGTTGGTTCATTAGTCGATAAACAGCAAAATATCGCTCTAGCCCAATTAAATAGGCGCTTTCGGCTAAAAGCTACTTATTAGCTTGGGCAGGAAACCGTCGCCGCCGCCAAAGGGCTGCCGCGCGCGTCTTCGGCGATCACATGCAGTTGGCTATTGGCTTGCCGCGTCGCGCGCGGCACCGGGACGTTTAACGCGAACGCTCCGTTGGCGTCTACCGGCAGCGCGCCGGTCGCCCGAACGACGGCGTCATGAAGCAACGTCACGCCACGATTTTCTCCGGCTTTGACCGCGCTGACGAGGCCGTTCTCGGTCAGCGCGTAGCGAAAACGCACTCCCGGAGCGGGCTCGGCGAGCTTGCCCGTCACGCCCAGCGAGAGCGCAGCGCCCTCGCCTTTCCAGCTTGAGCTAACACTAAATCTGACCGAAGCACGGCTTGTTGATGCCAGTCGCGCGCTGCCACTCCGCCAGGAGCGGTCATCCCGTCCGTTGACAAAGATTTGTGGCGTGTACACGCCGGACGCGCCGCCGCTAGCCGCCATCGACGACTGGCGCTGCGTGAACGCTGGTTGCGCGAAGGCATCCTTCCAGCCGATGTAGTCCCAATAATTAACGTGAAACGCAAGGGGAATGAACCCCGCATCGTTGCTGCGCTCGGCAATGGTTTTCGACAGCCAGCGATCCGCAGGCGGGCAGCTATCGCAGCCTTCCGACGTGTAGAGCTCGACGACGACGGGCACCTTGTCGCCGCTGGTCGCTACGCATTGAGCGGCGGCGAACGCGGGCGTCGCAACGTGTGCGCCGATGACGGCGAATGTGGTCGCAGTACGTCGTAATGAAGCGTTCATCGCCAGCCTTCCGGATTTGGGTGGATTGCGCTACGTCGTCTGCCCAGTCGGAAGCCTTACAGGGAAAAACTCGGGCCTTCACTCGGCGGAAGGGCGCCCCGCACCCGACAACCGACTATGGCAAATGAATTTCGCCGCCTCCCAGAGCCAACACCCGTCCGCCGACGCGAACCCGTTTGTCCGCGGTCAGCGAGAGCTGCAACACGTTCAGCCGATTGATGAACTCGCCCTGCGTTACTGTGAATTGCGAAGGTGCTGGCTCGCCTGCGTCCAGCAAGTAGCCGCCGAGGCAGGCGCAGGCGGAGCCGGTGCCTGGATCCTCAGCCATCATGTCGCCATCTTTCGGGAAGAAAAATCATGTCGCCATCTTTCGGGAAGAAAAAACGCACCTGAAAACGATCCGCCGCGCCCCGCGCGACGACATAGGCGAGATAGCGCTCAAGTTTGTTGCGAACGAATTTCGACAGCAGCGCGGCGCTTGGTTTGACCCGCGCCAGGGCTTCGACGGACGTCACGGAAATGACCAGCTGCTCGCTGCCGTTGTCGATGTAGCGAGCGTCCTGTGCAAGATCGGCCTCGGCGATGCCAAGCATTTCCGCGGTGTCAGTACGAGAGATTCCGCTGCTGCGGCTGGTGTGCGCGTTCGCCGTCAGCGTCCAGCCGCCCGGCTCAAGCGTCACCGGAATGTCGCCCGCTTTCATGTTGAGCGTGAGCGACGTCGCGGTGCAGCCGGGCAGGCCAATCGCGTTGACCACGAACGCGGTGCCGATGGTGGGATGCCCGGCAAATGGCATCTCGAACGCGGGCGTGAAAATTCTCACCTGCGGCGGCAGGTCCGCCCGATGCAGCACGAACGTTGTTTCCGACAGATTGAACTGCGCTGCAAGCGCCTGCATTTCAACGTCGGTCATACCGTGCGCGTTCTCGAACACACAGAGGGGATTGCCGCCAAAAGTTTCGGAAACTGACTGAACGAACACGTTGACGAGGTGGTATCGATAGGTGCGCATCGCGGGATTGTCTGCCTGTACAAGTAAGTGGCTATGATCGTACACCGTCACCTTCCTGCCAATGCTCCAGCGTCAACTTTGCGACTGATGCCCTCACATCCTGAAACCGACAGCCTCTTCGACTTGCTGCTGATTGGCGCCTATCGATCAACGATGGACGGTCGTCAGGTGCGCACCAACCGCGCACTGGCCAGGCTCAACGGCTACGAGAGCGAGGCCGAAGCCGTTGTGGCGATGAAGGATTTGAGCCAGTGGTACGTCGACCCGTCGCGGCGAAACGCTTTTCTCACGCAGATGCGCGAGCAAGGGCACGTTACCAATTTCGTCTCGGAGGTGTATCAGCACAAGACGCGCAAGCGCATGTGGGTCTCCGAAACAGCGCACGTCATTCGCAATGCGCACGGCGATATTTTGATGCTCGAAGGCACGGTCGAAGATATCACTGATCGCCTGCGTACCGAGCAGCTGTTGCGCGAGAGCGAACGCCGCTTTCGTGCGCTCACCGAACGTGCGCAGGTGGCCACGGCGATCGTCGAAGTTGACGGGCGTGTGCTCTATGCGAGCGCCAGTGTGTTGCCGCTCTTCGGCGTGACGCGGGAGGCGCTGATCGGCAGCAACCTGTTCGACACCATGCACGAGGACGATCTGGCCGAGCATCGGGCAGAGCTCTACAGCGTGACGCAGCATAAAAACACTGGCCGCGAAAGCATCGCGCGCCATCGTCACAGCGACGGCACGTACCGCTACATCGCATCGGTCGCCAATGACTGCTCGGATGACCCTGCGGTTGGCGGAATTGTGGTGAACTGGCGCGACGTGACCGAGCGTATGCGCGATCAGGAACTGCTGAAGGATCTGGCGAAAACCGATGCGCTGACCGGACTCAACAATCGCATGCAGTTCGAGCATTTGTGCGAGGCGCGGCTGACTGCCGGCACTGCGAATGCGGAACGATTTGCGATGCTGTTCATCGACTTGAACCGGTTCAAGCTGGTCAACGATGCACACGGTCATCGCGTCGGTGATGCTGTGTTGCGGGAGGTCGCGCAACGGCTGCGAGCCGTCGTCACGCCGGAGGACACGCTGGCGCGTTTGGGTGGCGATGAATTTGGTCTGATGATGCCGGTTCACGAGCCGGGAGACGACGCACGGAAAGCGTCGGACCTGCTGTCGGCATTCGTGAATCCTTTGCTGATACTGGGGATGAGTTTCGATCTCGGTGCGAGCATCGGCATAGCGCTTTATCCCGATGACGCACAAAGCTTCAACGAGCTTTTGGCGCATGCCGATCTCGCAATGTTTTCCGCAAAAAGCAGGAGCGAAAGCTGTGCCGATCGGTTCGCACCGGCCCTAGCCGAGAAAGCACGGCATCAATTGATGGTCGCTACAGATTTGCGCATGGCGGTGGAACGGCAGGAGCTGTTCGCCTGCTATCAACCCATCATTGAAATGCCGCTTGGGTTGTGGCGTGGCATTGAGGCCCTTGCACGGTGGCGGCATCCAACACGTGGACTGTTGATGCCGCAGGAATTTATTGCGACCGCAGAGGAGCAGGGCCTGATTGGCCGCGTCGGGCGAACGATCGCTGCGCAGGCGATCAAACAGGCCGGAAACTGGTCTCGACAGTTCGGCGCGCCGCTTCGGCTGACGATCAATGTATCGGCGCATCAGCTTCGCGAAGTCAATTTCGTCGATTTCATTGACGCAACGCTCAAAGCCAATGAGCTGCCGGCGCAGCGTTTGTTTGTCGAGCTGACCGAAAGCGTGCTGGTCGACGCCGACGTTGTAAGCATCACCACCGTGGATCGATTGCGGGCGATGGGAGTGCGCATTGTGCTCGACGATTTGGGAGCGGGTTATTCGTCGCTGGCGTATCTCAAGCGGTTACGCATTGATCTGGTGAAACTGGATCGGAGCTTTGTCCAGGGCGTGCCGCACCGTCGCGTTGACGTTGCCATCATACGTGCGCTGTCGACGTTGGCGAATAGCCTTGGGATTCACGTCGTCGCCGAGGGCATAGAAACGGTGGAGCAAGCCGAGTTCCTGAAGGCTGAAGGCATCATCTACGGGCAGGGCTTCCTGTTTGAAAGGCCGATGTCAGTCTCTGAAATCGAAGCGCGGCTGACCAGCGGCGACGCGCGTATCTCGCCGGAATGGACCGGCCTGAGATAATGACGGGTTAAGGCGCAAACGTCGCCGTCCTCTCATCGCAGGCCCAGCCAGACATATGCAATACATCTACACCATGAACGGCGTGAGCAAAATTGTTCCGCCGAAACGTCAGATCATCAAGGACATTTCGCTGTCGTTCTTCCCCGGCGCGAAGATTGGCCTTTTGGGCCTCAACGGCGCGGGCAAATCTACCGTGCTCAAAATCATGGCCGGCGTCGACAAGGATTTCACGGGCGAGGCGCGCCCCAATCCCGGCACCAAAGTCGGTTACCTGCCTCAGGAACCTCTGGTCGACGGCGACAAAACCGTGCGCGAAGTGGTGGAAGAAGGTCTCGGCGGTGTGAAAGCTGCGCAAGCGCGGCTCGACGAGGTGTACGCCGCGTATGGCGAGGAAGACGCCGATTTTGACGCGCTCGCCAAGGAACAGGCGGAGCTTGAAGCCATCATCGCGTCAGGCGATGGTCACAACACCGAAGCTCAGCTTGACGTAGCTGCTGACGCATTGCGCCTGCCTCCGTGGGACGCGAAAGTAGGCAATTTGTCCGGTGGTGAGAAGCGCCGCGTAGCGCTCTGCCGGTTGTTGCTGTCCAAGCCCGACATGCTGCTGCTTGACGAACCGACCAACCACCTTGATGCCGAAAGCGTGGAATGGCTGGAGCAATTTTTGTCGCGTTACTCGGGCACCGTTGTCGCTGTCACCCATGATCGCTACTTCCTCGACAACGCAGCCGAATGGATTCTCGAGCTCGACCGCGGCTCGGGTATCCCGTGGAAGGGCAACTATTCCGACTGGCTCGACCAGAAGGAGCAGCGCCTGGAGCAGGAGCAGAAGACGGAAGACGCGCGCATGAAGGCGATGAAGGAGGAACTGAAGTGGGTGCGCAGCAATGCCAAGGCGCGCCAGACCAAGAGCAAGGCCCGCCTGGCACGCTTCGAGGAGTTGAGCGACGTCGAATACCAG
>JAYWHV010000027.1:0-5792 GCA_043777615.1 Burkholderiales bacterium | reverse complement strand
AGCGAGCGTCGTCCGCCCCGGCCCTGATAGCTTCGCACCTGATTGGCCTGATAAATCTGGTAGTGCGCGAGGTCGTACACCCGCCCGCCATTGCTCGTCGTTGATGTGCCGCCGGGAACGCGCAGGTTGTACGGCTGCTGCTTGTCGGCGCGGTCACGCTGGGTTTGATTGCGGGTCACGATCAGGGCCAATGCGTTGGTTTTAAGCCAGTTGCGCAGCGCCACTTCGTCCACCGATTCCTCGACCAGCACCTGCTTTTCGATGGGTTCAATGGCCTCGGTTCGCGGGATCGGGCGAGGGCGCGCGACGACTTCGACCGGCTCCAGCTCCCAAAGCACGCCGTTGTAGCTCATCAAGTTGTCCGGGGACCACCATGTCACGCTTTTGCTGATACCCGGCGTCAGCGTGGCACCCGCAGCCATCAAATTATTGGCTGCCGGGACCATTTCCGCGAGTCGAAAATCAATGCCGTTGCCGACGGTCAGGAACGATGAATGAACGGCGACTAGTCCGCCCGATGCGAGCGGCAACGGATCGCGCAAGCGACCACCGGGCACCGAAAGCGCGACCTCCGGTTGCGTCACATCGACGATGGCCATTTGTTCAGCGTTCAGGTTGGCCGCGCCGTTAAAGCGGATGATGCCGCCACTGTTCATGGTGCCGAATTCACGTCCGTAGATCGCGTAATAGGTGCCGGGGTTCGCCGGGTCTTCCTTGATCTGAAACACGCCGCCGTCGCCCCGGATGTAGCGCTTGTTGGCGATGTAGGCATTGTCGGTGGATTCAATCAGTGCAGGGTCGCCCGTGAAGCTTTGCCCGAGATAGCCGAACGACAATTCATGGCGACCGATGTGATTCATCGTCAGCTCTGCCGTGCCGTCCTGATTCATCTCCCACGGCTGAAACAGGTTGAACGTGAAACCGAGCACAGGCCCGTACGCGGCGGACGTCTGGCCAAGACGCGATTCCGGGAACCCCTCGGTGTCCGGCCCGGCGGCAGCCCCTGCGGATTCATTGAGATAAGTCACGGGAATGAAGCCGTTGGCAGGCGAGCCATCCCGTTGCTGGTCGCGTTGCAGATGATCCCAGCGCGTGAATATGACGCGACCGAAGCTGTCAATCGTCGGCGAAAACAACCCGCTCGGCGTGTGATTGAGCAGCCGCAGCGCCTGCGTCGTCGGGTCCAGTCGCCAGAGCCCGGTGATCGTCGACGTACTTTCGTATTCGTCGAGTTGCGGATATAGATGCGCCGCGCCGTCGCGGGGCCGGTCCGAGGTGAACAGGATGTTGTCGTTCGTGTCGTACAGCGGCGTGATGTTGTTGTAGAGGGGTTGCCCGGGCACTTTGGTCATGACGACCGGATCGGTTTTGCCAAGGCCGCTCACTTCATAAATCTGCCAGATTGTGTTGACCTGCTGATAGCGATTGACCGGCGCACCGACCACCATGCTGAACAGCGCTTTTGTTCCGCTCCAGTGCACCGATGGATCGCGGACGGCGATTGCGTTCGCTCCCTGTTGCCCACTTTGGCCGAATCCTGCCAGACTGGTCAGGTTCTTGAGGGTCCCGTCGGGATAACGAATCATCAAGTCACCGCCACGCGGCACGCTTTCGATCTCGGGCCGGTGATTGGCAAAAATGGAGGTGCGGCTCGCAAAGATCTCGCCTGCGGTTGGAACCTGTGTCACAAAGAGAATCGGATTCGCAACCGCCGTTACGCTGGCCGAGGATTTCTGGCCGGTTGCACGGCTGCTCGCCAGCGGCTGTTTTTGTGGACAGACAATCCCGCTGAGCGCTCTGCGCGCGGGGCTTGCTGCCATGCAATTTTCTTCGGTAATTGGTGCCGCGACGGATGCGTCAGCGGCAGGCGTTTTGGCCGCTGAATCATTCGCAGAAAGCAGCGAAAGTGAACCGGCGAATATGGCCCAGAGTGCGGTTGATGATGCGGCAGCGGCGAGGGTCATGTTGGGTGTCTTCCTGTTTCACCCGTCACGCGATAGAGGCGCAATCTGATGCCGTTGCCTCAATGCAGGCCTGTCCAGGGCTGCACGATTATTGCGGGTGTATCGACGTAAGACGGATTTGCCCGCAAAAAAATGACAGGATCAGGCCGCGCGTACTTGCTCATCCGACCGTCGAAACGAGAGCCAAAGCGCTGCGAACAATCCAATGGCGATGAACGGGATCGCCGTGTAATTCACCGTTTCCCAGCCCTTTGCATTCACCAGAACGCCTGCGCTGGATGACGAGACCGCCATCGTGGCGAAGATCAACATGTCGTTGAAGCCCTGCACCCGCGATTTTTCATGCGCCTCGTAGGTTTCGGTGAGCAGTGTCGTGCCTCCGATAAACATGAAATTCCAGCCGACGCCGAGCGTCACCAGCGCGAACCAGAAATGCGAAACGGTCGTGCCCGCCAGAGCCATGCCAATTGCCGCGAAATTGATCAGCGCGCCCGTGATGATGATTTTCATCACGCCAAATCGCTTGATGAGATCGCCCGTGAAGAAGCTCGGCAGGAACATGCCGACAACGTGCCACTCGAGCACGAACACGCCTTCCTTGAACGGATGTCCGCAGAAGTTCATCGCAAGCGGCGTGGCAACCATCAACAAATTCATGACGCCGTAGCCCAGCGCCGCGGACATCACGGCAACGATAAATTTCGGCTGTCGTGCAATTTCGCGCAGCGGGCGGGCGGGTTTGTCGTGCGTTTCTGTCGCGAGCGGCGGCAGCTTCAGTCGTGATTGAATGGCCATCGCGACCAGCGCAAAGGCGACGAGTGAAAGATACGTTCCGGCGTACGTGACGGGCAGCCAGTCCTTGGTCAGTTTGGAGCTTTCGGGCCCGATCAATCCGCCGACGATGCCGCCGGCCAGCACGAGCGAGATCGCCCGCGCCTTGTCGCTGCCAACAACGGTATCCGCCGCAGCGAATCGATAAAAGCCGCCGGTCGCGTTGTAACACCCGACGAAAAACGTGCCGAGGCACAGTCCTTCGAAACTGCGCATCATGACTGAGGCGCCGCAGATCAACGCGCCAAAAATCCCGAGCATGCTGCCCGTCATGAAGCCACGCTTGCGCCCCCGACGTCGCATGAACGACGACGCAGGCATAGCGCTCACCGCCGAACCGATCACGTACGTCATTGCTGGAAGCGTCGCGAACATTTTGTTTTCGGCGAGCATGAAACCTGTCAAGGCATTCACCGCCATGAGGATCACGGTATTGGTCAGCAACAGACCCTGGCAGATTGCGAGCAGGAAGACAGTGCGACGATGATCAGGTGTGAAACTCATTCCTGTTCAATCTCAAAAACCTGCTTCAAGTATGCGAGATAGGACGCGTCATCGCACATGGTTTTCGCTGGCGTGTCCGACAGTTTTGCAACCGGTTGTCCGTTGCAGCGCACCATTTTCAGCACAATCTGTAGCGGCGTGTAACCAAGATCGTTAGTCAGATTGGTGCCGATGCCGAACGCGGTTTTGGCACGACCCTGAAAGTGTTTGGCGATCTCGATGGCGCGCGGAAATGAGAGTCCGTCGCTGAACACGAGTGACTTGGTTTTTGGGTCGACCCGATTCGCGAGATAGTGATTGATGATCGCCTCACCCCACGCAATCGGCTCCCCGCTGTCGTGCCGCGCACCATCGAACAGTTTGCAGAAGTACATGTCGAAATCGCGCATGAACGCTTTCAGTCCCGCCACATCCGATAGCGCAATACCCAGATCGCCGCGATACTCATCGGCCCATTTCTGGAATGCCCAGCGCTGCGAGTCACGCAGCCTTGGGCCCAGCGCCTGCGCGGCTTGCAGCCACTCGTGGGCCATCGTGCCGACGGCCAGCAGTCCCAGTTCTTTGGCGAAAAATGCGTTACTTGTACCGACGAAGGTGTGTGGCTCGCGTGCCTTGACCGTGCTCAGCACTTCGCGTTGCCAGTCGTGCGAAAAACGACGCCGCGAGCCATAGTCGGCGAACGAAAAACCCAGATCAACGGGCAGCGCTCGAACCAGTTCCAGTTTTGCTGCGAGACGCTTGCGTCCTTCAGCAAAATCGGGCTCCGGCTGCGTGCGCCGGAAATACACCTCGTTGACGATCGAGAGTATCGGCACCTCAAAAAGTATCGTGTGCAGCCACGGCCCCTTGATCAGAATTTCCAGTTCGTCACCGACCGGACGAATCGTGATGTGCGAGCGGTTGAAATGAAACAGCGCCAGAAAATCCACGAAGTCGCTTTTGACGTAGCGAAGGCTGCGCAAGTAGTCCAGCTCGTCCGCGCTAAAGCGCAGTTCGCAAAGCGCATCGACTTCCCGGTTAATTTCGTCGGCATATGGCGACAGCACGACCCCAGTGTTCCGGCATTTGAAGCGGTATTCCACCTGCGCACCGGGAAATTGATGCAGAACGGCCTGCATCATGGTGAATTTGTAGAGGTCGGTATCTAGGAGGGAACGTATGATCACGGTTGGCGCGAAGGCAGATGTCAGCGGACAGTTTAGCTGTCTGAGCCGACCGCTCGTCGTGATGCAGCGACAGCTGACGTGGTCCGCCGCCGGCAAAACTAGAATGCAGATTGTTTTTGCCCAAGTGCGCTATGTGTTAGTCCGAATGTTGCACTCCCAAATTTGCCCATCACATCGCATTGCCAAGTCAAGGCTCGCCTTGGTTGCATTTATCGTGACGGGTGCAATCGCGTCACTTGGCTCGGCCGACGTGCTAGCTCAAGCAGTACCAAAGGCGGCCAACCCAACGATCGCTCCGTTGGTCCTCAACGAATCTTGGACTGCAAACGGCGTCGCCAGTCCCGCGCAATTTCGCGTCTGGCTCTCGCATCGCTCCCATGACGAGGACGAACAAAAATTCAACACGTTTCCGACTACTGGTTGGGCTGGGGGCGTTGTTCGTTGGCGCTACAACGATTCAGGCCGGCCAGCCTCCGTGGCGAGCGCTGCTGCAATGATTGCCGCCATTCAAGCAGAGCAAGCGAAGTGGTCCGCGGTGTGCAATGTTCAATTCATCTATGACGGCACGTCGCCCAACGAGCCATCCCTCGTCACTAGCGGTTTGTTTGACGGAGTTAACGTTATTGGGTGGCAAGCGCAGTCTGCACCGCAGACGGGCGAGACCGGCGTGGGTTGGCCGCGGCCCGAACCGCAGCCAATTGTCGAAGGCGATATTGCTCTGAACAACACCTTTAATCCCGATATCGGGAAGACGCTGTTGCATGAGCTGGGCCATTTTCTGGGACTGCGGCATTCGAACATCCAGAATGTTGTGATGTCGGGCCTACCTGAGACGCCGTATGCTTCCCTATCGGTGCTGCAGGCTGACGATGTCGCAGGATGCGTCTCGTTTTATGGCGCCCGGACCTCACCGGTAATTTCAGGCACGATCACCAACGGCTCCGGCATCGCGGGTGTGAACTTCTGCGCCCGCCCATCCGCCGGTGTGACGTGCACGGCGTCCAACGCGTCCGGTGCCTACAGCTGCACCGTGCCAAACGGCTGGTCGGGCACGCTGCATTCGCCGAGTGTGTCTGGAAACCGAATTCCACCGCAGGTATTTGCCAGTGTGACCTCAGCAACTACCCGCAACATTACGGCTGTCTCAGGCGTGCCGTCCTGCAATCTTGATGTGGACAACAACGGATTGATTGAGCCTGCCACCGATGGCGTCGCGATTCTGCGGCGAATGCTCGGCTTCAGCGCCGGGGCGTTCACCGGTCTCGCAGGTACGTGCGCGGCCAACACCACCGGCGCTGCGATTTTTAACGCCACCAGCAGCAATTAC
>JAYWHV010000026.1:0-21607 GCA_043777615.1 Burkholderiales bacterium | reverse complement strand
ATCAACGTGTCTTCACAAATCCCGCCGCGTTTCGGAGCGCGCGTTGCGTCCTTGACCGGCACGGTGACGGAATATCCTTTGACTGGATAGATGGGGACATGAACGCCTAGGCCGCGCGCGAAGTGTGGCGTTTTCGGGCCGAGCGCTACGACGAACGCGTCGGCCTTGAGTTCGCCTTTGGATCCGTGCAGTTCGTACGCTCGCGCGCGTTGCGTGAGCTTCGCTGTCACAGACTCATTCCAGATAAATTTAACGCCGCGTGCTGCGAGCCACGTCGCCAGCGACCGTGTGAACGCACGCGAATCGCCTTGCGCGTCACTTACCGCGTACGTGCCGCCGACGATGCTGGAAGCGGACAGTGAAGGCTCAAGCGCGACCACTTCATCGCGCGAAAGGATGCGGGTGTCGTAGCCGTGCGCAGCAACGAGGGCTGCACGAGCGCGCGCTGCCACCATCGCCGCGTCAGTGCGGCAGACATAGAGCAAACCATCACGCCGGTAGCCACAGTCGACGCCGGTCGCGGCAAGCGTCGACTCCAGTTCGGTCTGGCAAAAACGCGCGAACGAGAGCTTCGCGCGCGTCAGACGCTCATAGTCGCGCACGTTCGCATACGACATGAACTCGCGCCCCCACCGCCAGAGCGCGGGATCAAACGGCCGGGTCACTCGCATCGGTGCGGCTGAATCGGTGAGTGCGCGCCACACCGTCTTGCCAGCGGTTGGCGTGGGCCACGGCATCGCGCGGGATGATGAGATCAGGCAGGCATTGGCGTAACTGGTCACGCTTGCGGGTTGCGCCGCTTCGTCAACGACTTCAACCGTGTGACCGTCGCGCCAGAGGTAGTACGCAGTTGCGACGCCGATCAGTCCGGCGCCGAGAACCACGACTTTCATGGGCAAATGACTAGAGCGCGAACGTCGCGGTTACGGGCGCGTGATCCGAAGGCTTCTCGCCTTTGCGCTCGTTGCGGTCAATCACGCACGCGGTGCACGCGTCAGCAACGGCCGGCGAAGCGAGAATGTGATCAATCCGCATGCCGAGATTTTTCGGAAAGCCCAGCATGCGGTAATCCCACCAGGTAAACGTCTTGGGCGGATGATCAAATTTGCGAAAGCAATCGACCATCCCGAGGCTGACCCAATGCTGGTACGCCGCGCGTTCCTGATCGGTGCACAACACCTGTCCGGCCCACAGCGCGGGGTCGTGCACATCAGCGTCCGTGGGCGCGATGTTGAAATCGCCGACTAGAACCAGCTTCTCGTACTTTGCGCGCTCGTCCGCCAGCCACGCACTCACGCCATCAAGCCATCGGAGCTTGTACTGATACTTGTCCGAATCAACGCTTTGGCCATTCACGACGTACAGGTCAATGACTCGCGTGTCGCCAATCGTCACCGCGATGGCGCGGCATTGTTCATCGGCGAATCCCGGCACGCCCATCAACACATCGGTGAATTCAGGCAACGAATTTTTTGCGAGAATGGCAACGCCGTTGTAGGTCTTCTGACCGTACACGGCGGCGCGATAACCGAGCGCTTCAAAAACTTCGTGCGGAAACTTGTGCGTTTCGAGTTTCAGTTCCTGCAAGCAGATAACGTCGCTCTGGTTGGCGCGGAGCCACGCCTCAGCGCGGTTGAGGCGGGCTGTCAGAGAGTTGACGTTCCAAGTGGTTACCTTCAATGTCACAACGTCGGCTAGCCCTTGGACGGCGCGGCTTTTGCCTTTTCGGCGTCCCCCGCTGGCGCCTTCGGTGCGGGCGCATCCATACCAGAGCGATCTTCAACCGGCTTCGGTTTGGCAAACGGCGGCGTCTTCGGATAACCGGCGGCATCGAGCGCGCCAGACCAGCTTGATTCACTCCAGCCGCTCAAACGCTTCTCACCAATCTTTATGACCGGAACAACCGATCCACCTGTTTCTTCCTTGAACTTTTTGTTCAATTCGATCGTACGCGTGGGATCCACCACGGTATGTGGGATGCCGCGCTTGTTGACATACGCCTTCGCAGCGTCACAGGATTCACCGCATTCGCTGATGTACAGGGTGACGGGATTTCGCTTCTGCGCATCCTGCGCGACGAGCGAAAGCTCGTTGTTCTGAATTGAGCTGCCGCTGACGTTTTTTTCCTGAACGCCCTTGGTGCCGGTGGGCGGCGGCGTGTCGGAATACTGGACTCGCCCGTTGGCGTCCACCCAGCGATACACCTGCTGCGCGGACGCAGTGCTCACGACGGCAATCGACAAAGCAACGGCTGAGACTGCTGAGAGCGAAGTAAAAATCTTCATGCCAAAACTCCTGAAATTATTCCGGCTTGCCAACTGGGCTTGGTCTAGTTCTTCGTCATGCCATTGTGCCGCAAAAGCGCGTCCACGGTGGGAGGGCGGCCTCTAAAAGCAACAAAATTGGTCATTGCGTCGCGGCTGCCGCCCCGAGCAAGCACTTCCTTTCGAAAGGCGCTGCCCGCTACCGGCGACAACACGCCCTCTTCTTCAAACCGCCCAAACGCATCGGCGGAGAGCACCTCCGCCCATTTGTAGCTGTAGTAACCGGCTGCATAACCGCCGCCGAAAATATGTGCAAACGACCACGGCATGCGGTTGTACGAGGGTGGCGACAGCACCGAAACCTCGGCCCGAACGTCAGCCAGCAGCCGCAGCACAGTCGTGCGATCCGCAGGCTGGCCTTCCGCATGCAATCGCATGTCGAACAACGAAAACTCCATTTGCCGCATCGCGCCCAATCCCGCCTCGAAATTTTTCGCTGCAATCATCTTGTCGAACAGTTCTCGCGGCAGCGGTGCTCCCGTTTCCGAGTGTTGCGTCATGTGCGACAGCACGTCCCATTCCCAGCAGTAGTTTTCCATAAACTGACTGGGCAACTCAACCGCGTCCCATTCGACATGACCGAACCCTGAGATCCCGAGCGTTGCAACCTCGGTGAGCAACAGATGCAGGCCGTGTCCGAATTCGTGAAACAACGTAATCACGTCGTCGTGCGAGAAGAGCGCAGGCCGGCCGCCCACTGGGGCCGGAAAGTTGCAGGTCATGTACGCAACCGGTGTCTGCAAATGCGAGCGCGTGATGCGGCGATCTCGTGCAGAATCGGCCCAGGCACCGCCGCGTTTGTTCTCACGTGCGTACAAGTCGAAATAGAACTCGCCAATGCGTCGACCGCTCTCATCGAGCACTTCAAAAAATCGCACATCCTTGTGCCACGAGGACGACTTTCCCTCGACAATTTTGACCGAGTAAATGCTCTGCACGACACGGAAAAGGCCCGCCAAAACACGATCTTCCGGAAAGTATTGGCGCAGCTCTTCGTCACTGAACGCATAGCGCTTCTGGCGGAGTTTTTCCGAGGCGTAGCCAACGTCGGGAGACTGCAAATCATCAATACCCAATTCGGCTGCGGCGAAGACTTTCAGCTCTGCCAGATCCTGCTCGGCAAACGGACGGGCCCGACGCGCGATATCTCGAATGAAATCGAGCACCTGCTTCGGTGATTCGGCCATTTTGGTGACCAGCGACTGTTCGGCAAAATTCGCAAAGCCGAGAAGCTTTGCTTCTTCAGCGCGCAGGGCCATGATTTTTTCAATCTGCGCGCCGTTGTCAAAACGCACGTCGCCCTCGTCGCTGGCACGGGTTGCGTAGGCCCGATACATTCGCGCGCGAAGCGTGGCCGAATCGGCATACTGCATCACGGGCAAATAACAGGGGCCCTGCAGTGTGAGACGGCACAACCCGTCATCGAGGCCAGCTTCTTTCGCTTTTTCGCGCGCGGTAGTCACCACGTCGGCGGGCACGCCTTTCAGCTCCGCCTCCGCGACATCGAGCGTGAACGCGTTCGTCGCATCGAGCACGTTGTCCTCAAATTTCGATTGCGCTTCGGCAATCGCGTCCTGAATCGCGGCATAGCGTTCGCGCGCTGCGCCCTCAAGTTCAACCCCACTAAGGCGAAAATCGCGCAGCTCGTGCGTGAGCAATGCGCGCTGTTCCTCGCTCAGCGTGGCCGCGTTTTCCGAAAGCGCTTTGTAGCGCTCAAACAGCCCGCGATTGAGTCCAAGCTCTGTGTAGAACTGCGTCACTTTGGGCAGTGCAACGTTGTGGGCGTCGCGTAATTCGGGGCTGCTGATTACGGCATTCAGATGTGCGACTGCGCCCCACGCACGCCCGAGTCGCTCGGTCGCGTCCTGCAACGGCTCGACGATAGTTTGCCAGGATACGGATTCAGATTTTTCGATCTCGGCAATCGCCGCTCGCGCCTCAATGATCAACTGCTCAACGGCAGGATTGACATGCTCCGGCCTGATTTCGGAAAAACGGGGCAAAGCGGAAAAATCGAGTAGCGGGTTCATCATAAAAAGTCTGGCGAAAAAGTTAACAAATCAGGACACATCAAGCGCTTCGACATCAGCGGGAGTCGTTACGTTCCGCCACAGCCCGGTGAACAGCTCGCCAGAGACGGCGCCGGTATCCACCCACTGTTGATAGTGCGGCAACAGCTTGAAGCGCTCACCGCGTGGCCATGTACGACACGGATCCGTCGCCAGCACGGCAATATTAGCGAGCGTCAATCGCGGTTGCCCGGAATGCACCTGCCCCTTGCTATCAAGGGCAAATTCACCGCCCGGTTCGCCCGGCGTTGGATTGACCAGTACAAAGTGGGCGCCTGAAGCACCTTTTTCAATCGCTTGAGCGCGCAGAAGCAGTCGCGAATAGTCGAATTCGCTGTAAATATCGGCACTGACAAGAATGAAGCTCGCACCTTGAAAATTTGCGCTGGCCGTCGCCACGCCGCCGCCTGACTCGAGCGGCTCGTTCTCGACTGAGTAAATCAGCTTGCAGCCAAAGCGTTCGCCCGAGCCTAGCGCCTGCATCAATTGCCCGGCGAGATAGCTGACGTTGATCACGATCCGCTGCACGCCAATGGCGACAAGTTTTTTGATGTGATACTCGATAAGCGGTGCGCCACGTATGGTCACCAGTGGCTTGCAAAGCGAGTCCGTCAGGGGCCGCATGCGCTCGCCGCGACCCGCCGCCAAAATCATTGCGTCCGGGACCGTGTTCAAAACGTGTAGCCCACTTTCGCTGCGTTGCCTTCAAGTCGATCAAACAACCGCAAAAGCGGTGCGAACGCCTGATACCGCTTCGCGACGTGGCGCGCGTAGGCCACAAATCGCGGGGTATCCGCCAGATATTTCGGCTTGCCATCACGGTAGTTGATGCGCGCAAAGATGCCCATGACTTTGAGATGCCGCTGCAACCCCATCCACTCCATCTCTCGATAAAACTCCGAGAAATCCGCTCGCACCGGCAGTCCAGCTTTCTTCGCCTGATCCCAGTAGCGCACGACCCAGTCGATAACCTGGGGCTCCTCCCAGCTCAAAAACGCGTCGCGCATGAGCGACGCCACGTCGTAGGTGATCGGCCCGACTACCGCGTCCTGATAGTCGAGCACCCCGGGATTACGCTCGGTCGTCACCATCAAATTACGCGGCATGTAATCGCGGTGTACGAGCACCGTTGGTTGCGCAAGTGCGCTCGCGATTAGCGTGGCGTAAACACGTTCGAGCGCATTTTTTTCGTCAACGCTCAGCGCAGCTTTGTAATGCCGATCCAGATACCAGTCGGGGAACAGCATGACCTCGCGCCGCAGCAGCGCGGCATCGTAGTGCGGCAGCTGCGTGCACGCCCGAGCGGGATCGATTCGCTGCAACTGTACGAGTGTCGCGATAGCGTCGGCCATCAGAGCGTCCCGTTCGCCCGCGCCGGTCGTTTGCAGTGCCGACAAGTACGTCGTCGAACCCATGTCTCCCAGCAGCAAGAAGCCAAGCGATTCGTCGGCTGCCAGCAGATGCGGCACATGCACGCCACCGTCTTCCAGCAGATGCGTCATATTCACAAACGGTCGAACATCTTCCTGCGGCGGCGGTGCGTCCATCACGATCGCCGTCGCGCCGTTATCGCCAGTCACACGAAAATAGCGGCGGAAGCTGGCGTCGGCCGACGCCGCTTCAATCGTTGTCCATGCCGTTTGACGAGTCTCGGGCGTAGCCGAGAGCCAGGAAATTGCCTCGTCAAGGCGGGCATCAGTTGCGGGAGAAGGCAGTTCGGTTCGTTGCATCAGGTCACTGGGTGCGCGCGAATTGCGGATGACGCACAGCCATGCGATGTCTCGCGTATCCGTGAGGTCAAGATTCGTCGGCTAAACTTGCGATTTTACCCAGCCTGTTCCAGTCCGTCCCTGACATTGCTGGCGCGCTGGGCTCACATTTCCGCATTTCCAGAATTGCTACCCTTGCGTTCATTTCCCCGGCCCGTTACTGTGTTTGCATTTGCCCTGTGCTCGTCGGCGGCGACGCATGCGCAGAGCTCGTGCATCGCGACCACGGTAGCGGGTGCTCTGGCAGCGGCAGGCGTGATTGCACCCTTGAATGCGCGCGGCATGCCGGATTTGCGGCCGTATTGCCCTTCGGCGATTTCGTCGAACGGAAGCTACCCGGTTCAGTTGAAGCCGCCAGCGCCCAAAGGCAAGGATGGCAAGGACCCAGGCGAGATCACCAGCGTCAAGGCACGTGAAACCTCGGGCGTCGATAACGAGTTCTTTGAAGCGACTGGCTCCGTTGACCTGCAGTCACCGTCACGACAGGTGTTATCTGACTGGATGCGCTACGAGTTCTCGATTGACACCATCAAAGCACGCGGCAACGTGGTTATCCGCTCATGGCAGGATCTGGTTGAAGGGCCAGAGCTTGAGTACAAACGCGATACCGAGACGGGATTCATGAAGAGCCCGACTTTCGTGCTGGGACTCTACAAGGGCCGCGGCCAAGCTGAAGAGTTGCAGTTCACTGGTCCGGAAAAGTACCGCGTGTTGCGGGGCGGATATTCAACCTGCGTCGGTGATTCCCCAGCGTGGCGTCTGGAAATGGGGCAGCTTGATATCGATGAGAGCACCTCGACCGGCGTTGCGCGTGACGCGAAGATTTATCTCGGCTCGATCCCGGTGGCCTGGTTGCCGCAATTCAGTTTTCCGCTGAACAACGAACGCAAAAGCGGTTTTCTCGCGGCCACCTACGGCACGAGCGGCAATCGCGGCCTCGACATTCAGCTGCCCTATTACTTCAATCTTGCGCCGAACTATGACGCAACCCTGACGCCACGCGTGATGACCAAGCGAGGGGTGCTTTTCAACGGGCAGGCTCGCTACATTTTTTATACGCCGTTCGGGGTAGGCACAGGCGTGTGGGATGGCGAAATCTTGCCTAAGGATCGGCTCGCAGGTGTGACGCGGGACGCCACAAATATTCGCCACACGCAGCTGTTCACTCCAAATCTGACGCTGGCGGTGAACTACAACCATGTGTCGGACGCACGCTATTTTGTCGATTTGTCCGACTTCGTTTCGATCACATCGATCACGACATTACCGCGCGACGCGACGCTGACCTATCGAAAGTTTGACTGGGTGTTCACGGCAAAAGGGCAACGCTTTCAGACGCTGCAGGATCCGGGCGCACTGGTTTTGCCGCCCTATAACCGACTGCCACAATTGACGGCAACATCGCCGGTGTATCGCCCGATTGCAGACCAGCGACTGGAACTGCAACTCACCAGCGACACGACGCGCTTTGAGTATCCGAATGCGTCGCTTCCATCCGGTTATCGCGCTTACAGCTACGGCACAGCGGCCTACCGCATTGAACAGCCCGGCTATTTCGTGACCCCGCAAGTCGGGCTGCACGCCTCGCGCTACCAGCTGATTGGTGAATTCGACGATTACCGCGACTCGACGCGAGTCATACCGATCACCAGTATTGATGCAGGACTTCGCTTCGAGCGCAATTCATCGATCTTCGGCTCGTCGTTTACACAGACGCTGGAGCCGCGGGCGATGTTTGTCTACATCCCGTATCGCGACCAGCGTGAGACGCCGGTGTTTGACTCAGCGCTCGCGGACTTCAACTATCTGCAACTCTTCAACCAGAACCGCTACGTCGGTCAGGACCGAATTGGCGATACCCAGCAGCTCTCGGTCGGCGTCACGTCGCGCCTGCTTGATCCCGAGTCGCAAAAAGAGCGGCTGCGCTTTGCGATGGGCGGCCGCGTCTATTTCAATAATCAGCGAGTGACTTTGCCGGGAGAAGCGGAGCGAGACCGCAACAGCTCGGATTTGCTTTTGTCCGCGCAGGGGCGGGTCACAGATGCGCTCTATGTGGAAGCGAACACACAATACAACGCCAATCTCGGCCAGACCGAGCGCTATTCGCTGGGTTTGCGCTACTCGCCTGAGCGCTCGCGCACGTTGAATGTCAACTACCGCGCCATCCGCGAGCTGGCAACGCAGTCCGGAAACGTGCGTGTCAAGCAGATCGATGTAGCGGGCCAGTGGCCCATTTATCGCGGCATTTATGCGGTTGGCCGGGTCAATTATTCGATCGCGGACCGGCGCCTCACCGAAGGCGTATTCGGCATCGAATACGACGGCTGCTGCTACGTCATTCGCGCCGTCGCCCAGCGTCTGGCGACCTCAACAACCACGGCGACGAACACGTTTTTTCTGCAACTTGAATTGAACGGATTGGGGCGCGTCGGCTCTAACCCGCTGGATGTGCTCAAACGAAATATTCCGGGCTATTCGCTTCTCTACGATAATCCTACCCGACGCCGTCTGGATGATGCGCCGCTGACCGGCCCCGAGTTCACCCCGTGGACGCCTGGCTCACCGCTGAATCCTAACTAGCCCTTTCTGCCCTAAAAAGCGCCTCAAAAGATCTTCGCCGAACTATGAAATCGATCTCCCTCTTCCCAAAGGCTTGCACCGTCGCCATCGCGACATTGCTGTGCACCGCAACGCTGCCGGTGCTCGCGCAGACGTCGCGTATCCAGCTCGTTGATCGTGTGGTCGCCGTCGTCAATGATGAAGTCATTACGCGCTACGAATTGACCGAGCAGAAGCGCGCTGTCGCCGCTCAATTAAAGCGTCAGGGCGTCACCATGCCGCCGGACGCCGAGCTTGACGCGCAGGTGCTGGAGCGATTTATCAACGAAAAAGTGCAACTGCAATACGCGAAGGAATACGGCGTTCGTGCGGATGACGAAACGGTGAACGCGTCGCTTCAGCGCATCGCGGCTGACAACAAGATGTCGATGATTCAGTTCACCGCTGCGCTCAAGCAGGACGGGGTCACGCTGGAAAAATTCCGGGACGAATTGAAGAACGAAATTGTGCTCTCCCGCCTGCGTGATCGCGAAGTCGAATCGCGCGTCGTTGTGACCGATTCCGAGATTGAGGCTTATCTCGCGCAGGCCAAACTGGTCGGCTCCAACCAGTCGGAGTATCAACTCGCGCACATTCTGGTGCTGGTGCCCGAGCAGGCGACGCCCGATCAAGTTGAGGCGCGGAAAAAGCGGGCCGAAGAGGCTTCTCGCCAGCTCAAGGCAGGCACCGCGTTCGCTCAGGTTGCAGCCGTGTTCTCGGATGCCAATGATGCAACTCAGGGCGGCGCACTTGGCTGGCGGCAAGGCGACAGACTGCCGGTGCTGTATGCGCAGGCGTCCGAAAAGATGAAGGCAGGCGAGACAAGCGACGTCTTGCGCAGCGCCAACGGTTTTCACATTTTGCGTCTGCTCGACAAACGTGCGGGCGAGCAAAAAGCCATCGTCGAACAAAATAAGGCGCGACACATTCTTGTGCGCGTGAACGATCTGGTCGGTGAGGCAGAAGCGAAGGCAAAGATTGAGCGGATGAAGGATCGCATCGGCGGCGGATCGAAATTCGAAGACGTCGCCAAGCTCGGCAGCGAGGACGGCAGCGCCCCCAAGGGCGGCGAGCTGGGCTGGGTTTCACCTGGCGACACCGTCGCCGAATTTGAAGCCGCCATGAAGACCGCGCCGATCAACACGATTGTCGGCCCGGTACGCACACAATTCGGCTTTCACCTGATCGAAGTGACGGAGCGCCGCCAGCAGGACGTCACCGCCGAGAAAAGCCGCCAAGGCGCCCGCGTCGCCCTGCGCGACCGCAAAGCCGATGAGGCCTATCAGACCTGGCTGCGCGAATTGCGTGACCGCGCGACGGTCGAAACGAAGCTAACCGAAGGTTGATTCGAATAACAGCTATTCGGCTTTTTCGTTGCTGAATGTGGGGTAGTGCTCGATTTTAAGGTTAGTCGACTATTGTCTTTTTATCGATCCACCCCCAGTTAAATAAGCGTTTCCTCCAAAAGCTGATAGGTGCTTTGATCCAAGCGACGCGTCGTCGGCGTCTTGACAAATTGAACAGTGGCTCCGATACTCTTTTCAGAGCTAAGACTTTTCTTTGCTTGCGTGACTATTCACATCTCTGGAGAAATCGATGCAACTCGTCAATGAAAGCGGGCAGCCAGTCTCGTACTTTATTTCTTTCAGCGGCGGTACCGACTGCGGGAAGATTGATATTGGCGGGCTGGTTGATCTGCCTGGCTATGACAATCGGACCAATGTAGTGGTCGAGTTTCTGCCGGTGTCCAATACGTGGTTCAACGTCACCATTCCACAAACCCAGACGGGCAATCAAGTCGAAATGGCACTCGTGGTCAAGTAAGTTTCGCGTTATTTCCAGCGTCTACTTGTCTACACAGTCGTCACTGCCCCCGATTTAACCTCACGGAGACTTGATTCATGCAGCTCTATAACAACACGCCGCAGCAACTATTTATTTCCATTGGCGATGGCACTTCTGCGGACTGCGGAACGCTCGCACCCGGCAAGACCAGTTCGTGGCCGTACTACGACAACCGCAGCAATGTCTCAGTTGGTTTTTCGGTCGACAACCCCGGGAAGGCCGCGCCATTCACCATCACCATTCCCTCGACCGGCGTCGGCAAAGCGGTCACCCTCGGATTCTTCGTCCAGTAGCCCGCCCGTCTGTTCCCGCCGCGCGGTAGCGCAGCGTTGGCGCGCGTCACGGTTTGGCGATCACTTCGTCAAATAGCGCTTTCCAGCGCGCGGAAATCGCATCCCAACCGTAGTCGGGGTGATTCGCGTTGGCATACGCCCTTTCTGCCAGAGCAGAGCGATGGTCAGGGTCTTCGTAGAGGCGTTGCAGAGCGGCAGCGACACCTTCGACCGAAACGATGTGCCCTTCTGTGAGATTGCCAGGCCAGGTCGTCGTTGATGCGGGTTCAACAAATTCCGCCGATCCGTCCCACAACTCCTCAAGCGACGTATGACGCGGCACGATTTGCGCCGCTCTAGTGGCCGCATGCTCAAAGCTCACCATGCCCCAGCCTTCGCCTGTCGTGGTCGTGATGCCAACGTCGCAGGCGTTGTAGATCCAGTTCAACTCAGCATCGGACAACTGCGGTCGCACGTTATCGGCGCGAGTCATGATCAGGCGGTCGTAAATGCCGTAGCGCTTCGCCAGAATCAGCACGTTCCAGCCGCTGTCTTCGGTCGCCATGTGCAGATAGAGCTTCACAGTCGGCGGCTTGTCGCGCGCGAACAGCGCGAAGCCCTGCATTGTCAGATCAATGCGCTTGCGCGGCATGTTACGGTTGGCGTTGAGCACGACGAACGATTCGGGATGATTCGGATCATCAATCTTCAGGTGCTGTCGTGCAGCTTTCCTGCGAGCGATGTCGGTCTCTGGCGCTGGCGATTCTGCGGCATCGTTGATTGGAAAAAAGCGGCCACCATCAGTGCCATGCGGTATGACTTCAAGCGTCGGAAATTTGAACTCGGGGTTGCGTTCACGAAGTTGCGCCAGCGAATTTTCAATCACGTCACGGCCATATCCGGTGTACATCACGTAACGCGACAATCCAGTCAGTCGCTCTAGCAGTTCGGGCGCAATCGGCCCCGCTTCGACGGGCGTATACATCACAACTTTGGGCTGCCATCGCGCCTTGCGAATGTGCAACAGATACGGTGCCTGAAACGCAATGTCGTAGAGCAGGAAAACGAGTTCCGGTCGCAACTGGTCGATCAGCGGCGCGATCTGATCGTAGCCGTACACGCTGTTGCCCCGAGAGGCCTTGTGCAGCGTCCACGGCCAGTCGTGTGTGCCGCCGTCGTAGCGCGTTGCCAGCTGGTGCAGCTCATAGTGCTCGGTCAAGCGCTCGAAGATGCTGCGGATCACACGGGCAAAACCCGTGGGAGCCACAGCATCGCTAATGATCAAAATCTTTGGCCGGGTCGAAGCGGATGTCATTCCGCTAGTTTAGTGGCAGCAATCAGCGCCCGTCCGTAGGGGCGGCACGTCAACGCCGATTCGAGCACAATGTTCGCGATATTCAATCCGTCAAGTACGGTCCCAAGACCGCGAAACCAACACCGATCACATAGAGCGCAAGCGACGCGAAATAGATGACGTTTGATACCCGCCGTTGTCGCGCGCACGCCGCAGCCAGCGACGCATCGGCCGGGCACGGCAGAAACCGCGCGCGGTATTGAAGGTAGCCGGCGACGGCGAGCATGACACCCGCCACCCCGAACACCGCGGACTTGTTCTCGGAAACCCAGACAATCTGAGGGAACACGCCCACCAACGACGCGAGCGCCGCGCCCGCGCCGAGCGCCACCAGCAATGCCGGCAGCGCACAACACAGGAGCGTGCTCGCGCTCGTGAAGATCGTCAGCCAGGTCAGACGGCTGCCGATCTTTTGCTCGGCAACACTATCCATCAGGACTTTTTCGCTTTTGTTTCGGCGCGAATATCTTTCAAACTCGTTGCCACACGCTCGATGCCTTTCACCTCGTAACCGGCGTCTGCAATCTGGGCCTTGATGCGCGCCTCGTCAAGCTTTTGCCCTGGCTTTTCAGCGACCGCCACGATCTTGTTTTCGAGGCTGACGAACACGTCGGCAGTCGCTTTTTCTGCACGCATTTTCTTCTCGATAGAACTCGCGCAAAAGCCGCAGACCATGCCGTCCACCTTCACTTTCAAGGTCTCGGCAGTGCTTACGTTGGCGGCCAGTGCTGCGGTGATCGCCAATGCAATGAGAGAAGTGTTTTTCATAGTGAGTTCCAGAATTTCAAATTAAAAAAGGTACATAAAGTTGACGAATACATCGCGGCGGTGCGTGGCGTTCACGCTTACGCCAGCGTCCACCCACCAGTTCTTACGGAAGAACCGGACATAGGGCGTAATCTCGGTTTGCGGCGTATCGCTCACGCGCTTCGCCTGCACACCGATCCAGCTCGCTACGTCCTCGTAGTCCGCCGCGTACGGTGCCCACATCGCCTGACCGACGACCTCGTTGCGCCGCCAGTTCTGGCCGCCTTCGCCCGCAAACGCTTTAAACGAATGCAGCTTGAGCCGCGTGTAAATTCGGCGCGTTTCGTAGTCGAACCAGAGGCCGGTGCTGGCTCCTGCATGTGCCTGACCGCCACCTTCGCGTTGCTCAACGAGTGGTCCACCAAAGACATAGGCGTTGGCGATGCCGTCGTCAGTCGGTGTTCGATTCAGAAGATAGGCACCCTGCGCGATCCAGACGTTGCGCCATTGGCTGCCGGATTTGCCATCGGTCGCAGCTTCGCGAACGCGAGTGAGACCGATGGACAGGCTCAGGTCGCGACGCAAGCCGTATGCAAGGTCAATGTTGACTTCGTCAGGTGTGTAGCCCGACATCGCCATCCAGTTGTCTTTAGGGATAAAAAATCCCGCCTGCGCATTGGTGGTGACAAGTGCGCCGCAAGCGAAGAGCGTAGCTGTAGCTAAGGCCCGTGCTGCAGCCATGAAAAGGAAAGACCTCATGAAGCCTCACAAAAAAACTGTGAATCACGTAGGGCGGTCTGCATACATATTTCGATGCCGCAAATCGCCCGGCTAAAGAAGATTACAGTGCGAGGCGGGGTGGCGGCGTATCTGGCGTGAGCGAATGACTCGCAAACACCGGGCTGGCGCTAGCAAATCCTGCGTTGGCGCTGGAAAACGCAGCGTTGGCCGCTATTGATGACGTCACTACAGCGAGTCCGGCCAATGTGCAAAGGGACTGCATGTCGCAGCCGCTGTCGAAGGAATCGACACTGCGCCAGAACGTCTCAGCGTCCACAACGATATTCACAACAACGTTGTGAGCAGCCGGGCTGTCGCCTGCATGATGCGCGCAATCGCCGGGCTGAACCAGCCCCGGATGTTCGGTTCCGCCCATCGCGTCGATCACCGCCTGTGTCGCACAAACCTGCGCAAATACCGTCATTGGCAGCCAGATCAAGGCCGCCAATGCGATCAATTTACGGAAGCGGCGAAGCGTGTGCATGTCGCTAGGATAGCCAACCGCCGAAAAAGTTTCAGGCTGGCGGCAACGCGGTGACCGAGCGGCAACTAAGCCGCGACCGCCGCCGCTTCAGCCCGACGCATAGACGACTTGCGCTCATGCTCTTTCAGGTAGCGCTTGCGCAGGCGGATCGATTTCGGTGTGATTTCCACCATTTCGTCGTCTTCGATGAATTCGACGGCATATTCGATCGTGAGCTTGACCGGTGGTGTGAGCAGGATGTTCTCGTCTTTGCCGGAGGAGCGCACGTTGGTGAGCTTTTTCTCTTTAATCGGGTTGACGACGAGATCGTTGTCTCGGCTGTGGATGCCGACCAGCATGCCTTCGTACACGATGTCGCCTGGGGCAACAAACAGACGGCCGCGATCCTGCAGCGTGAACAGCGAGAAGCCGACGGCGTTGCCATCGTCCTGCGAAATCAGCACGCCGTTACGACGGCCTGGCATGTCGCCACGATGCGGCGCGTAGCCATCAAAAATGTGGCTGATGAGACCGGTGCCACGGGTCAAGTTCATGAATTCGTTCTGGAAGCCGATCAGACCACGTGCAGGAATCCGGTACTCCAGACGGGCACGACCACGACTGTCGTTTTCCATGTTGGTGAGTTCGCCGCGACGCTCGCCGAGCGCCTGCATCACGCCGCCCTGATGGCCTTCTTCGAGGTCAACGGTGAGCGCTTCCATCGGCTCGTTCTGCACGCCGTCGATCATTTTGAACAGCACTTCGGGCTTGCCGACCGCGAGTTCATAGCCTTCGCGACGCATGTTTTCTACAAGAATCGTGAGGTGCAATTCGCCGCGACCTGAGACGCGGAAAACGTCGGCATCTTCAGTGTCTTCAACCTTAAGCGCAACGTTCGCGAGCAACTCTTTCTGCAGGCGTTCGCGAATCTGGCGTGAGGTCACGTACTTGCCTTCACGACCGGCTTGCGGCGACGTGTTCACGCAGAAGCTCATGGTCAGCGTGGGCTCGTCGACCGCAATTGCGGGGAGGCCTTCAGCCTTTTCCTTGTCGCAAATGGTGTAGCCGATACCCAGATCCTGAATGCCGGTGATCGCGACGATGTCGCCTGCCGTGGCGAATTCGGCTTCGCTACGTGTCAGTCCTTTGAACGTCAACACCTGATTGACCTTGCACATGCCTTTGTCTTCATCACCGAGGCGCATCGTGTACTGCGTGCCGGATTTGATGGTGCCGCGATGGATACGACCGATACCGATACGACCAACGTACGTGCTGTAGTCAAGCGCGGAAATTTGCAGTTGCAGCGGCGCATTGTCGTCGAGCTTTGGCGCTGGAATCTTGCTCAGGATGGTGTCGAACAACGGCTCCATCGTCTCGGTGATTTCGCCCGCCGTGGTGGTCGCCCAACCGTTCAGCGCGCTGGCGTAAACCACTGGGAAGTCAAGCTGCTCCTCAGTTGCGCCCAGTTTGTCGAAGAGCTCAAATGTCTGGTTCACGACCCAATCAAGCCGCGCACCCGGGCGATCCACCTTGTTCACCACGACGATAATTTTGTGACCGAGCGCGAGCGCTTTTTTCGTCACAAAACGCGTTTGTGGCATCGGGCCTTCAACCGCGTCAACCAACAGCAATGCACCGTCGACCATCGAGAGCACGCGCTCCACTTCACCGCCGAAGTCCGCGTGGCCCGGCGTGTCGACGATATTGATGCGCGAGCCCTTGTAGGTCACGGCGCAGTTCTTCGCCAGAATCGTGATGCCGCGTTCGCGCTCGATGTCGTTTGAGTCCATCACGCGCTCGCCGACTTGCTCATGCGCAGCGAAGGTGCCAGATTGCTTCAACAAGCAATCGACGAGCGTGGTTTTGCCGTGGTCGACGTGGGCAATGATGGCGATGTTGCGAAGACCGAGGTTTGCGCTTGCGGTGGTTGTCATGTGGAGGCCTGAAACACCCTAAGACGCGAGAGGCCCGAAGATGGGCAGCGGCAGGGCTTGGAAAGATAACCCTCGATTTTACTGCGCCGCAGCACGATTTGGCGAGAAATGATGTCTTTTCGTTGTGATATAGGCCGCTTGCTCTACGATCAGGCGATTCGTCTCAACTATTCCCATGTCCACGAAATTGCGCCTCCGCCTACTCGTTGTCCTCTGTATTTCTGGGTTTGCCGCGCCGCAAGCCGCATTGGCGCAGGCATACCCAAGCAAACCAATCCGCCTGATCATCCCGTTTCCGCCGGGTGGCGCGACGGACATCATTGGGCGCACTTTGGCGCGAAAGCTCTCGACGCAACTCGGCCAGACGGTGATCGTGGACAACAAGCCGGGGGCGGGCGGCACGCTGGGTTCGAACGAGGCTGCGAAGGCGGCGCCGGATGGCTACACCTTGCTACTCGCCACGACTTCAACGCATTCGATTGCGCCAACGCTTTACAAAAATATTCCGTATTCGGTGGAAAAAGACTTTGCGCCCATTTCTGAGGTGGCGACGGCGACCAATGTGCTGATCGTGACCCCGAACTTGCCTGTGACCAACGTGGCCGAGCTCGTCACGCTCGCGAAATCAAAGCCCGATGCGCTGAACTTCGCGTCCAGCGGCAACGGCACTATCGTTCATCTGCAAGGCGAATTTTTCAAGCTGCTCGCAGGCGTGCAGCTCACGCATGTGCCGTACAAGGGCACGGCGCTGGCGATCCCGGACTTGATCAGCGGGCAGACGCATTTGCTGTTCGATTCGCTGGTTTCCGCGCTGCCCCACATCAAGGGCGGCAAGGTGAAGGCGCTGGCGGTCACCTCGACCAAACGCACACCGTTGTTGCCGAACGTGCCAACGGTGATTGAGTCCGGTTTGCAGGGCTACGAGGTGAACACGTATTTCGGCCTGTTCGCACCACCAGGCACGCCGCGCGAGATCATTCAACGATTGCAGCGCGAGGCCGCTGCGGCCGTGCAAAGCGCGGACGTGAAGGAGCGCTTCGCCAGCCAGGGCGCGGAGCCCGTTGGCGGAACGCCGGAGGCGCTATCGGCGTTGATCAGGACGGAAACCGTGAAGTGGAAGCGAGTGATCGACGCGGGGCAGATCAAGGCGGATTGACGGTTTGATGACCACCAGATCACACGGATACGGCAAGCGTCTTTTCCGTGCAGCCCTTGCGGCATTGGGGCTAGAGCGCGATTTTTAACAAAGTCGACAAGTTGGTTCATGCCCGTCTAGCCCCAATGCAACGGTCATTTTAGCGAAAAGCTGAATGGTTTTTCGCTGCCTCGTTTAGACGTTTTGAAGGGACATCAGCAGTACGAGGCCGTGGCGCAACTTCGCAATCGATTGCGTTTTTGAAGGCATGTTCACTGAACTCCCCACCGAAACCCGGCGTCGCCTCACGCGATACGACCGCGACACTTATAGCTACAACCTTTCCGGTGGATTTGCCCGGGGCTTGATGGACGCCGAATCAACGGCGGCAGCGTCTGACCTGGCCCATCCCGAATCAGCCCCGATTGACCAGACAAATCGCACTTTGCTGGTAACCGACGCCGCGAGCGATTTGCCCGCCCTTTGGCGCGCGAAGATGGGTGTGCTGCTGCTGCCCATCAAACTCCGCAACGGCGAGATGTCGCGAATTGATGATGGCGACGATGAGACGTCCATGCGCTTCGCGAGCCGGCATCTCGCTCAGTTTGACGGCCCGACGCACACGCTGGCGACCAGCGCCGAGACCACGGGCGAGCTGATCGCCCAGCGCGCGACGGACGAGACCGATTTTGTATTGCAGATTGCGATGAGCTCAATGCGCAGCAACAGCTATGCAAACTCGCTCACGGCCGCACAGAAGCTCATGGTGCAAAGCTCGCGGGAGCGCCGACGCGCGGGCAATACGCGACCCTTCAAGATGTGGGTCATGGACTCGGGTGCCTCGTTCAATGGGCATGGCGTTTTGATTGCCGAGTGTGCACGCTTGTTGAGGGCTCACGTGGCGGTGCCAGAGATGGTGCAACAGGTCGATGCGCTGCGCCGACACGTAAAAACGCTCGCAGTGCCGCGCAACCTAGCGCTCTTTCATCACTGCGCGAACTTGCCGGAAGCGCCTGTTTCCCATTGGCTCAGCCGGAATGTCGGGCAATTGTTCGACCGTATGCCTGTGGCCATCGCGAGCGGCGACGAAGTACGGGTGATGACCACGCAAAGCGGCTTTGCGGCGGCGGCAAAAGTTGCATTTGACCTGGCAGCCAGTCGCGTCGAACGTCAGTTGAACGCACCCTTCGTGTGCGCGAGCTATGCGGGTGACATCGCCGAATTGCGGCACATCCCGGCATACGTTCGCCTTTCGGCAATGTGCGCTAAGCACGGCGTGACGCTGCTCACTGGAACCATGAGCATGACCAATGCAGCCGTGCTCGGCGTGGGCAGCGTGCTGATTTCGTTCGCCAGTGCTCCGGAAGTGCAGTGACGCACTTGACGCCCAATCGCGAGCCGCTTAAGCGCGACTGACGCGCCACGTCACTTTCACACCGTTCACCCTTTCACAATTTATGTCTTTGGCATGCAAATATGCACGCAGACGAGTCTGAATCTGCGCGCCTGGCGTCGGATTCGCGCTGATTCGCTCCTAGAATTCGCTCCCACCCAACTCGTTTAATACGTCGCACGCCTCTTCTAAATCACTGTTTTTTCAGCGTTTTTGCCGTCTTTGTCATTGTTTTTTGCGCGCGATTGCCACTCTTATGAATCATTTGACTTCCAACGCCTTTGCCTACGGGCCTGTGTCGATTGCGCGCCCGCCCAACACCGCCGCGAACGATCGAGTTCATAACATCAGTCATGAAGCGAGCATTGCTCCCCGCACGGCGCAATCGGATCGGGAGCGAACACTCGTGGTAGTTGATGCCGCGTGCGACATGCCGAGCGAGTGGCTCGCGGAAAACAACGTCGTGGTGCTGCCGATCAAATTGTCGGTCGGTGATTGGGAGTTGTACGACACGCACAACGAATTTGACGCGATGGAATTCTTCCGGAAAGACCTTTCGGCGCGCGGCAACAGCGCCGCAACCACGCCGCTCGGCCCCATCGAGTCGCGCGACTTCATTCAGTCGTATCTAACTGAAAAAATTGACAACGTACTGCAAGTGACGATCACCGCGGCTCGAAGCCGCATTTATATGAACTCGCTCGCTGCGATGTCCCACTTGACGGTGATCCACAACCGCGTGCGCCGCGCCATCGGCAACCGCTCGCCGTTCAAGACATGGGTGGTCGATTCGGAAACCGGTTTCACCGGGCAGGCCGTATTGGTCGCTGAAACGGTGAACCAGTTGAACCGAGGCGTTCCCGCAGCCGACGTGGCCGCATCCATCGAACGGCTGCGCAGCACCGTGCACACGCTCGTTGTGCCAAAAGACTTGTTCTATCTCTACAAACGCGCAAGCGAAAAAGGTGATCGATCGTTGTCCTGGCTGTCCTACAACGTGGCGCAGGCGCTCGACATCAAGCCAATCGTGCATGCGCACGCGGGCAACACCGCGCCAATTCTCAAAGTGCGCGGACATCAGGAGGCGCTCGACCGTACCATCAACATCGCCGCTGCCCACGTCAAGCGCGGGCTGACCATTCGCACCGTTTGCGCGAGCTACGCCGGCAATCTTGAAGATATACGAACGCTCGAGTCGTTCCGAAACCTTCGCGACACATGCAAGCGCCATAACGTTGAACTCGTGTTGTCCACGATGAGCCTCACCGGCGGCATCAATGTGGGTATCGATGCCTTTTCCATCGCGTTTGCCTGCGATGAATTGCGGGTGAATTAAGACGCTGACGGCCCCAATCCGCGGCTCGGGAATAAACTACGGATTACAGCGCTGCTTCCTGAGGAAACAGCGCGTTAATCGACTTTGAGGACATTCCCGATGAAACGTAATCTTTTTCCAGCCATGCTGGCAGCCGCAGGGCTGTTGCTTGCTTCCACTGCTTCGGCGCAGAGCTTTTTCCGCATCAATACCGGCGGCGTCGCCGGGACTTACTACCCGATTGGTGGTTTGATCGCCAACGCGATTTCGCAGCCAGCCGTTCCCGGTCTCGTCGCGTCGGCCGTCGCCTCTAATGGCTCGGTCGCCAACATCAACGCCATTCAGGGTGGCGGCGCGGAATCCGGCTTTTCGCAGGCCGACGTTGCCTACTGGGCTTTCACCGGTACTGGCACCTTCGAAGGCAAACCAAAGGTTGCAGATCTGCGCCTGATCGCGAACCTGTACCCCGAGAGCTTTCACCTCGTGGCCCGCAAAGGCGCGAACATCAAGACCATTGCTGACCTCAAGGGCAAACGGGTGTCACTCGACGAGCCCGGTTCCGGAACGCTCGTCAATGCGCGTGCCATCCTCGCAGCTTATGGCGTCACTGAAAAAGATATCAAACCAGAGTTCCTGAAACCCAACGCTGCTGGCGAAAAACTGAAAGACAACTCGCTAGACGCGTTTTTCTTCGTGGGCGGTTATCCGGCTGGCGCAATCGCTGAGTTGGCCGCAACCGGCGGCATCGACATCATTGCCATTACAGGTCCTGAAGCCGAAAAGCTCTCCAAGCAATTTGGTTTCTACGCGATGGACACGATCCCGGCTGACACCTACAAAGGAGTCGGTGCCGTGAAGACGCTTGCCGTCGGCGCGCAGTGGGTAACGAGCGCCAAACAGGACACCGCGCTGGTCTACAACATCACCAAAGCGCTGTGGAGCGATAACGCTCGCAAAGCGCTCGACGCGGGTCATGCCAAAGGCAAGGCAATCGTCCGGGCAGGCGCAATCGCAGGGGCTGGCATTCCGCTGCATCCGGGTTCCGAGAAGTTTTATCGTGAAGTTGGTCTGTTGAAATAAGCTTCGACAACACACACGACACCCCATAAGGCCGGACACACCGGCCTTTTTTCATGCACCCGAAAGCCCTCATGACCACGCTCACCATCGATGACAAAGCGGTTGCCGAACTGGAAACAAAGTACGACAGCGAGATGCGCTTCCGCCCGATGGCGAACGTTGCGCTGACGACGGTCACATTTCTGCTGATCACGTTGTCGGCGTTTCATTACTACACGGCGGGCTTTGGGTTGCTGCGAGAGGCCACGCATCGCGGTGTGCATCTGGCGTTTGTGCTTGGGCTGATATTTTTAGTCTTCGCGTTCAACAAAAAAGAAGGCGTTCAACGCGAGGCAAGCTGGCATCATCCGCTCGGACTGCCCCTCTATGACTGGCTGTTTGCGCTGGCGGCGATCGTGGCAGCGGTGTATATCCCGTACGTCTTCGATGACCTTGCTTTCCGCATCGGCAATCCGGACCCGATGGATGTTGTCATGGGTACAACTTTGATCGTGCTTTTGCTCGAGGCGACGCGTCGCTCGATGGG
>JAYWHV010000025.1:0-5807 GCA_043777615.1 Burkholderiales bacterium | reverse complement strand
CGGATTCATCTCGATCACGATCATGCGACCGTCTTTCGGGTTGATCGAGAACTGCACGTTGGAGCCGCCCGTATCCACGCCAATTTCACGCAGCACCGCGATCGATGCGTTACGCATGATCTGGTACTCCTTGTCGGTCAGCGTTTGCGCCGGCGCCACGGTGATCGAGTCGCCCGTGTGAACGCCCATCGGATCGAGATTTTCAATCGAGCAGATGATGATGCAGTTGTCTTTTTTGTCGCGCACCACCTCCATCTCGAACTCTTTCCAGCCGAGCAACGACTCTTCGATCAAGAGTTCATTTGTCGGCGAAAGCTCAAGGCCGTTCTTGCAGATGGTGACAAATTCTTCATGGTTGTAGGCGATGCCACCGCCGCTGCCACCCATCGTAAAGCTCGGCCGGATAACGGTCGGGAAGCCCAGCGTTTTTTGCACCGCGTGCGCTTCTTCCATCGAATGCGCGATACCGGAGCGCGCGGAGCCAAGACCAATTTTGGTCATCGCGTCCTTGAACTTCCAGCGGTCTTCGGCCTTTTCAATCGCTTCTTCGTTGGCACCGATCAGCTCAACGTTGTGACGCTTGAGCGCGCCATTTTTCGACAGCTCCATCGCGGCGTTGAGCGCCGTCTGTCCGCCCATTGTGGGCAGCAGCGCATCGGGCTTTTCTTTTTCGATAATGCGCTCGATGACGGCTGCCGTGATCGGCTCGATGTAGGTCACGTCCGCCATCTCGGGGTCAGTCATGATCGTCGCCGGGTTCGAGTTGACGAGGATGACTTTGTAGCCCTCTTCGCGCAACGCCTTGCACGCCTGCGCGCCGGAGTAATCGAACTCGCAGGCCTGACCGATGATGATCGGGCCAGCGCCGATGATGAGGATGCTTTTTATGTCGGTACGTTTTGGCATAATTTTTCTTCTACTTGTCTACTTCGTCGAGCGCCGCCTCAGCGTGCTCCAGATGAGCCACATCACCGATGCGGTCGACGTAAAAAACGGGTTCGTCATTGACGTATTCAACGCGCCATTCGCTGATCGACGCGTTCGGAACGCTCCAGGTGCGTGCGCTTTGCGGATTGAGGCCCTGCGAGTGGCGCACCATCGAGCTGACGACGCCGCCGTGGGTCACGAGGATCAGCGTCTTTTCTTTGCTGACGGTGACCAGGTCCGACACCGCGCTCACGCAACGCGCGAGAAACTGGCTCGCGGTTTCGCCACCTTCGGGGCCGTAGTCGGGGTCGCCGGCGTTGTAGCGCGCCATGCCTTCAGCATCCTTGATGCGCCACTCTTCGTAGGTCATGCCCTGCCAGACACCGAAGTGCCGCTCGCGAATTCGTGCGTCAAACCGCGGCTCGAAGCCAGTCGCTTCATTGATCGGTTTGGTGGTCTCGCGAGTGCGCACCAGATCGCTTGACACCAGTTCAGCCAGCTCAATCGTCCGAGCAAGTTCAGCCGCAGCCAGTTCGGCCTGCTGCAAGCCAAGCGCGTTCAAAGGCACGTCAAGCATGCCCTGAATGCGGCCTTCGGCGTTCCAGTCGGTTTCGCCGTGGCGAACGAGGATCAGCTGCCTCGCTTTGAGCGAACTCACGATGGCTCGCCCATCAGCTGAATGAACCGGTCAAACAGGTAAGCCACATCATGCGGACCGGGGCTCGCTTCGGGGTGGCCCTGAAAGCTGAACGCGGGTTTGTCAGTGCGGGCAATGCCCTGCAGCGTGCCGTCAAAGAGGCTCACATGCGTTACGCGCACGTTCGCGGGCAGGCTCGCTGCATCTGCCGCGAAGCCGTGGTTTTGCGACGTAATGAGGACGCGGCCATCGTCCAGATCTTTCACCGGATGATTTGCTCCGTGGTGGCCGGTTTTCATCTTCAATGTTTTGCCACCACTCGCGAGCGTGAGCAGTTGATGGCCGAGGCAAATGCCGAACGTGGGCGTGCCGCTGTCGACGATTTCCCTGATCGCCGCGATGGCGTAGTCGCAAGGCTCCGGGTCGCCAGGTCCGTTCGAGAGGAACACGCCGTCCGGCTTCATCGCCAGCACGTCTTTCGCGCTGGTTTGTGCGGGCACGACGGTGAGCTTGCAGCCGCGCTCGGCGAGCATGCGCAGGATGTTGAACTTGACGCCGTAGTCGTAGGCGACGACGTGATACTCGGCCGTGCCGCGTTCGCGCTCTGCGTAGCCAGCGCCCAGCGCCCATGTACTTTGCGTCCAATCGTACGGCGCGGTGCAGGACACGACTTTGGCCAGATCAAGCCCGGCCATATTCGGCGCGGCACGCGCGGCGGCGATGGCCTTCGCTTCGTCAATATCGCCAGCCTGAATGCAGCCGTTTTGCGCACCCTTGTCGCGCAGGATACGCGTGAGCTTTCGGGTGTCGATGTCGGAAATGCCGACGACGCCCGCCGCCTTCAGGTACTCATCCAGCGACTGCGTAGCGCGGAAGTTCGAGACGACCATCGAGAGGTCGCGAATGATGAGGCCGGAGGCGAAAATTTTGTGCGATTCGACGTCTTCAGGGTTCACGCCAACGTTGCCGATGTGCGGGTAAGTGAGCGTCACGAACTGACCGGCATAGGACGGGTCGGTAAGGATTTCCTGATAACCGGTGATGGCGGTGTTGAACACGACCTCGGCCGTCGCCTGTCCCGTTGCGCCGATGCTGCGTCCCCGAAACACGGTTCCATCAGCTAATGCCAGAAGTGCTGGCGTGAAAGAGGGCAGTAGCGACGTAGGGCTGCTGGAGGGCGTGTGTGGCGTCATGATTCAAGGCTCTGTGCGAAGACCGCCGCGGCAAAGAAGGAGCGGCAATCGATTAATTTGCGAGCCCTAGTGCGTTGTTGACGTCGTTCAACTGAATGAACAATCACTAACAATGGCGCGGAAGCGGGGCTTTGCTCGCGAGAGCATTGACCGAAATCAACGTCGATTCAGTAAACCTGAAAGCGCGCGAAATCCCGTATCTAGAGCTTGTCAATTGTACCTGATTGACGGGGCTCAATTTACATAAACTTTCTTGACTATCCCATGCTGAATATGGGCTGTAGCTTCAAATTAGCATAAGTCGATATCTCGTTAATTTCGCCTCTATCCCCAATGTGATAAGGCTTTAAGCTAAAAGCTGTTTGCTTCGTCGATCGCGGTTGCGCGCCGTGCAATAAAGGCGCGCTGCTGCCCGTCAACATTGGCTAACTGCACGACGTCACCACATCCCGGCGATGGTTCGATGCCGCGACGCAGAATCTCGCCCTGCCAGTAGGCGATCATCGCCGCGATCGGTCCGGCGTGCGAGACGATGACCAGATTGCGACCCTCCGCAATTTCCCAGGCCGCCTCAAATCCTTCGATCACCCGCGTCTGCATTGCGCGTACCGATTCGCCCGCGCCGAGCCGGGGATACACGTGCAGCCCGCGCAGAACCGGGCCGTTTTCGGTCTCGACGGGCGGTGGCCAGTGATCAAGAAAATTTCCGTCAAACTCTTTGGCTTCGCGGCGCGGAATCTGTTCCCATTTCTTTCCGGTCCAGCGTCCCAGGTCGCGCTCGGTCAGACGTGGGTCAACGATGACGACGCGGCCCGTCCCACGCATCGAGAGAAAGTCCGCGAGCCTGCGGCAGCGCGACAGATGGCTGGTCACGATGAGCGCCTCCTGCGGCAGCGCAGCGTCGATCAGCGGCATCACGCGAATGAATTCGGCCTCATGAACGGGGACGTTACTCGCCGCATAGATCACGCCCGGCTTGATGTCGGGGGCCGTGTGGCGCACGAGAAAGATCGCCAACGCTCGCTACCGGTCGTTGCCCGCAATGCCCGCTACATCCGGGCCGCCCGCGCGAATCGCGGCCTGCAGGCAGCGCGCGCAAAGGCAGCCTTTGCCGACGAGATCGGCGGGCTGCGGCGTCAAAGTGAGCGGCGGCAGCGTTTGACACCAGCAGGCCACATCTGTCGCGCCGCACGGAAACGTGTCGTGGCAACGCGGGCAATGGGCGGTCGTGCGTTTGCCAGCATGCGACGATGCGCCTCCAGTACCGTTTGCTCTGCCCATGTCCTCTTCTTTCAGGCGTACGTCTTTTAGGCGTAAGCACCGCTACACTGGGGCTCACAGTTGTTTTCGGCTACTGTCGACGTATGGCCTTTAAGGCGCTCAGCCCTTGTGCGGGCGACGTTTCAGCCGAAAGCTGCTACGCAAACCAGCGCTATTTGAGGCCCAGAACGTCATGCATGTCGAACAGTCCGTTCGCTTTCCCATGCAAGAACTTTGCCGCGCGTATCGCCCCGACGGCATACGTGGCGCGGCTAGCCGATTTGTGGGTGATTTCTATGCGCTCACCCACGCCAGCGAAGACCACCGTATGGTCGCCGACCACGTCGCCGCCGCGCAGCGCCGCAAAGCCAATAGTGCCGTTTTTGCGCTCACCCGTGTGCCCTTCACGGGCATACACGGCGCGATCCGCGAGCTTCGTGCCCTGCGCTTCGGCGATGATTTCGCCAAGCTTGAGCGCGGTGCCCGACGGCGCATCAACCTTCATGCGGTGATGCATCTCGACAATTTCAATGTCGTAGCCCTCGTTCAGCGACTTCGCCGCGAGTTCGAGCAATTTGAAAACCGTGTTCACGCCCACCGAATAGTTCGGGGAGAAGACGATTGGAATTTTCTTGGCGGCCTCGGCGATTCTGGCCTTGCCCGCGTCGTCGAAACCCGTGGTACCGATGACCATACCGACGCCGCTCACGACACACGCATCAAGGTACGCGAGCGTAGCCTCAGGACGCGTGAAATCGATCAGGACAGCTCCGGGCGGAACGCTGGTTGCGCTGTTAGCGACGGCAACATCAACGCTGCCACCAAACGCCTTGGCCGACACCCCGATTGCCGCGCTCTGCGGCGCATCAAGAGCCGCGACCAATTGCGTTTCAGGGTCAGACCCGCACGCCTCAAACAGCATGCGGCCCATCTTGCCGGAGGCGCCCGCGATTGCGAGCCGGGCGACAGCGTTCACAGCGCAGCCCTTAGCGGCGCCACCAGCCGGTCATCGTCGACCACCAGCCGGGGCTGTCGTCCGATCGCTTGTCTTTTTCGAGGTTCGCATACGCCGGATCACGATCCACGACAGGCGAAGTCGGAAGGTCAACCACCGTCCAGCTCTTCACTTTGTCATCAGCAAAAAGAACCGTCAGTTTGTGCGAAGTAATCTGCTTGCCGCGCCGCTCCAGCGAGTACGCGTAATCCCAGCGGTCCTTGTGAAAAATGCTCTCGGTGGTCGGCGATCCGAGGACAAGGCGGGCCTGCTGGCGAGTCTGTCCCTCCTTAAGTTTGGCCACCATATCCTGCGTGACATAGTTGCCCTGATTGATCTCCATCTTGTAGACGAGGCCGCAGCCAGAGACGAGCAGAGCGAGGGCGGAGGCGGCGATGAGACTGAATAAGCGCATGGTCTGGGGAGCTTGAGCACGAGGCGGTAAGGCGGGTATGATAGCCAAGGCAGGCGATAGTTCGACTCGCAGAGCGCCCGTCCTTGCGGTCGAACCTGATTTTGACCGCGAATTTCACCTCCCCTTTTGACGCTTATTGACCATGGCCCACGCTCAAGACCTTAAAGACGCCGGACTCAAGGCCACGCTGCCGCGCATGAAAGTGCTGGATTTGTTCCAGGGCTCGAAGGTGCGCCACATGACGGCCGAGGACGTGTACCGCCTTTTAATGGATGAAGGCCTGGACGTCGGTCTGGCCACGATTTATCGCGTGCTGACGCAATTCGAACAAGCGGGCCTGCTCAAACGCCATCACTTCGAAGGCGGCAAGTCGATTTTTGA
>JAYWHV010000024.1:0-5827 GCA_043777615.1 Burkholderiales bacterium | reverse complement strand
GCTGCATAAGGCTTCCCGTGATACACCACCCGCGTTGCACGGCGTGTCAGGGGTATCACGCTGTTCCATGCGGGCGATCAGTTTTTCAAGAGGCATGATCTGCCTCCAGCTTCTCGGAATGAATCGGATACAGACGGACAGCACGCCCGCCGATGCGATAAGGCTTCGCGCGCTTGCCGTCCGCACCGGGTGCGGCTAATGCGCCGGATGTTTGCAGGACATCAAGTGCGCGCAAGAAATCGAAGCCCTTCAACGCCTCGCGCATGGCGTCCGCCGTCACCAAAAACATCCGCCCGTCGGCACCATCTCGCCACCATCCGGCGCGCTCGCGTATCGGCATGTCGTTCTGAGTATCAGCGTTTGAAAAGCGTGAATCGCCGTGACGTTCAATAAACGTTGCAACCCGTTCGGCGATCTGCTTGCGCTCATCGTTGCCACGTCCACGTAGCCGCTGCCAATCAGCAAAGCAAACAGCCGCAGCGTCGATTGCGGCACCTACAGGCCATCCGGTAAGACCATAATCGGTTGCGAGTTCACCCGAGAGTGCAAGCAGTGCGAAGCGCCCTCCCGCACGTTTGTCTTGACCCTCGCTCGCTTTAGAAGCGAATTCTGGCAGCGCCTTCATGCGTTCCAGCGACGCACAAAAGTCTTCTTCGTCGTACGTGAGTTTTTCCAGAAACGCACGTCCTGCTTGACCGTAGTGTTTCGATGCTGCTCGTTTGATTGCGTCCGAAAATGCCGTCCCGCTCGATAGGTCGTGCAGTACGTCCCATGCGCCGTGTTTGCGTGCCGCCGGGATGTCGAGTAGTCGGACGGACTGACCCGCTTTTGCCCGATAGCCCCCTTCCGCCATCGCAGTGCCGATGGTGCGCTCGCCACTTGAAAGAACAAAACATCGCCAGCGAGCAACAGCACGCGCCGACCCTGTCCGGCTTGCGCGCTGCTTGCCGCGACCGTTGCCCAGCGCGTAGATAATCGCGCCGACTTCGCGCGGGTCACACTCGGATATCTCATCTAACGCGAGCAAGCCATCGTTAAAAAGCGTTGCTGCACCTTCCATGCCGTTGGCTGTTGCTCGCCAGCTTCGCCGGTAACCGGTGCCACCCCAGACTGAACATGCGGCCTCAATCGCCGTGGTCTTGCCGGTACTGGAGTCACCTACGAAATGCACGCCGCCGCCTTCAGCATTGCACCGGCCCAACATTGGCCCCGCGAATGCGCATGACAAGGCCAGGGTGAGCAGTGGATTGCCGACAGCCCGCGCTGCAATCTCTCGTTGCCATCCTTCCAGCGCACCGCCGCGTGTGTACTCATCATGTCCACGCTCGCCACTCTGAAAAATGACAGATGAGGCTTCCGGGCCAATGACAATATCCGGCAACACAAACGAGTCGCCACACCATCCAACTTGCAAGGCACATCGCATCCGCCGTTTCGGGGCTCGCGCTTGCAAATAACTGGCAAGCAAAGCGCGTGCTTTTGCGGATGGATCAATTTCAACGCCCATCGCGAGCAGGTCGCCGCGAAGCTCATCACTGCTACCGCGTAACAACTCCATCGGCATGGCCCATTCACGCCAGCGCTTCAAGGTGTTTTTGAACTTCAGCAGGCGACCGAAATTGTTGTCCTGCCCGTCAAAAGTGACGGCCTCCACATGCAGCGGCGAACATATCCATAGCTGCGTTGACGACTCGTTATTGGTTCCGAAGTGCCATAGCCCCGGTCTGAATTTTGCCGCGCCCACTGTCCACCAGTCATCAAACACCTTGAAGCATGGCCGTGCTTTTTCGTCGGGAATCTGATTGTCTGCAACCCCTGATACCTTTGGTGCATCTGCCGGTGTATCAGCGGAAGCCGCGTATTCGTTGGCTTGCACCTGTGCAACCTTTGATACCCGTAGTTGTGGTGTTGCAGCCGCATTGTCGAGTGCTGCCTGTCCACGTTCAACTGATAAGGCTGTCATACGTTCACCGCCGAACCTGCGGCCAACAGGCGTTTCGTCGCCAGCGTTAGCCGTGCAGCATCTTCCGTCGATAGACCCGCATTGTTCAAACGGCCCGCACAAACGGCCACAATGGTTATCTCGTGCATGAGGGCTCGCAACACGTCCAATGCGCTCCACGGCCTCATTTCACGTCGCGGCGAGCGTGTTTGATCGAAGCGATCGAGCTTCGGGAACAGGTCACTCAGTTCCAGCCCGATAGCCCGGACAATTTCAGCGGCATTGCATCCTGCCCAACATTTCAGAAGTAGCGTGCCGTCGCTGGTTTCTTTGATCGACAGCGAGGGGGATGCGTCGCCGTGAGCAGGGCACCGCGCTTGCCACTTACCCGCGCCGGTTGATTTGACGCCGCCGAGATGGTGAAGGAGTTTTTCAGCGGGCGTGCTCATAGCGCGCCCCAATCAGCATGCGCCTGAAGCGATGCGATGCCGTCGAACTTGGTGATTTGCTGCCATGGCGTCACGACAAAGTAAGAGCCGTCGTCTGCGCAGTGGAGCGTCTGACCGCCCGCCAAACATAGCCGCGCTCGGATGGTCGCAAGCGTCTTTTCTGCGCTATGATTTGACTTGTAGGTTGCAGATGGCGCTAACTCTTCCGGGGTTGCGCCATTTGTTTTTTCTGGGTTGTGGAGCGCGCTCATTGCGCTCGCGCCTTTCCGCGCAGAAGCTTTAAGCTTATTTTTCATGATCGCCTTTCACGCTTGATTCGCGATCCACTGGCGAAAGCCAGTGACGTTAATCAGCACCTTGCGACCGATGCGCCGGATGTGTGGCTCTAGGCCGTTTTGCTTGCCTTGGAAGATGTGCCAGCGTAGTGCGTGCTCGCTAAAACTCGGTTCGAGCTGGGACAGTTGTTTGACGGTTCCCCATTGGGGCGCGGTGTTTTCCAACATTGGTTATCAACCTCACAAATGGGCAATGCGTGATTGCGTTGACCAGTGTTGCCAGTGTCGTAAAACTCCGGAATTTAGGTGCGGCTAAGGCTGTCGGTTTGTCGGTTTACTTCCTTAAGTTGTTAGCGCCAGTCAACGTTTTCGAAAGCGTTGCGCGATCAATCGATTGCTGTCCTTCAGCTTCTAACAACGTCAAGACATGCGTGGCAGTTTCTTTTTTCCCAATTTTCGATTTGGAAAGCAGGCCCGCTATGACTTTAAGGTAATGCGTCCGCTCCTTCCCGTGCAGCGGCGTCTCATTTTCTGTCGTGCCGACGGGTTGCACCGATGCTAGAGATTCGAGTGTTAGTAAGTCGGCCGCCAAAATCAAGAAATCGCAAGGCTCTGGCGTATGTGTTGATACACGCCAAACGTTGGCGGTGCCTTCCGCGCGTGTCACTGGTTGAAGTAACGTGCCGTCTGCCGAATAGACACACACGCCCAACAGTGAAATCCAGTCGAACTCATGCGGATCGTTGCCGTTCGCAAGCCATTTCACGTAGTTCAGATAATGAGGCCCGTCGAGCCACAGCTTGTAAACGCCGTCGAGTACCCTGATTTCGTTGGCCTGCCGCTCGCACTCAACTTTGACGTGCCTAAGCGAAAAGTCTGTTGCAGGTTTTTGCTTGGCTTCCGACAGACCGCCTGCGACCGCATCATTGTCCCGGAGAAACTTTGGACGCCAAGAGGGATCATCTGGATCAAGGCCGCTGAATAATGTCTCGGGCGAAACCTCAACAGCGTCATGACGAGTGAAGCGGCAGGCAATCGGAAGGTGGCCGTCGTACACCAATTGATAAACGTCTTTCGAACTGAAGGGCGAATCGCAAAGTGACGACAGGTGTTCGGCGACTTCTTCAATAGTGAAATATTGCTTCAGTTTAAGGAGGGGTCTCATTGGCACTTTCGATTCTGAAGTTCGTCTTCTTTGCGCTTTGGGCGCAGATTTTCCGCGTGACTGCCCGTCGCGCTTTAGTGCAACAATGACGGCAGTTTTGTTGCGCTGCGCCGCTCGGTATCACCCGCGCTGCTAACTTGCGCACCAGCGCCGATTTATGCTGTTCGGTCAGGCGCGCGTATCGCTGCGTCATCTGTGCGGTGCGGTGGCCCAGCATCGCGCCGATTTCCCGCAGCTTTGTGCCTTGCATGATTTCAAGCAAAACTGTGGTTCGAGGCACGTGACGATTTCCGCGCTTTCGGCGCAGGTGCAATCGTCAACTGCAACCCCGTTCCCTTCAATATCGCCGCAAGCGTTGACCATCTCGGGTTGCCTTTCGCGGAGAGTGCGCGGTACAGGCTTTCACGAGGAATGCCCGAAGCTTCGGCAATTTTGGCCATGCCGTGGGCTTCGGCTACGTGGCGCAGTGCTTGCAGGTACACCACGGGTTCCTCATCTTCCATCGCGGCGGTAAGGTAGGCGGCGGCGTAGGTGGCATTGCGCAGGCGGGCGTGAAGCCCCGCTTCGTACGGCGCGGCAACGGGGGCGGCAGTTACTACAGCGTTGTCGGTTTTCATTCGGTGCGCTCCTTAAAGTCCTTCAGGTAATCGAGTGCTGTGGCGATGTCTTTGGTCTGCGTGCGTTTGCTGCCACCGATGAGGAGCAACACCACGCGCCGCCCCGACAGCGCGTAGTACACGCGATAGCCGGGGCCATGATCGACACGCAATTCCCACACGCCGTCGCCAATCGGTTTGCAATCGCCGAACAGTCCGGCAGACAGCCGCAATAATCGCGCATCGATTCGCGCCGATGCCATCAAATCGTTGAGATTTTTCAGCCATTCGCGAAAGGGAATCTTGCCGTCAGTGGTTTGATATTCGGAGATTTCAAACACAGGCGAAGTATATCGAGTTTGTAACGTATGTGCTACAAGTGGCGTGCATCAGCAACACTAAGCCACGCTCGGCAAAACACGCGCTGCCATTTTGCGAACGAGCGCCGATTGATGTTGCTCGGTCAGGTGTGCGTAGCGTTGCGTCATCTGCGCCGTGCGGTGGCCCAGCACCGCGCCGATCTCCCGCAACGTCGCGCCTTGCGCTGCCAGCTCGCTCGCTGCGCTGTGGCGCAGGTCGTGAAAACGGAAGTCGGACAGCTCCGCTGCGTCGCGTACTTTCTCCCATGCCTTACGCACGTCTAACGGCTTGTCGCCTTTGGTGTTCGGGAAAGCGAGCTTGGTATCGATGCGCCGCACACGCGACCATTTTCTGAGTTCGTCCAAGGCTGCGCCCGCGATGGTGAGCGTTCGCCGGTGACCGTTCTTGGTGTCTTCCACCAAGGCGCTGCCGTCGCGCAAGTTGACGCGATCCCATTCAAGGCCGCGCATTTCCATATCTCGCGCGCCGGTGCAGAGTGCCAGCAAAACGAGCAAATAAATCTCGCGGTGGCCCGATTCTCGGCACGCCGTCAAAAGCCGGTCGCGCTCATCAGGCGAGAGGAAGCGAACGCGCCCGCTCGGTTCCTGCAATTTCTTCACGCGAGTAATCGGGTTGCGCTCGATCCAGCCCCAGTCTTGCGCCTTGCCTAGGCAGTGCTGCAAGGCCGCATAGTAGCGATTGACCACGGCGGGCGAGCGCGGATAGTCCGGCCCGTCCTTCGCGCGCTTGAAGGGCGTTTTGGCGATGGTGCGGCGCGCGGTTTCGATGGTGTCAGCCGTGACGCGGGACAGCTTCACGTTGCCGATGACGGCGAGCCATTCCGCGAGCTGCCGGTTCTGCGCCTTTGCCCAGTCCTTTTTTGTGGACAGCACTTCAGTGGTGTAGCGCTCGATCAGTTCGACAAAGCTGCGCCGGTCAGCTTCCAGCGCGGTGAAGCGACCATGATCGATATTGGACTCTTGTTTGCGCGACCACGCCTTAGCGTCGGTCAGTCGATAGAACGTCTCAGACAGGCTCGC
>JAYWHV010000023.1:0-5829 GCA_043777615.1 Burkholderiales bacterium | reverse complement strand
AAAGCTTCCAGTGCCGTTTTCTACCCAGTGGGCGTAAATGGCCTGAACGGCGGGAAGGTCAGCATCAACGGCGCTACGCAGCAACATGAACAGTCATCCGGAATAGTGGAGGAGAAAGTGTATGCGTGCCACGAAATGAGCGCTTGCGCACATACCATTCGGTCGCAGCTGTTGTACGCTGTAAGCATATCGGCGACTCGCCGACCGTTACGAAACAGCAGAAGCTGGCGGAGGTTGTAATTGGTACGGATACTTTTGCTTTCGAACGACCCGACGACGCTGGCGCTGATGCGCGCAGCGAGTGACGCGTTTGAATCAACGCTCGACGCCTTCAGCCACGCGACGGACCTCAAACGAAAGCTAAACAAGCCAAGTGACGCGGATTCGCTGGTCGTTATAGTTGATCTGCCAACGGTTGCGCTCGCGGGTTTGCGCATCGCGAACCTCTGCACGCACGTACGACAGGTGGATTCTGCGGCCAAGATCGGCCTGATTGCATCTGCCACGCATCACATTGTGGCCGCCGTAGACGAATGGGCGACGCAAGCCGGTGCCGACATCATCGTTGCCCAGATCAACGCGTCGCGCTGGGCCGCGACGGGAGAGCGCCTGCTGGGTGCCCTGCTCAACGGTGACGAGCGGGTAGACGCTGCCAGTCGGCGTGTCAAGCCGTACTTACGGGTTGCGATGCACGCAACCGGTGCCTCCGCTGGCGTCGTTCAGGCTCGCCTGATTGCCGAAGCCGAGGCCGATGGAATCGATTTGACTGCGCTCGCCTTTCGCATGCAGCGCTCCGGCGGGGTAAACATCGCCGACCGCAGGTATCGGCTGCGAATTTATCCCGAGTGTTTTGTAGCTGAAGAAGGCGTGACATGGCTGGAGCGCGGACTGTCAGTGAGCAAAGAGAAAGCAGTAGCGATCGGTCAGGCCCTTCAGGCGGCTGGCTTGATTTATCACGTGACCCGGGAGCAGCCGTTCGCTGACGAATCGCTGTTCTTTCGCGTCGCGCAGATTCCGCCGCGCTGGGATGTCGAGGCTTTCTATGCACTAGCCCGAAGCAGCTCGGGATTTACCGTCAAGGATCGCAGCTATCGCGGTACCGCGTACCCTCGCTCGTTCGTCGGTTCAGAAGCCGTTGAATGGATGCAGGCGCAGGGCCGCACGCTCAATGAGGCGCTGAGCATGGGGCAGCAAATGGTCGACGTGTCGCTCATTCATCACGTTCACGACGAGCACCCGTTCAAAAACGAAAACCTTTTCTATCGTTTTTATCGCGACGAGTGACCGAAAACGGATTCCTGTGCGCCCGGCGTGGGATGCGCGCTCGTCGTTAGCGAACGGCCGAATTCAACGTCACAATCGGCAGCATGACGGCAAGCACGAGGATCAGCACTACGCCGCCGAGCACCAGGATCATCACCGGTTCGACCAGCGCAGCAAACCACTGCAGGCGTCGCTCTAAAGCCTGCCGTTTCAAGTGCGCCGCCTTGGCAAACGCTGGAGCGATCCCGCCGACTGCTTCGCCCTGACGGAGCAGTTCAAGCGACATGCCGTCCAGGGCGTCATTTTCGGCAAATGCGCTGGTCACGCTCTGGCCGCGCTCCAGATCGCGCCGCGCCGCGTCAAGTCGCCGTGCGTTAGCCGGGAATCTCGCAGTTTTTGCTGCGGCGCTGATGGCGCGGGGCAGTGGCACAGCGCTCTCCGCGAGCATGGCGAGTGTCGTCAGCACACGAACTTCATCCGCACTCTGCGCGAGTGGACCGAGCAAGGGCAGCTTTTGCAGCAGCGCCAGCCCACGATCACGTAGCGGACCTCGCAGTGACCAGAGGAATATCGAAACCAGCGCGACAAGCAATAGCATCAACCAAAGTCCGTAGGTTCGGAGCAACGTCGCTAACGAAAGCAGCGCCTGGGTAAGCCAGGGTAGCGCCTGTTTGGTCTGTGCAAACGCGGCGACGATCTGGGGCATCACGAAAACCAACAAAGCGACAATGACGCCGAGGGCGACTACGCCAACCAGCGCCGGATAAACGAGCGCGCCGATGAGCTTGCCACGGAGCGCATCGCGGTCTTCAAAGTAGTCGGCGAGTCGCGAAAGAACCCGAGCCAGGTCGCCTGCTTCGGCACCGGCAACGACGACCTGTCGCTCGACGTTCGGCAACAATTTCGGTGCGCGATCAAATGCCGTGGCAATTGGCTCACCTGAGGTTAACGCGGCATGGACCTGAGTGAGTTCGATGGCGACGCTTGCAACACTCGAATTGGCAGCGACCGACGCCAGCGCATTCGGTAGCGTCACTCCACCGTCTATAAGCCCTGACAGTTGTCGAACCGCGAGCGCCCGATCACCGGCATTAATGCGTGCTGCCCTCCGCGACGGAACTGCCGCAGCCAGTTGCGACAGGGCAACGACCGTCAGCCCACGGGCGGCAAGCGCTTTCAACGCCGCGCGCTCACTGCCCGCGGCAATCTCACCTTGCTCACGCGCGCCGGATTCGGCTATCGCTTCAAATGCGAACCGCATATTAGGCTAGACAGCACGCCGCGCGCGCGGTCACAGCGTCACCACGCGCAAAACTTCGCCCAGCGATGTCGAGCCGCCCTGCAGATGGCGAGTCGCGTCGGCTGCCAGCGCCGGCCATCCCGCCGCAGTGACCGCTGCTTCAAGGGCAGTATCAGGCGCTCGGGCGTGGATCGCCTGAGCGATTTCGGCCGTAACCGGCAGCCAGCGATAGAGCCCCATACGCCCCCGGTAACCGGTGTGACTGCATTGATCGCATCCCGCTGCTTCATACAGCGTTGTTATGCCCGAAATTCCGTGCCCGACGAGCAACGCCGCCTCAGCAGTCGTCACTTCGTGCGATTTGCGGCAGTGTACGCAGAGCCGACGAACCAGACGCTGAGCCAGCACACCACGCAGCGACGACGCAAGCAAGAACGGCTCAACTCCCATGTCAACAAGGCGCGTAATGGCAGCTCCCGCCGTATTGGTGTGCAGCGATGCCAGCACGAGATGCCCCGTCAAGCTCGCCTGGATGGCAATCTCGGCGGTTTCGCGATCACGAATTTCGCCGACGATAATGACATCGGGGTCATGGCGAAGAATGGAGCGAAGGGCGCGCGCAAAAGTAAGCTCGATGCGCGGATTCACCTGAGTTTGCGCGACCCGATTCAGTGCGTACTCGACGGGGTCTTCGACGCTCACGACATTGAGCCGCTCGCGATCAAGCTCGCTAACAGCCGCGTATAGCGTCGTGGTCTTGCCAGAGCCAGTCGGACCGGTGACGAGTACCAGACCATGCGGCATGCGCACCGCGTCGCGCAGAGCGCGCAGTATTGCTTCGCCAAGTCCCAGCGCCGACAAATCCAGCCGGGCGGCACTGGTGTCGAGGAGGCGCAGCACGGCGCGTTCGCCATGCTGCGTGGGCAACGTGGCAATACGGATGTCTACCTTATGTCCGGCGACAACGACCTGAATGCGCCCGTCCTGCGGCATCCGGCGCTCAGCGATGTCAAGCGTAGCAAGCACTTTGCAGCGCGCGATCATCGCCGCGTGAGTGGCCGCGTCCGTGTCACGCACGTCGCCCAGCACGCCGTCGACACGGCAACGAACGCGCCCACCATGCTCTGTGGCGTCAAGGTGAATGTCTGATGCGCCACGCGCGAGCGCATCGCGCAGCAGTTCGTTGACGATGCGTACAGCGGGCGATGCATCGTCCCCGGTCGCAGTCGCCAGCAGATCTGCCTGTTGCTGGTCGAGCGAAGGTGGGAGCGCGCTCAAAACGCCCGGCCTCACGCCCGAGGCCACCGACGAATATGCCGTAGTTAACAACGCCCGAAATTGTTCTGCATCGACCGCACGGGGACGAAGCGGTTTGCCCAGACGTTGACGCGCCGCAGAGAGCGTTCCGACCGTCATATGGGGTGCCGTGGCCACCGCGATGGCGCCTGCTTCTTCAGCGATGACGACGATGCCGAATTCCTGCGCGAGCTCGAATGGTAGCTGGTCAATCATGGCCATCGCTGGCGGTTACAGAAGATTCACGGCAGCTACGGTCGCGCCGAGCCGGGCGCACCGAGCGGCATCGTCGGATTGGTCATCTCGGGCAACATCGGACGCGGTTCCGGGTTGATAGCCTGCTGCTCGATACCGAGAGCGCGATAGCGTTCGTTCGAGAGCGCGATTGCTTGCGCGGGACTTCGAACGACGGTTGGACGCAGGAAGATCATTAAATTGGTTTTCGTGCGCTTGCGCGTGTCGTAACGAAAGAGATTTCCAAGTAAAGGTGCGTCGCCCAGCACCGGAACTTTTTCCTGGTCGTTGGTGAAACCCTCCTGCAGCAATCCGCCCAACACAATGATCTGCCCGTCGTCTGCCAGCACCGACGTTTCCAGGACTCGCTTATTAAGGCTGGCAAGGCCGGCAGCCACCGCCGCCGATTGAACGACGCTAGAAACCTCCTGATAGAGCTGCAGACGGATGGCGCCACCCTCCGTGATCAGCGGTTTTACTTTGAGTGTGAGCCCAACATCGCGGCGCTCGATCGTCTGAAACGGTGTTGGCGTGGTACTCGTGCCCGTCGTGGCGTATTGACCGGTCAAAAAGGGTACGTTTTGCCCCCCTGAAAAGCGCGCCTCTTCGTTGTCGAGCGTCAACAAGGTCGGCATCGACAAAATGTTGGTCGACGAGTCATTTTGCATGGCGCGGGCAAGCAGTCCGAGGTTCAGGATGGTCGCCCCGTTGTAGGTCAAGGCGCCTCGAATCAATCCGAGGTTGAGTCCGCGACCCGCGGTCGTTGCATCTGCGGCAATGCCCAAAATGTTGGTCCCGGTGGTGCCAAAGTTGGTGCCTCCGAAACCCTGAGTACCGGTTTTGTTCAGTCCGTCCAGCGCCTGCCACTGGATACCAAATTCGGCCGCGCGATCGGCCTGCACTTCCGCGATGAGCGCCTCAACAAACACCTGCGCCCGGCGCACGTCAAGCTGCTCCACGACTGCGCGCAAGTTGTTGTAGATCGCGGTAGGGGCTGAAATAACAAGCGCGTTGATTGTGGAGTCTGCATAAACGGTCGCGCCGGCTGCGGTGAAGGCCGACGCGGTGTTTGAAGACAATGGCGGCAATCCTCCGGAATTCGTGGTGTTCCCGGCGTTGGTGCTGCCGGTGAGCGCGGCAGTTGCCGCAGCCAGCGGCGAGGCGGACGCAGACGATGATCCGCCAGTTGGGAGCAAGGACGACAAGGCGGATGCCGACGAACTGGTTGCACTCGCTGAGCCGATGCTACCGCCGTCCGCGCCGAGTACGCGGCGTAGGGTCTGAGCGACTTGCGCCGCATCAGCGTGCTTCAGGTAGACGATACGAATATTTCCGGGCGCGCCGGACGGACGATCCAGTTCCAGGATAAGCGATCTGGCGCGAGCAACGCGCCCTGCGTCCTCGCTACGCAAAATAACCGAATTGCTGCGCGAATCGGCGGTAAACGAGAGCCGATCACGGCTCTCGGTTGACGCGCTACCCGCGTCAGCGAAGACACGGTTAAGCGTCGCAACTATATCCATCGCATTGGCGTGCGTCAAAGTCACCAGCTCGGGCGCTGCCACATTGGGGGTGTCGAGGCGTGCAATCACCGCCTCTACCTTCCGAATGTTGTCGCCGTAATCGGTAATGATGATTGCGTTACCCGGCGGATAGACAGTGAGCGCGTTGGCGGCCGCCACCAATGGACGTAATGCGTTGACGAGTTGCCCCGCGCTCTGATGCGTAAGCGGAATTACTTTGGTGGTGATTGCCCCGCCATAGCTCCCGTTCTCGTTACCGGCGCCGCCTACAGC
>JAYWHV010000022.1:0-5833 GCA_043777615.1 Burkholderiales bacterium | reverse complement strand
CCATGACCTCCGACAGGCCGTAAATATCCACCGCATCGATGCCCATGCGGCGCTCGATGTCGGCGCGCATCGCGTTGGTCCACGGCTCTGCGCCGAAGATGCCGATGGCGAGCGAAGACGCGGCGGGATCGAGGCCCTGTTTGACGAATTCTTCAGCGAGCGCCAGGCAATAGCTCGGCGTGACCATGATGATGTCGGGCTTGAAATCAGTGATCAATTGCACCTGCTTTTCACTCTGACCGCCGCTCATCGGGATCACCGTACAGCCCAGTCGCTCCGCCCCGTAATGCGCGCCGAGTCCGCCCGTGAACAGGCCGTAGCCGTATGCGATGTGCACCATGTCGCCGGGGCAACCGCCCGCCGCCCGCATGCTGCGCGCCACGCAATCGGCCCAGGTGTCGATATCGTTTTTGGTGTAACCGACAACAGTCGCTTTGCCCGTGGTGCCGCTCGACGCGTGGATGCGCGCCACCTGTTCACGCGGCACGGCGAACAGGCCGAAAGGGTAGTTCTCGCGAAGATTGCCTTTGGCCATGAAGGGGAACAAGGCCAGGTCTTCGAGACGCTTCAGATCAGTTGGATGAACGCCCTTTGTGTCGAACGATTTTTTGTAGTGCGGTACGTTGTCGTACGCATGCGCCACGCTCCATTGCATGCGCGTGAGTTGCAGGGCCTGCAGTTCGTCGCGTGAGGCGGATTCGATTGGATGGAGTGGGGTTGGGGATTTTGTTGGCATGCTGAAGTCGCTCCGGTAAATCAGACGATTACTTTTGTCTATCTAAATTGCCGTCATGCTCGCTGAAGGCGGGCATCCAGAAACGTCGCGCACGAGGAATGCTCGACTGAAACTGCGACAGCGACCATCCTGGATTCCCGCCTTCCGCGGGAATGACGCCACTAAGCATGAAATGCATCGTGGAGCGCAAGCTAATCTTTGTTTTGCGTGGCAATCACTTCCCCCGCAATCCGCGCGCTTTTGCCGCGAAAGAGGGCGATGATGTCGCCATTCTGGTTGGTGAGTTTGATGTCGTAGACGCCCTGGCGGCCGCGCTGCGCCTGCTCCACGGCAACCGCGACCAGCGTGTCGCCCAGCGCTGCAGGCGCGAGAATTTCCATGGAGAATCCGCTGGCTACGGTGTTCAGGTTGCCGCAATTGCAGGCATAGGCAAACGCGGTATCGCACAAGAGCGCCATGTAACCGCCGTGGCAGATATTGTGACCGTTGACCATGTCCTGCCGCACGAGCATGGACGTGGTGGCGCTGCCGCGATTGACGGCTACGATCTGGATGCCGAGCGCGCGAGCGGCGTGGTCACGCGAGTACATCGCGTCGGCGACCTCTTGCGGTGACGGTTGCGGCTTCGTGAGTTCTTTCATGAGTTCATCGGAAAGTGCCATCGCTCCACACCTTCCGTTGCAGCAAGAGTGATTGACGATAGCGATCATCGCCCGTGTGGCCCTGCAGGTTTACGAGGATTGCGTTTATGAGCGTGATGCCGATGCGGTCTGCCGTTTCCAGCGGACCTTCCGGGTGGCTGAGGCCCAGCTTCATCGCAGTGTCGACGCCCTCGGCATCGGCCACGCCTTGCAGCACGGCATCCGCACCTTCGTTCGCCAGCATGGCGAGCGTTCGGGCGACGACCATGCCGGGAATGTCGTCGATCACCGAGACCTCAATGCCGAGCGCGCGGAAGAGGCCGACGGCGTCCGCCAGCGCGGCGGTAGTCGTCTCTTCGCCGCGCGCCAATGCGACGCGTGGCGTCTTCGCGAAGTCACGCGCGAGATCGAGCATGACGACGTTGGTGATGTCTTCTTCGTAAGCAAGCTGTGTGGCCGAACGACCGTCATTCAGGCAGACGGTGGCGTTGCCCACGCGCAGCATGCCAGCGCCGAGCGGGTCGTCCTCTTTGCGGGCTTGTACCTTGATTCCAGCGGCTTTGATGCGATCAACGAGCGGATCCAGCGCATCGGATTCGAGCAAATATTGAATTGAGGTCGGCACGGGGCCGAGCGAGGAGGCCGGGGTGTCGGAGGCAACCGGCTTGCCATCGACATAGCGATAAAAACCTCGTCCCGTTTTGCGTCCCAGCAGTCCGCCCGCAACCATTTCCTCCTGAGTGAGGCTCGGGCGATAGCGGCTGTCCTGGTAGTACGCATTCCACACGCTCTTGGTGACCATCAAATTGACGTCGAGCCCGATCAGATCAAGGAGCTCGAACGCGCCCAGACGAAAGCCGCCGACGTCGCGCAGGATGAGGTCAATCGCTGCCACATCGGCCGCGCCGGATTCAAGAGCGCGGAACGCTTCTGCGTAATACGGCCGTGCGACGCGGTTGGCGATAAAGCCCGGCGAGCTCTTGCAGCGTACCGGCGTTTTTTTCCATTCGATAGAGGCCGCTTCGACCTTGGCTGCGGCTTCAGGCGAGGTGAGAAAGCCGCTCACGACTTCGATCAGCGGCATCAAGGGTGCAGGGTTGAAAAAATGCATTCCGACGACGTTTTGCGGTCGCGCCAGACCGTTGGCAATCGCGGTGATCGAAATGGACGAAGTGTTGCTGCCGAGGATCGTGCTCTCGGCGCAAATGCTTTCCAGCGACTTGAACAAGGCCTGCTTCGCGGCGAGATCCTCAATGATTGCCTCGATCACGAAGTCGCAGTCGTGAAATTCCGCGAGATCGGGTGCGGAGCTGATGCGGGAGATGGTGGCGGTTGCGGCCTCGGCGGTGAGCTTGCCCTTTGCTGCAAGCGCGGTCAACGTCGTGCCCGTGCGCTCTATAGCGGACGCCGCTGCGCCTTCGCGGGCGTCGTACAGCTTGACGGAGCAGCCCGCTTGCGCCGCGACTTGTGCAATGCCTGCGCCCATCGTGCCTGCGCCGATCACGCCGATGTTTTTGAAGGTGAGTGGCATGGTGATGTTTTAGCTCCGAAAAATGGCGGCGAGTAGGTGCTCTGAGGCGCGTTCGGCGATGCTACCCGAGCCACAAAACATAACCGACCGCTTGGTCGGTTTTCGGGGTAAGGACTATCAGCTTTTACGTGTAACGACCTGTCCATTGGGGGTAGCAGAGAAAAATAGGTATAGTCGACTTGAAGCAAAATCGCGATCTAGCCCATTTATAGTGTCCGTTACACGGAAAAGCTGAAGTCCGGAACAATCTGCGAAATCCAGTTCACCGCCCCGTGAACACCGCCGCGCGTTTCTCTTTAAACGCCGCCACGCCTTCACGATAATCTTCTGAAAATCCGCATTCCCGCATCAGGCTGCCTTCGAGCGCGAGTTGAGCGTCGAGCGTGTTGTTGGGGCTGGCGTAAATGGCTTGTTTGGTACGGGCGTAGCCGAGCGTCGGGCCGGCTGCGAGTTGCGCCGCCACGGCATCGATGCGCACTGCAAACTCGGTATCGGAGACGCATTCAAAAATAAGGCCCATTTCAGCTGCACGTTTGGCTGAGATTTTGTCGCCGAGGAGCGCGAGCCCCATCGCGCGCTGCGTCCCCAACAGGCGCGGCAAAAAATACGACCCGCCGGTGTCGGGGATCAACCCCAGTTTGCAAAACGGCTGCAAAAAACTCGCGCTCTCAGTTGCGATGACCAGATCACAGGCCAGTGCAAAATTGCATCCCGCCCCGGCCGCAACGCCGTTCACCGCCGCGATGACAGGAATCGGCAACGCGCGGATGGCCTTCACCAGCGGCGCATAGTTCTTTTCCACTGATTCGCCGAGATCGACGGCCTGACCCGGTGCGACAGCGCGGTCGTTCAAGTCCTGCCCGGCGCAAAATCCACGGCCAGCTCCGGTCACCACAAGGACACGTGCGCCGTCGCTTTGCACCAGTCGAAGCGCAGTTCGCAGCTCTTCGTGCATCACCTGAGTGAACGAATTCATGCGATCCGGGCGGTTCAGCGTGATGCGCGCAGTCGCGTTTTCGCATCGGTAGGAGATGGTGTCAAACGTCATGGCGAGGCCTTAAAAAACCAAGCCATGATGGTAGCGGTATCGGCTGACGACCGTGCCTAGCTCACTGCACGCAGTGGCACGGGCGGCGGTGCAGGCGTCGCGGTGCCTCGCAACCAGGCAAGGGTCTTGGCCATGTCCATCGGATGCGAAATATCGTAGCCCTGCGCGTAGTCGCAACCGTGGGTCGCGAGGAACTGCAACGTGGGCGCGTCTTCAACGCCCTCGGCCACGACAGTCAGGCCGAGGTTGTGTGCGAGCGCGATTGTCGATTGAACAATCACCGCATCCTCCGCGCTGTCGATGACGCGCGACACGAATGAGGAGTCCATCTTCAAGCCCTTGAGCGGCAGACGACGCAAATACGCGAGCGAACAGAATCCGACGCCGTAATCATCGATCACGATCGAGAACCCGAGCGCGCGACAATCGGAGAGCACCTGGGCGGCGCGATCCGGGTTGTGGATGAGCGAGGTCTCGGTGATCTCAAGGTCAACCAGCCGTGCTGACAAGCCGAATTTCTGGATGCTCGACTGTAGGTGCGCCACGATGCTGGTGTCCCCGAGCAAGCGCGGAGAAATATTGATCGCGACGCCAACACCTGGTGCGGTGTTCTGCCAGTCGCGAGCCGCCATCAGGGCGTGTTCAATGACCCACCGGGTGAGCACGCGGATGGAGTCTGACATTTCCGCTTTATGCACAAAATCGGTGGCGGTCAGCCGACCGTATTCGCGGTGATTCCAGCGCACCAACGCTTCCATGCGCACAGGCCGCCGCGTCATGCAATTGATGATTGGCTGAAACTCCAGCATCAGTTCGCCGCGCGCAATGGCTTCAGGCAAATCCGCGAGAAGGAGGAGTTTGCGGTGTTCAAACACGACGGTGTTGCGGCTGAACAGTCGCACACCGCCGCCGGTTTGTTTGGCGTGATACATCGCTTCGTCCGCCGCCCGCGACAGCTCCGAAAACGTCGCGCCGTGTGCGGGATAAATGGCCGCCCCAATGCTCGCCGAAACATGAAACTTGCCGCCGCCAATGATGAACGGTGGCGCGAAAGCCCGGGTGATTGCCTCGCCAATGCGCATGGCGCCCTCGGCGGAGCCAACGCCGCGGACAAATACGCCAAATTCGTCGCCGCCCAGCCGAGCTGCTATCGCGTTTTCATCTGCAAGGGCCAGCTCGAAGCGTTCCTTCATCTGGCGCAGCACTTCGTCGCCCGCGCCATGACCGAGGGTATCGTTGACGTCCTTGAACTGGTTTAAGTCAAGCAACAAAAGGGTTGCAACGCTGTTTCCGCCCGACGCCGTCGAGCCGTCGATCAATTCGTTAACCTCGCTCACGAGGCGTTGACGATTCAGAAGACCCGTTAACGGATCACGAAACGCGAGATGCTCGAGCAGCGATTGATAGCGCCGACGATCCGTAATGTTGCGCCGCGCACCCCACATCCGTACCAGTTTGCCGTCTTCCACTACACCGAGGAGGGTCAATGAGAGCCAGTGATGATCCTCACCCTTGACCCTCAGCCGCAGCTCACGTTCGCTCAATCGATAACCGCGCTCAATCCAGTCGCGCAGTGAAGAGCCCTTGAACAGTTCGGGCATGAAGGCGACCAGACGTCGACCAATGATCTGGTTCAAATCGAGCTGATAGTCCCGAGCGAACGTATCGTTGGCGTCATCAATGTAGGCGTGCAATCTGAGTGCCGCCATTTGCTCTTCGGGGGGAAGGGCAACGTCAATCGGCGTCTGAATATCGACCGACCAGATCGAATCGTGGCTTGCCTGTATGAACGCACGGTGCCGCTCGCGCGTAACCGCGAGCTCCGCCTCAGACTTTGCCCGTTGCGACACCTCATAGGCAAGCGCCAGGAGATCGAC
>JAYWHV010000021.1:0-5834 GCA_043777615.1 Burkholderiales bacterium | reverse complement strand
ATCAGCCCAGAGACACTGTTACTAAATCTTCGTCTTGCCGTCCGGCACGTCTTTTTTCTTGTCGTTGCCGGGGATGAAGGGGCTCCACGGATTGGCACGAACCGGGCCCGGTGTTTTCCAGACCACGTTGAACTGACCGTCAGCCTTGATTTCGCCGATGAAGACTGGCTTGTGCAGGTGATGGTTTTTGGTGTCCATCGTCGAGGTGAACCCACCCGGCGCTTTGAACGTTTGGCCCGCCATCGCGGCGATCACTTTGTCGGTGTCGGTGGATTTGGCTTTTTCAACTGCCTGTTTCCACATGTAGATGCCGATGTAGGTCGCTTCCATCGGGTCGTTGGTCAAAGGTTTGTCCTTGTGACCGGCGATGCCCTTGGCTTTGGCGTAGTCAGCCCATTTCTTGGTGAACTCGGAGTTAGCCGGATTCTTGAGGCTCATGAAGTAGTTCCACGCTGCGAGGTGACCAACGAGTGGCTTGGTGTCAACACCGCGCAGCTCTTCTTCACCGACCGAGAATGCAACGACCGGAACGTCAGTTGCCTTGAGGCCCTGGTTGCCGAGTTCTTTGTAGAACGGCACGTTGGAGTCACCGTTGATGGTCGAAACTACCGCGGTTTTCTTACCTGCTGACGAGAACTTCTTGATGTTGGCGATGATGGTCTGGTAGTCGCTGTGACCGAAGGGTGTGTACTCCTCCATGATGTCGGCTTCGGCCACACCTTTGGATTTGAGGAACGAACGCAGAATCTTGTTGGTCGTGCGTGGATACACGTAGTCGGTACCGAGCAGCACCCAGCGCTTGGCCGAGCCGCCGTCTTTGCTCATCAAATATTCAACAGCCGGGATCGCTTGCTGGTTAGGCGCAGCACCGGTGTAGAACACGTTTTTGGAGAGCTCTTCGCCTTCGTATTGAACAGGGTAGAACAGCAGGCTGTTCAACTCTTCAAATACCGGCAACACCGACTTGCGCGACACCGACGTCCAGCAGCCGAACGTCACGGCGACCTTGTCATTGCTAATGAGCTGGCGGGCTTTTTCCGCGAACAATGGCCAGTTGGACGCCGGGTCGACAACGACCGGCTCGAGCTTGCGGCCCATGACGCCACCCTTGGCGTTGATTTCATCGATGGCCATCAGGGCCACGTCTTTCAGAACGGTCTCGGAAATCGCCATCGTGCCCGACAACGAGTGCAGCACGCCGACTTTGATGGGGTCCTTTGATTGCGCGGCGACAAGGCTTGACAGGCTGGCTGAAACTAGCGCGACGGTCAGCGTCTTCAGCGCTCCGCGGCGGGTGATTTGTGGCATATCGTGTTCTCCCGAAAGGTCAGTTGGAATTAATGATTTGGGTAAGCGTCTGTACTGCGTGGCGTGGTCTCAAGCGTTGCCCACATCGCCGATAACGGTAAGGGTGGGTTGTGCACTCATTCGCAATTGCCGTGCCAACCGCTCAGTTGTCTGATCTCATGGGTGCAGTGCAACAGCGTCGCAGCAAAACAGGGCCAACGCGACATTTCGGCTTGAAACTGACGGCAATTGCACAAAAAAAGTTCGGTGGCGTTGTTTTGGTGCGAATGCGGGACTTCGCTACAAGTGTTTGTCGAGTGAATGCAAGCAAAGTAGCTTTGTTGTGAAACGACCAGCAAATATGGGATTAAAGTCAAATATCGTAATAGTCGACAATATGAGTAATGGCCATCCAGCCCCAATGCGTTGGTCACTTCAACCAAAAGCTGATGAGTCAGCTAAATTAGCGCCAACTTTTGCGCGCAATGCACCATGGTTGGCCGCGATGTGCGAGCGTACTTGTCGCGTGCGAACCATTTCCCTGTTTTCCGGCCAATTCGACGCGGCGGAATAACATCGGGCAAGATTTACGTAGCCGCATTAACCGACGCCAAGCGAATGCCAATCACGCGTCAGGGCCATTCGTTTGCTGTCGGAAGGAAAATTTCATGTCCCCGAACCCATCCAGCCGGACGACTTTCTCGTTCGTTCCACAAGCGTTGATCGCAGGAGCCTTTGTGATCAGCAGCTTTAGTCATGTCAATGCGCAGTCTTCCGCTGGGTACCAATTGCCGCCACCGCCCCTGCAGGCGATCGTCGACCAGCAGGTCGCGCCGAGCGTCAATTTAAGTCCCCGACGTGATTTGGCGTTGATGGTCAAGACGCCAGCGCTGCCGGGCATCAACGAGGTCGCGCAGCCTGAACTGAAGCTTGCGGGGTTGCGCATCAATCCACGCACTTACAGTCAGAGCCGGTTTTCGTTTGGCGAGGATGCATGGCTGTTTGCCATTGAGTCGCGCAAAGAGCTGCCTCTCACCGGGCTGCCAAAAAATCTGAGATTGGCCAGTATTGCCTGGTCGCCCGATCAACGATCCGTTGCGTTCACGCATGTTGCCGGTGCCAGTGGCGTTGAGTTGTGGCTGATTGATGTGGCAAGCCTCGCTGCACGGCGAATCTCACCCTCGCCACTCAACACGGTCTATGGACGCGGTTTCAGCTGGATGCCGGATAGCAAAAGTCTGCTCGTTCGCTTGCGTCCACCGGGCCAGGGCGCTGCTCCTTCGGGTAATTTGATTCCGCAGGGGCCAAATTCGCAGGACGCGCTGACGGGTGGCGCGCAACGGCAAATCCGCACTCTGCAGGATTTGCTCAAAAACGAAAACGACGCTCAGACGTTTGATCACTACACGCTGGTGCAACTGGCGATCATCGATCTTTCGGGCAACACAAAAAATGTCGGCAGCGCAGATCGCATCAAGGGAGTCAGCGTATCGCCCGACGGCCAACATCTGCTCACGCAAACGATAGAGCGTCCGTACTCCTACATCGTCGAATCGAGTTCGTTTCCGCATCGGATTGAGGTTCGCGACCTGACCGGCAACGCGCCGGGCAAGGTCATCCATACCGTCGCCAGGCTGCCGTTGGAGGAGGGGCTACCACCGGGCAACGATTCGGTGTCCCAAGGGGTGCGCGACATCAGCTGGCGCACCGATGCGCCCGCCACGCTCGTATGGGCAGAGGCGCTGGACGACGGCGATCCGGCGAGACCGGCGCAGTTTCGCGACCGTGTTCTCGTTCATGCCGCGCCATTCAATGGGAAGCCGCGCGAGCTGATCAAGCTTGCAACACGCTATTCGGGGGCGCAGTGGGCACGAGGTGATCTTGCCATCGTGACCGAATACTGGTGGAAGACGCGTGCCGTGAAGTCGTGGCGTGTCTCCCCTGACGCGCCGGACAAGGCAGCCGATCAGCTGGCCAATTTTTCCAGCGAGGATCGCTACAACAATCCGGGCTCGCCGGTGATGACGATAGATGCCGCTGGCCAGTCGCGGCTGATGATTGCGCCGGACGGTGAATCGATTTTTCTTGAAGGGCCGGGCGCATCGAGCGAAGGCGATCGTCCGTTTGTTGACCGCTTCAATCTCACGACGAAGAAAAAAGAGCGGCTGTTTCGCTCTACCGCGCCTGCGTATGAATCAGTGATTGCGCTCCTCGATAACGAGGGAAACCGGATCCTCACGACGCGCGAATCGCCAACGGATCGTCCGAACTATTTCCTGCGTGATCTGCGCGCGGCTGCCGACAGGCAGCTCACGCAACTGACAAGCTTCCCGCATCCCACACCGCAGCTCGCAAACATTCAGAAGGAGCAGCTTCGCTACAAACGCTCTGATGGCATTGAACTTACGGCAACACTTTTCCTGCCGCCCAATTACGATGCCAAACGCGATGGCCCGCTTCCAATGTTGATGTGGGCGTATCCGCAGGAATTTACGAGCACCAATGCAGCGAGTCAGGTCACGTCTTCGCCCTATCGTTTCAATAACGTGAGTTTTTGGGGGCCGCAGGCAATGCTCGCGATGGGCTACGGCGTGCTCGACCGAATCTCCGTGCCGATCGTCGGTGAGGGTGGCAAGGAAGCGAACGATACCTATCTGCAGCAGCTGGTGGCTAGCGCCGAGGCCGCAATCAACGAAGTGGTCAAGCGCGGCGTTGCGGATCGCGATCGTATCGCGATTGGCGGACATTCATATGGGGCGTTCATGACCGCGAATCTGCTCGCACACACGCGCCTCTTTCGCGCGGGCATCGCGCGCTCCGGTGCCTACAACCGCACGCTCACGCCGTTCGGTTTTCAGGCCGAAGAGCGCAGCTACTGGAAAGCAAAGGACACCTACAACACGATGTCGCCGTTTAACTACGCGGATCAGATCAAAGACGCTCTGCTCATGATTCACGGCGAACAGGACAATAATCCCGGTACATTCCCGGTGCAAAGCGAACGCTTGTTTCAGGCAATCAAGGGCCTTGGTGGTACCGCAAGGCTCGTCATGCTGCCAAATGAAAGTCATGGCTACCGTGCCCGCGAATCCATCTCGCAGATGTTGTACGAAACAAATTTGTGGATGGAGCAATACGTGAAAAACGCGAAGCCGCGTGCCGCTGGTGCGGACAATAAACCCTTGAGGTAACGAGCCATTTCCGCTGTGAAGGACGCCGCGCACGGCACAATGCGGGCATGACCTCCCGCAAAGACCACCTAGACCTTCTGGCGATTGCAATATTGCTTGCCTGCTGCCTTTTCTGGGGGTTTCAGCAGGTGCTGGTGAAGGCCACCATTCCTGAGGTGCCGCCGGTCCTGCAGGCGTTCATTCGTTTTGCCGGCGCGACTGTGATTTTGTGGCTCTGGTGCGTTTTCCGTGGCATTCGTCTGTTCGAGCGTGACGGCTCTCTGGTCGTGGGCCTCATCGCCGGCGCGTTGTTCGCGGCCGAGTTTGCTGCGCTATTTGTGGGTCTCAAATACACGAGCGCTTCGCGGCTGACTGTGTTTGTCTACACCTCCCCGCTCTGGGTGGCCGCGTTGCTGCCTCTGTTCGTGAAGTCCGAACGCTTGCGCCCCATCCAGTGGTTGGGCGTTGCATGTGCGTTCGTGGCTGTTCTTTTTGCCTTGCGCGAGGGCTTTTCGGTCAGTACGCGTCGCTCTGACATCTGGCTGGGCGACTCGCTCGCGTTGCTCGCTGGCATGCTCTGGGGGCTCACCACGGTCGTGATTCGGTCAACCAGTCTCGCTAAAGCATCGGCTGAAAAATTGCTCTTCTATCAGGTCGCGGTCAGCGCGATTGTGCTGCCGTTTCTCTCAATTGCGCTGGGCGAGCGCTGGACGTTTCAGTACGGCACGTTCGCCTGGACGTCACTGGCCGTCCAGACGTTCGTGGGCGCGTTCGTCAGCTATCTGGCGTGGATGTGGATGCTCGGTCATTACCCCGCCACCCGCATCTCGGTATTCGTCTTCCTCACGCCGATGTTCGCGTTGCTTTTTGGCGCGTGGTGGCTGCGCGAGGCGGTCACGCCAACGCTCGTGATGGCACTCGGCTTTGTCGCGATGGGAATCGTGCTGGTCAATCGCAGGCCACGCTAGCGCTCGCCAGCGCGTGTGGCGTTGATTGTCACGACGGGATAAAGTTGCGTCACGCCATGTCCGACAACACGCTCAAATCCGCACGCAGACCGCCTGAACTCGACCTCGCGCAGTGGCGGGAGGTGTTCGGTCGTCTCGATGACCTGCTCGACGTCTCGCCAGAGGCGCGGATGCAGCTGATGGCGGAGCAGGCAAATGCCGCAAAAAGCAGTGCGGACAGCAGCGTGCTGGCGGTACTGCAGGATTTTTGTGAACGAACGACGATGAAGGGTGCCGCCGACGGTGCTCCAGCGTCGTCCATCGCTGCAATTTCGCACGCCTTGCTGGCCGGCGCACGTGTCGCGGAGGGTCAACGCTGTGGCAACTATCGTTTGATTGAGCCGATCGGGCAGGGCGGCATGGGCAGCGT
>JAYWHV010000020.1:0-21853 GCA_043777615.1 Burkholderiales bacterium | reverse complement strand
CAGTTTTGGTTTTATCGAATGACAATTTCATGATGCAGATCGCCAGGGACAGCGCGAACGTGATGCCGTTGGCCGTTGTGATCGATACAGATTCAACTTTCATTCCGTAGATCAGCCACAAAAATGTGCCCGCTGTGAACACGGCGACCATGCCCCACGACAAATCGCGCGCCGACCGCGTGTTCCATATTTTCCAGACTTGCGGGATGAAGGAAGCGGTAGTCAGCGTGCCGGCCATCAGGCCCAGTGTTTCCGCGTTCAAGCGAGTCGTGCCTTCGCCAGTTTGATTTCCTCGCGCACCCGCTCTGGCGCCGTACCGCCTACATGCTTGCGCGCCGCGACTGACCCTTCCAGCGTCAACGAAGCAAACACGTCATCGGTAATCACCGATGAAAAGCTTTGCAATTCTGCCAACGACAAATCCGCCAGATCAACACCCTTCACTTCGGCCGCCTTCACCGCACGCGCCACGCATTCATGCGAGTCACGGAACGGCACGCCTTTACGCACAAGGTAGTCAGCAAGGTCCGTTGCCGTTGCAAACCCTTCGCTCGCCGCCGCACGCATGCGGTCCGCTTTCACCCGAATGCCACCGATCATGTCGGCATAAATGATGAGCGTTTGCGTAATCGTTTCCACCGTGTCGAAAAGCGGCTCTTTGTCTTCCTGATTGTCCTTGTTGTAAGTCAGCGGCTGACCTTTCATCAAGGTCGTGAGCGCTACGAGATGACCCTGAACCCGCGCCATTTTTCCGCGAACCAGTTCGGCTACGTCCGGATTTTTCTTCTGCGGCATGATCGAGCTGCCAGTGCAAAAACGATCCGCAATATCGATGAAACCAAAGCGCGGACTCATCCACAAAATCAGCTCTTCACTGATGCGCGACAAATGCATCATCGTGATGGTGCACGCGTTCAAAAATTCAATCGCGAAATCGCGATCACTCACAGCATCCAGCGAATTGCGGCAGACGGCGTCAAAGCCCAGTGCCTTCGCCGTCATTTCGCGATCAATCGGGAATGTGGTGCCCGCGAGTGCTGCGGCACCCAGAGGCGACCGGTTCACGCGTTTGCGGCAATCGAGAATGCGTTCATGGTCACGCGCAAACATTTCGACATAGGCCATTAAATGATGACCCAGCGTCACGGGCATCGCCACCTGCAAATGTGTAAACCCCGGGAGGATGGTGTCGGTATGTTGCTCGGCCAGCGCGACAAACGCAAGCTGCAATTTCACCAACAATTGCGCGATCTGGTCGCAGGCGGCGCGTGTGTAGAGCCGCACATCGGTCGCGACCTGATCGTTGCGCGAACGGCCCGTGTGCAGGCGCTTTCCGGCATCGCCGACGAGTTTGGTCAGGCGCATTTCAACGTTGAAATGAACGTCCTCCAAATCGAGCGACCATTCAAATTGGCCCGCCGCGATTTCCGCCTTGATCGTGGCCATGCCCCGCTCAATGTCGGCCAGGTCCTGTGGGGTGATGACACCGACGGAAGAGAGCATGCGCGCGTGAGCCAGCGACCCGGCAATATCAAATTCCGCGAGACGATAATCAAACGGAATCGACGCCGTGAAGCGCTTGACGATTTCGGCAACGGGTTCGTCGAAACGGCCGGACCACCCGGTGGAAGCTGAAACAGCGGAAGGGGCAAATGCGGCAGATGGGTTGGCTTGCATGTTTGGAAGGTCTGGAATAGGCTCGTCAGTCGCAAGCCCGAAGCAGGCGTGAGCACGACGTTGCCGACGATTACATTCACACCATGAAGACCCAAATTTTAGCCCGCAAGGAGCGTGACGCGCGGGAGGCCGTGTTTCCAGACCTGCGGAACGTCGGCATCCTCGCACGCGCGCTCATGCTGTACATGGCGATGGTGCTTGCCTACGCGCTCGCGATCACGGTACAACCTTATGAGTTGATCATCAATATTGCCGTGGTGCTGGCTGGCGGCTTGCCGGTGGCTGCGCTGGTGGGCGCCGCGTGGGCCTTGCTGGCGCCTTGGCTGCGGCGTCTGGCCTATTGGCAGGCGGCGTCATTTCTGATTGTGCTGACGGTCGTGGTGGCCGCGTGGGGCGCACGCTTGACGGACGCGCCGGCGTGGCGAGCAGTCCCACTCGCTCTACTTGGGTTGACTGCGATTCTGGTTTACTTTCATACGCTGGGTCGCGCGCTATCCCCTGCGGTTACGGAGGCACGGCTGCAGGCCTTGCAGGCGCGTATTCGCCCGCATTTTCTGTTCAATTCAATAAATGGTGTGCTCGGCGTGTTGCGAGCCGACCCGAAGCGGGCAGAAACAGCACTTGAAGACATGGCCGATCTGTTCCGTGTGCTCATGCGCGAGAACCGCGATCTGCAACCGCTGGCGGATGAAATCCTGTTGACGCGGCAATATCTCAATCTCGAAAAAATGCGACTGGGCGATCGCCTCAACGTCGTCTGGAAGCTCGACAAAATGCCGCTTGACGCCGTGGTGCCGCCACTCGTGCTGCAGCCGATTGCCGAGAACGCCGTCTACCACGGTATCGAGCCGACGCAAGCGGCTGGCGTGATCGAAATCGAAGTGGCCCGGTTGCGGGGCGAGATTGCGATCACCGTGAAAAACCCATTTCTTCAGCAAGCTGGCGCACATCACGGCGGCAACAAGATGGCGATGAGCAACATTCGCGAGCGGCTGGCGCTGCACTTTGACGCCGAGGCGCGCGTAACGTCCGGCCCGCGCGATGGCCGCTATCAGGTGCAACTCGTGCTGCCCTACGTCGCAATGACCAAAACTACTGACACCCGATCCCTAGTATGACTAATATGGCCGCACCTGTCCGCCCCAAACGCATCATCATCGCAGACGACGAACCGCCAGCGCGCCGCCGTTTGTTTGACCTGCTCGACGAGCTGCAACCGGCGTTTCCACATACCGTGGTGGCCGAAGTGGACAACGGTCGCGCGGCGCTTCAGGCTGCGCAGCAGGGCGCGGACGTCATCCTGCTCGACATTAACATGCCAGAAATGGACGGGTTGGAAACCGCGCGCCATCTGCTCAAAATAGACAACGCGCCGAGTGTGATTTTCATCACGGCGTATGAGCAACACGCGCTCGCCGCGTTTGAAGTTCACGCGGTCGACTACTTGTTAAAACCCGTGCGTCGTGAACGCTTGCTCGCCGCGCTGCAACGGGTGGCGCCGCTCACTGAAACGCAGATCGAAGCGCTGCCTCGTGGCGCGCGGCGGTACTTGAGTATCAGCGAGCGTGGACGTTTGATATTGGTGCCCAGTGACGATGTGATTTTCTTTAGGGCCGAGCAGAAGTACATCACGGTAGTCACTGCAGAAAAGGAGCATTTGCTGGAGGATTCGCTCACCCGCATTGACGAGGAATTCGGTGGCCGATTCTTGCGCATTCATCGTAATTGTCTGGCGCGCGCCGATCTCATTGAAACGTTCGAGCGTGACGCCGATGCTGATGGCGAGGCGCAATGGATAGTCACGCTCCGCGGTCGCCCCGAGAGGCTGCCCGTCAGCCGCAGGCAGCATGCGCAGGTGCGCTCTCTGGCGAAACGGGTGCGGGAGTAGCCATCCACTGCGGCGCCCTGAGCGGCTGGTTCACCGTTAGCCCGTTCCGCTCGAGGCTGCTGCCTCCGGATCTGAAAGAAATGAAACTTCGACGTCATTTTTGACTGCTACTATCGCCCTTGGGGTATCAGAAAAAACTGATGCAAAGGCGTCAAACCAGACTTCAGTTGGCTCGACCGCGGGCACCTGACCCTAACCACGACAAACACAGAACAAATATCGGAAGGGGCAGCATGTTCAACGGGAACTACAAACGCGTGTATTTTGCGGTGCAAAGCGCACTGGTGGCGGGCGCACTGAGCACTACGTTCAACGTATGGGCGCAAACGCGAGTGATGCCAAGCAGCCTGTTGGCGGTGGATCAGAACCGTGAACAAATCGTCACCCGCATTCTCGAAGAATTTGGCGATGCGATCGCGGACATGAGCAAAGCCGCGCCCGAGCAAGGCGTCACGGCAGTCACTGTGCGCGCCAAGCTCGAACGACTGCGCGCGGATCAGCTGCTATCAGCGTCCATGAGCAACACTCTGGGCGGTGTGCTTGCGGTGGTGCAAGCTGCGGAAAGCGGCCCGCTCGCGCGAGTAGCCGACGAGCTCAAAGCAGGCACGGTCGGTCTGGCAGTCGGCTCGAACCTGGTCTACGTACCGCTCGCGCCATGTCGGTTGTATGACACTCGCACCGGTCAGGCCTCGGCGCTAGGCACGCTTGGCGGAAGTTTCGCCCCCAACACTCGCAAAGCGGTCGTCCCGAACGGCGGCTGCGCCATCCCGAGTACCAACGTCAACGCCCTGATGCTCGCATTCCACTACAACAGCCAGACGCCCAATGCGGGCGGCTACGTTTCCTTCACCATGCCAGCAGGCCCGGTCACGGTGGCGCATGGCGTTTTCAATATTGGCGCGCTGTGGGGCTCCGGTTCCGCCATCGCCCCGACCGATCAGGCAGGGCAGTTTGACACCTATGTAAGTGGTTCCACGGTAGACATAGTGGCTGACGTGCTGGGCTATTTCGCTCCGGTGCAGGCGGGTGCTACAGGCGCAACCGGGGCCACTGGCCCGGCCGGATCAACAGGCGCAACCGGCAGCACTGGCGCTACGGGCGCAACCAGCACGGTCGCAGGTCCAACCGGCGCCAACGGCGCAACGGGGGCCACAGGCCCAACTGGAGCGACGGGTGCTGCCAGCACTGTTGCTGGCCCGACCGGACCAACTGGAATAACGGGCGCTACGGGTGCGACTGGGGCAGCGAGCACGGTGGCAGGGCCCACGGGCGCGCCAGGTGCAACAGGTCCCGCTGGCGCAGCGGGTGCCACCGGTGCCACAGGTGCAGCGAGCACAATCGCCGGCCCGACCGGGGCAGCAGGCGCCACAGGGGCTACAGGTCCGTCGGGAGCCACGGGCGCTGCCAGCACAGTTGCGGGCCCAGTTGGATCGACGGGAGCGACCGGTGCCACAGGGCCTACCGGCGCAGCGAGTACAGTGGCTGGTCCAGCCGGTGCCACAGGAGCTACCGGCCAGACAGGCGCCACCGGCGCAACTGGGGCTACTGGGGCTACTGGGGCCACCGGTGCGGGCGCGATCACCGGATTGTCCGTACAGACATGCACTTCCGGCGCGACGACCAACATCACGATCACCGATGTCAATGTGCGCAACATCGTCTGCAATTTCAACGGGGGCGACGCCAGTGCGACCGGTACAACCGTCAACATCACCTTGCCCGCTGCCAGCGCTTACAGCCCGGGCCTCGCGATAAATTTCATGACGACGGCGACCATTCCCGGAGCCGGAGGCTTGGGCAACTACGTTAAAACGCTGACCGTGAAGTCACCAGGCTCAACGCTCAGTGCGATAGGGATGAACGCGGTTTCGATTGCGAACGCAACCGCCGTCCCCGGAACCAGTTACGTTCAGATGAAATTGCTGACGGACGGTGTTAGCAAGTGGTTCTGGGTCGAATATTGATCTGGCGACAGGTACAAGCTTCGCGTTTAGCCCGGCGACCGCACCAATTGGCGCGGGTGGGGTCGCCGAAAGACCGCGGGGAGCAGTTATTGACAATCGGCTTTTGGCTGTAGAGCTTACTCTATAAGGCCCGTGCGCTTAAAGTGAATTAAGTCGATTTTCGTGATTAATAGCGCTTAGCCCCAATTGAATGGGCGTCTTGCTGAAAAGCTGTCGTGGGAGTTTTTCGGGTCGCTGAGGCATCGGCGAACGCTCCTGGCCGGTCGGGGCAGGCGGCCCCAGCCCATCAATGGCTTGCATCGCTGGATTGAGAATGTGATGTGATTGTGGGCATTGGGCGCCCGCTGGATCCGGCTCATCGCAGATTTGCGGACGGTCAGCGAATGAACATCAATACTGCGAGCGACGCGCAGGCAACTGCGGTTAGCTGGACACGAAGACGCATAAACCAGTCGGGCCAAACTGCGGCGGTGAGTATGTTTCGCATCCGGAAGTCGGCTGCAAGCTGTGCGACAAAGCCCATTATCACGACCAGCGCCGTCCATTTTTGCTGATTGAGCTGGTCGTTTGCGGCGAAGGCACCGCAGATTGCTGCAAATCCGATGAGCGACGGGACGACACTCCAGACCAACCAGCCCGCGCCTAATTCTTCACGTTGCAGGCAAATCGCCCAATGAAGCGCACCGACAAAACTCAGAATTACCGCTCCATACGCAATCATGAAAATGACTAGCCACGGGCCAGCGGAGCGACGGGATTGAGTGCTTTCGATCAAGGCAAACGCGAGATACAAAAACGGAATGAGTCCGGCGTATCCGAGCGCCCTAGCCAGACGTTGTTTCGTGATGCTGTTCATCGCTGGATTTTAGTGGTCGTCATCAGGATGATTCGCCATCGACCGCCGCGGGAATGATCAGAGAGCGGCATTGCCTCACGATCGTTTCGTCGTGCGACTGCATGTTGGCCGAGATGCAGCTCGTGACAGGTCAGGCCGAATAGCCGCGGCACCATTGCGCGCACCCTGCGGTGGCACAGTGAATCGCTGCGCGAGCGTGTCTGCATCGCGCCGATGCCCTAGTTCAGCAGATCCATGTCAACACGGATGTAATCCCCGCGATAGGTCAACTCGCCCAGGTAAATCACCGTACCATCGGGTGCGCAGATCACGCGCCGGACTTCGGCCACTGGCGCTGACACCGAAATGTTGAGGGCCGTTGCCGCATCGGCACCTGCGGTTGAGATCGTGAGAATCTGCCGGGCTGAACCGATCTTTACGGCCTTCAGATCCATCAAAACGGGAATCACGGTTTCGCTCCGAAATCGTCTGGGTGCGAGCTTGAAAACGCGCTCGTCGAGATAAGCCGAAATCACCGAGGTGAACTGCCTCTCGCTGGCGTGTATGCGCCGCAGCATGCGGTACTTCGGCGCCGCCATGCCGTCTTCTGAGCTGAGCCTCGGCATGACGATGCCTTCCGATAACGGGATCAAGCGTGGCGCTTGCTTTCGATAAAGCTCCGCGAGCGTCGAAAGTGAACTCTCCACACGCATCCGTGGATGCGTTTGCGGTTTGGACAGAACAAACGTGCCTTGTCCTTGTCGCGGTTCCAGCAATCCTTCGGTCTTGAGCAACTGTACGGCCTGACGAACCGTAATCAAGCCGACCGCAAACTCCCCGGCCAGCGCCGGCAGCGTGGGAATCTGCGCTCCGATCGGCCAGATCTCTTTGACGATACGTTCGCGCATCGCATCGGCGACCTGCGCATAGAAGGGACTTGCGCTGTGTTCAAAGTACTTCGGCATGGGCTATCTGGTGCGCTCCACACCCGCTTCAAACCACTGGAATTGACATATCTGCTTAAACATAGAATGATAGGCACATTGCGCCACGGCTGCACAGCGAAGCACCACACTTTACCGGAAGTCGACATGAAAAACCGCCCCAACATATTGTTCATTCAGGCCGACCAGCTGGCTGCGAGCGTGCTGGCCGCGTACGGTCATAAACTGGTGAAAACACCGAACCTTGATCGCATCGCCGCTCAGGGCGCGGTGTTCGAGAACGCCTATTCTCCGAATCCCATCTGCGCGTCATCACGCTTCGCAATGATGTCGGGCCAATATTCGTCGCGCATCGGCGCGTTCGACAACGCGTCTGAGTTTCCAGCGGCTGTACCAACGTTTGCGCACTACCTGCGCTCGCTAGGCTACGCCACGTGCCTGTCGGGCAAGATGCATTTCGTCGGCCCCGATCAACTGCACGGCTTCGAAGAGCGCGTCACCACCGACATTTATCCGTCGGACTTTGGCTGGACGGCGGACTGGGAAAGGCAAGTTGAGCCGTATGCGCCCAGCCAGATGAGCATGCGCGGCATCGTCGAGTCGGGGCAATGCGTGCGCTCGCTGCAGATGGACTACGACGACGACGTAGCAAATCAGTCCGTGCAGTGGTTGTTCGATCACGCGCGACGCGCAGACGAGCGACCGTTTTTGTTGGTGTCATCGTTCACGCATCCGCACAATCCGTTCACCATCTCGAAGGAATTTTGGGATCTTTACGACGATGCCGACATCGAAATGCCGACGGTGCCGTTCGTCCCCTTTCATCAGCGCGATCCCTGGAGCCAGCGCTACTACAAATTGATCCGCCAGGACGAACATATCGTCACCGACGCTCACATTCGCTCGGCGCGACACGCGTATTACGGCATGGTGAGCTACCTTGACACCAAAGTCGGCATGTTGCTCGATGCGCTCGAAAAAACCGGCGCAATCGGCAACACCGTGATCGTCTTCACGGCGGATCATGGCGACATGCTGGGCGAGCGAGGCATGTGGTACAAGTTCAACCCCTACCAAAACTCGATCCGCGTGCCGCTCTTTATCAGTGCTCCGGGCGCAAAAGCGGGACAGCGCGTGAGCGCAAACTGTGGGTTGGTAGACCTGCTGCCGACGATGCTTGATCTCGCCACCGACGGCAAGCCGCCTGAGTTGGTCGACCATTGTGACGGCCATAGCCTCGCTGGATGGTTGCACGGCAGCGATGCGTCGTGGAACGATGAAGCGCTGATCGAATTCACCAGTGAAGGCGTGTATTCGCCAGCCTTCATTTTGCGCAAGGGTAAGTACAAGTACGTGTACTGCGAGGGCGATCCGGGCATGATGTTCGACATGCAGGCCGATCCGCATGAGCTGCGTAACTTGTGTAAAGAGCCCGCGTTTCAGGCGCTCGCAAAACAATTGGCCGACGAGATCGAAACACGGTTCGCGCCAGCAAAGGTCAAGCGTGACGTCCTAGCAAGCCAGCGCCGCCGTTTGTTCCTGCATTCAACACTGATGAAGGGAGCGCACACGCCGTGGGACTTTCAGGTGCGTAAAGACGCATCAAAGCAGTACGTTCGTAGCTCCGCGACTACCAGCACCACTGCGACCAAGGCGAAAGCGCGCTTTCCATTTGTCCCGACCGTGCCGCCCGACACGCCGCGCAAAACCTGACAGCAGACGGCGTCCCAGGTTTCCGTTTCCACTCTTGTCCTAGTTCATCCCACTGCGGAGGTTTTATGTACTTATTGAAGAAGTTCACGCGGATCGCGGCGATGTTATCCGCGAGCGTTCTGATAGCGGCAGCGCCGTTGCAGGCGCAGACCTATCCCGCAAAACCGGTCCGGGTTGTTGTGCCGTTTCCGGCCGGTGGCATCGTCGATATTCTGACTCGTGCCGTCACCGAAAAAATCGCTGCGAATTGGGGCTCACCGATCATCGTTGATGCGAAACCCGGTGCGGGCGCGTTGATTGGCACCGAGGCCGTGGCAACTTCTGCGCCCGACGGCTACACTTTTTTGGTGGCGACGATCACTGCTTCCGTTGGCCCGCTGATCAACCCGCAGTTCAAGTACGATCTGCGCAAGGACTTTGTCGCTGTGGGACTATTTGCCACCGCTCCGAATATTGCAGTCGTGCCGCCATCGCTCGCCGCATCGACTATGGCAGAGCTTGTTGACCTCGCCAAAAAGAGTCCGGGCAAATTGAACTACGCGCACTCCGGCGCCGGATCGACCAATCACTTGCCTGTTGAGTTTCTCAAAGTGTCTCGCGGCCTGGACATCGTTCCGGTAGCGTACAAAGGTCAACCACCGGCCATCACCGATGTCCTTGGCGGTCAAGTTCAATTGTTCGTCGGTGCGCCAGCGCTGCTGGTGCCTCACGTCAAAGCGGGCAAGCTCAAGGCAATTGCGGTGACGTCAACCAAACGCCTCGACGACGCGCCCACCGTGCCTACGCTCGCGGAGGGTGGCTTTGGTGATGTTTTAGGCGGCTCGGGCTGGTTTGGCATCGTCGCTCCGCTCGGAACGCCACCGGCGATCGTGAAGCGCTTTAACGACGAAATCAACGCGGCACTCAAGTCGCCGGAGGTAATCGAACGGCTGCGCAAGGCGTATGCCTTTGCCGAAGGCGGGTCGCCAGAGGAATTCAGCAAGTTTCTGAACGATGAGGGCACGCGTTGGACCAAGCTGGTCAAGGACGCCAACATCAAGCTCGACTAAGGTCAAACGATGAACATGCCTTCGCTAGACGCTTTCTGGATGCCGTTTACGCCCAATCGCGACTTCAAGGCGGCTCCGCGTCTGGTGGCGTCTGCCGAAGGCGTTTGCTACCAGACCGAAGATGGACGCAGCATTCTCGATGGCACATCTGGCCTGTGGTGCGTAGGCGCCGGGCACCGGCATCCGAAAATTTCTGAGGCGATGAAGGCGCAGCTTGATGTGCTCGATTTTGCGTCAAGTTTTCAGGTCGGCCATCGCGGTGCGTTTGAGCTTGCAGAGCGTATTGCATCGCTCGCGCCGCCCAGTCTGGACCGTGTCTTTCTGGTCAACAGTGGATCGGAAGCCTGCGACACGGCGATGAAGCTCGCGTTGGCGTATTGGCGCATTCGTGGCGAAGGTCAGCGCAGCCTGTTTGTGGGGCGCGAACGCGGATTTCATGGCGTCGGATTCGGCGGAATTTCGGTTGGCGGCATGGTCAATAATCGCAACGCATTTGGCACTTCGTTGCTGCGCACCGATCATCTCCGGTCAACGTGGGAGCCGTCGGAGCAAGCCTTCGTGCGCGGCCAGCCGGAGCACGGCGCAGACATGGCCGACGAACTTGAAAAGCGCATCATTGCTTTGCACGGTGCGGCCAATATTGCTGCCGTTGTGGTCGAGCCGATCGCGGGCTCGACCGGTGTGCTCGTGCCACCTAAAGGGTATTTAAATCGTCTCCGCGAAATCTGCGACCGTCATCAGTTACTGCTCATTTTTGATGAAGTGATCACCGGATTTGGTCGCACCGGACACATGTTTGCCGCGCAGACATTTGGTGTCGTGCCTGACATGATTTTGTTTGCGAAGACGATCACCAACGGCGCAGCACCGCTCGGCGGCGTCATCGTCAGACGCCACATCCACGACACGCTCATGCAAGGGCCACCGCATTTGTCGGAGCTGATGCACGGCTACACCTGCTCGGGGCATCCGCTGTCGTGTGCCTCAGCGCTTGCCATGCTTGATGTCATTGAGCACGAAGACTTGATTGGACGCGTCAATGATCTGACGCCTTATTTTGAGGATGCAGTGCATTCGCTGGCCGGTCTCGACAACGTCGTAAGTGTGCGCAACTTTGGTCTGGCTGCCGGGATAGAGCTGGCGGCGAAGGACGGTGCCATCGGGCAGCACGGGTTCCTTGCGCAGGCACAGGCGTTCAAGCATGGGCTCTTGACGCGCGCTCCAGGGGACACGCTCGTGCTGGCACCGCCGTTCATCACGACACGCGCCCAGATTGATCAAATGGTTGACGCGCTGAGCCGAGCTATTCGCGACACTGCATAGGCGTCGCGGCGACGGGAACGGCTGAGCGTTGGCATTTCGTGCCCGGGCGTTTGCGTCGTCGTGTGCACGGCGGCGGAGACGGCACGGCGCAAGGGACTGCATACAATTGATGTCATCTACCAAAAGAAAAATCACGTCATGCAAGAACCCCGCGTCCTCATTTGTGGCTCCATGGCCTTTGACACGATCTGTGTGTTTCAGGGGAAGTTTGGTGAGCACATCGTGCCGGAAGCGACGCACAAAATCAGCGTTTCGTTTCTGGTCGATCAGATGCGGCGTGAGTTTGGCGGTTGCGCGGGAAACATCGCCTACAGCCTGAAAATGGCGGGCGGCGCGCCTGTGATCTGCGCTGCTATCGGGCACGATTCGGCCGGCTATCGCGAGCGCATGCAGGCGCTTGGTATCGGGCTTGATGCGTTGAAGCTGGTGCCGGACGCCTACACAGCGCAGGCATACATCATGACCGATCTCGAGGACAACCAGATCACGAGCTTTCATGCCGGTGCGATGTTTCAGTCGCAGTTAAATGATGTGACCGCGGTGGAGAATATCGCGCTTGGTATCGTCGCGCCGGATGGCCGCGACGGCATGTTCCGCCATGCGCGCGGCTTTGCATCGAAAAAAATTCCGTTTATCTTCGATCCCGGTCAGGCAATGCCCGCATTCTCTGGCGATGAAATTGTCGAGCTCATCGGAATGGCAGATTACCTCGCCGTTAACGATTACGAAGCGGAAATGATTGCGCAAAAAACTGGTCGCCCGATTGAATCGTTCGCGCCGGGATTGAAGGCGTTGATCGTGACGCTCGGCGCTCAGGGCTCGCGCGTGTACGCCGGTGGAGAAATCACCACTGTGCCGGTGGTTCCGGCGGCAACACTGGTTGATCCAACAGGTTGTGGCGACGCGTTTCGCGCCGGTTTGCTCTACGGCATTGCGCATCAGTGGTCAGTGGAAAAGGCGTGCAAACTGGGCAGCCTGCTCGGCTCGATCAAGATCAGCGAGCGCGGCGGTCAGAATCACCAATTGAGCGTCGAGGCGCTGCGTGAGCGCTTTGTGGCGACGTGGAACGAGGCCTGGTAGCGCCGTCTAAGGTTGAGGCGGCGAGGGCTCGGCTTGCGCCGCGTCAAAAAATCTCGTCGCGATGCGATCAATCGCCTAAGCGCGAATCGCCGATTTCTGCGATACCGTGATCGACATTGAAGAGTAGCCATCCTCGAAGCGGCCATCAGTCATCGGACCGAAGTCGACGCCGTCGAGCACTTTCGAGACGACGCGCTTAATGTCGGCGGCGCTGACCTTCGCCTGCTTCGCCAGGCTGATTTCGGTAGCGCGAACTTTTCCAATCAAGGTTGCGCTCGGAAACACCGAGAGCGAGCCGCGCACTTGCAGCGAGCCGTCAAACTCACCCAGAATTTCAGCTTCGTTCACGCGGACCGAGCCCATGACGCGACCGCTCTCCGCGATGATAATTTTGTGCGCATGAACCGTGGCTTCAAGCGTGCCGAGGACGCGAAGCGTCTGGCAGTAAATGGGCTGGTCCGTCGTCATCGTCATGTCTTTGCCGACGGTCAGCACGCCGTCAAGGCCCGAGACGGCCATGGAGCATTCGCCATCGCGCGGCATGATCTTGGAGAGCTCCGACGGGGTAATCGTGGGCTGCATCGTGAAGTCACGAATCTTGTGTTCGGCTTTGCCCTTTTCACTGGCGGCGGGCCGTACATCACCCTGACCGGTGAAGGCGTGTTCAAGGTCCGGCTTGCCGTTGTGCGCGAGGGACGGCGGCATCAACGGAGCGTCCGCCAACGATGCGCCGGATTTACCGCCAAACCAGTTTGCAATGAAGCCCATATCGTGCCCTCAGTTTCAGTGATCTGAGCACTGTATGGCAAGGTGCGTGCCTGAACGCTTTATCGGTGATTTATCTTAGTAAAAGCGGTTTCACGGCAGATTTTGGCGCTGAGACATGACGAAATTCGACACCCGTGTGACGAGTTGTGCAGCGGCGACGCTGCTTGCTGCTGAATTTCACTGCGGACTGGTTCGGTTAGCGCTGCGTTTGTCGACAGCTTGCGCAGTACAACTTTTCGGGGAAACGCCCACTAATCGTGGGGTAGAGCGTTGAAGCGCTTGTTGTTGAGTTATAACTTTATAACAGTCTAGCCCAAGTTAAATAAGGCTTTCAGTAGAAAAGCTGTTAAAGATTGCCGCGATGCTGACCACCGTCCACGGGCAGGTTGACACCGTTCAGCCAGCTCGCGGGAGCTGAGGCGCAAAAAACGACGGCGGCGGCGATCTCTTCGGGTCGACCCATTCGCTTGAACGGTATGCCCTGCCGTGTCGCCTCGTAAATCGGCGAGCCCTCCAGTTTGCGCTGTTCCCACACACCGCCGGGAAATTCCACCGAACCGGGCGAAACGCAGTTCACGCGAATGTTCTTGCTGGCGAGCGAAAGCGCCAGTGATTTCGAATGCGAAATCATCGCCGCCTTGACCGCCGCATACGGGATCGAGCGGGTGCTGCCTTCCATGCCGGAGATGGAGGCGATGTGAACAATCGCGCCGCCGCCCCGCGCTTCCATCCACGGCACCACCTGCCAGCTAGCGCGCACGGCCGCCATCATGTCCACGTTGAAGCCCGCTGCCCAGCCCGCATCGTCGTCACCCATGCCGAAGCCGGACGGGTTATTGACAAGCACGTCGATACCCCCGAGCGCGTCGTGGGCGGCTTGCAGGAACGCCGTGAGCGCCGCCGCATCGCCCACATCGCAGGATTGCGCGAACGCCTTGACGCCGTGCGATGCGATCTCGGCGCGAGCTTGTTCAAGCGTCGCCACGTTGCGCGCGCAGATCGCCACGTTCGAGCCTTCCGCCGCAAACGCCAGCGCCGTCGAGCGACCAATGCCACGACTGCCACCGGTGACAATGACATTTTTGCCTTTGAGTCCGAGATCCATGGTGGGTGTGTTCTAGAGGGGGTAGACGAGAGAATTCGGGATCAGCGCGTTGTCGTAAACGGCGTTGCGCGAGGCGAGGCGGAGGCCGTCGCAAGTGCCTGCGAGCGTGTCGTGATAACAGCCGGTCGCGAGGATTTCCGGCAGGCCGGTGGTGACCGTTTGCACGACGATAAATGGCGTTCTGGCGCTCGTGCCTTCGATCTTCGCGAGGCCGATGATGTGCCGCGTAAATCGCGGCGCGAAAACCAGCGTTTTCTCGATGCCGCTGATGCGATCAGTCATCATGCCGTGACCGTCCAGATAAATCGCGGCGAGCGGCAGACCACGATCAAAATTCTCGCGAGCCTGCGCACGATACACCGCAGTCGGCGTGAACAGCGCCTGCCACGCGGCCAGATCAAATCGATCCAGCGCGTCGCCGTAACACGCGTTGAGTGTGATGACGTCGAGCAGATTCATAGGCCCAGCGTCTCACGGTAATAGCGATACATGCCGCGAATCAGCGTCTCGGTCACCATGTGCGGCGTTGGCACGCCACCGTCTTTTCCACCCAGCTCAACCACGCATTCGCCGTCGGGATAGGCCGTAGTCGCCTGCTGGCAATACTCGATTACTTCGCCGTCATCGAGCGACACGAGCCCCGCCGGGCCAAACAGATTGGCCTGCTTGAGCCGCCGCTCGGTCATCTCCGGCGTGTCGTCAGCAAAGCCGAAATGCGTCCACACGAAGTCAAACTCATCTGGGCCACGCGGAATGATCTGTCGCGTGGACAGTGAGTTCACCTGCTGCTGAATGATCACGCTCGGAAATATCGTCTGCATCACCGCCGTCGGCCCGCCCCACCACGGCTCCTGCACCACGTCCATCAGGCGCGGGTCTTCGAGCTTGAGCGATTCCCTGAAACTGGTCACGCCTGCCGTGACTTCTTTGTTTTCGCCGCCGGTATTTCGCGTGGAAATCATCTGCGCATGCCGACCACGCGGGTCGATGCGCAGCTCGCTCTTCTGATCCGCACGCCACAGTCCGAAGGTCACGAAAAATACATGCAGCAAGCCGGGGTGATACGGATCCTTGATGTTCTCCTGCATCAGCTTCCAGTTGCCGCGAATGCGCTGCCGGTTATAGCCGAGCAGCGTGAGCTCTCGCCCATTGAATGTGCGGTTGAAAAACGGCATCAGCTCCGCGCTGACGAATGATTCAAACGGCTCAACATCGGGATCAAAGCTGGCGAACACGATGCCGTTGTGGGCATGCGTTTTCAAGCGGTTGAGCCCATGCTCTTCCATTTTGAAGTCGGCATCCATGCCGCCTTGACCTGCGACGCCATTCTTCATTGGCACGCCGGCCAGATCACCGTTCAATCGGTAGCCCCATTGGTGATACGGACAGACGAAGACTTTGGCGTTGCCGAATTCCTTCTGGCAGAACTTTGCACCCCTATGCGCGCAGCGGTTCTCGAGCACATTCACGCTGCCGTCGCGGTCGCGCACCACGATCACCGGCTTCTCGCCGATCATCGTGGCCTTGTAATCGCCTGGCTTTGGAATTTCGCATTCGAGCGCAACGTAGCACCAGTGCGACTGGTAGAAGAAAGCTTCGAGTTCGCGCAAATGCAGTTCGGCGTCATGGTAGATGCGGTTGGGCACCCTGTGGGTGCCCACTTGTTTGAACGGCGACGGCGGCGACACAGGTTGCCATTCTGGGCTGCGATTCATCTCTCAAGTCGCCACAAAGCAAGGATCCATATTGTCGCGCAATCGCCATAAAAAGCGGACGCGGAAAACGAAAAGGCCCGCACGAAGCGGGCCTTTTGCGAGAGATTGGCTAGTAGTCTATTTCGCCAGCTCGTTCATCGTGGCCTGGTCAAGTTGACCGCTGATCGTAACGCGGCGATCGCGTTGGAATGCGCGTAGTTGAGCTACGGTATTCTTCCCCAGTTGCCCGTCCGGCGCGCCAACGTTGTAGCCCAACTGGTTGAGTTTGACTTGCGCATCACGCACTGACATGCTGGCGTTTGCGCCTTGCGGGCCAGCTGCCTGGCTTGATTGAACCGATGCGCCCTGTTGCTGCGAAGCGCCCTCGACGGCGAGGCGTCCGCCCGTACCCATGCCGCGGTCACCCATCGACTGTGGGCTGTAGTTTTTCACTGCGTTGACGATGTTGTTGTAGGAGTCGGTGAATGCTGCGGTGACAACCTTGCCTTGCGGCGTATTGGTGTAACCACCGGCTCCGCCGAAACCGCTTGAACCGACCAGTACTGCTCCCAGATTGAAGTCAGTGTTTGACGACGAGCCTTCTGCTGCCGCTACCTGGACGCCGGAACGGTTGTCAACAAGCGTGAGCATCACAGCCGCTTCGTTGGTCTGGATGCCGCCGGCAACCGCGCCGAGTACGCCGAGACGTCCGCCAAAACCACCCAACGCACCGCCGAGGCCGCTGGTGCCGCGAGCGCTCATGAGCACTTCCGGTGTCAACGAGTAATCGGCTGCAACCATCTGGCCTTTGCCAAAGTTGGAGTTTTGACGCATTTCGCCAGAATTTTGCAATGCGCGCTCTTGCTGCATGTTCGCCATCGCACGGCCACGTTCGACCACGATAAAGCAGTTCGATTGCTGGATCAGCAGCCGTAGGACCGGAGCGGTCGAGCCAAGGCGGTATTTGTCCATGTAGGCACGGTACCAATCCAGCGAATTGTCCTCAACCAGCGCGATGGTTCCCGCAGGGCGGTCGCAACGGCCCAGTTTGGCGTTGACGTTTTGCGCAGCCGCGCCGCCAGCGGAACCGGTTGCAGCTGTTCGGGCTTGATCGGATCCAATTTTGGGCTGGGTAGCGTCGCAGCCGACCAGCGCGAGGGCAGCGCCAACGAGGCTGAGTGCGAGAATTCGTGACATGAGAGTGTCTCCTGAAAAAATGTCCGTGTGCGGGATAAGACGCAAACGCAAGGGGCAAAGTGTCACGCCTTGTGCGGTTCGCGTCGAAGTTTCTTTGGGCAGGCCCTATGATAGTGAAAACCCGACCTCAAGACCACCGGGCATGCCCTGCGCCAGCGGCTGCTTGAACACATGGGGTCAAGCGTAGTGTCGTTCTACTGGCGCATTGCCCGGCTCACCGGACAACTCCTGATTGGACTCTGGATTTCTGCGACCTCGTTCGCTCGAAGCGACTCAGTGCGGCGGCACGCCATCATTCGCAACTGGTCGCGCCGCATTCTTCACCTGGCGGGAGTGGACGTTCGTGCCGTCGGGTTCCCCTCGGACTCTGAACGCCCTGTGACGCTGGTTGCCAATCATGTGTCGTGGGCCGATATTTTTGCGCTGAACACCCAGCGTGCCTGCCATTTCATTGCCAAAGCAGAGCTGCGGCAGTGGCCACTCGCAGGTCGCTTGCTCGCCAATGTAGGAACGATCTTCATCAATCGAAGCGACCGGAAGGAAACCCATCGGCTGAAGCGCGTTGTGCACGAGCTGCTGGATGCGGGTGAAACGGTGGCGGTATTTCCAGAGGGCACGACGAGTATCGGACACGGCGTGCTGAAATTTCACGCGTCGCTGCTAGAGCCGATCGTCGCGTCTGAGGGTGAAGTCTGGGTCGTTGCGGTTCGCTACTTTCTTGGCAAAGGCAGGACGCGAACCGACGCCGCCGCGTATATCGGGGATATGAGCCTGTTGCAATCGCTACGGATGATTCACGATCACGCGCCAATCGTGGCCGAGCTGCATTTCATCGAAGCCATTAATTGCGCGGGCATGAATCGCCGGGATGTGGCGCAACGCGCCGAAGCAGCGATTCGCAACTTTATCCTGTCTGGCGAACCCGCAGGCGACACCGCCCGTTAGTCGGACAGCAACGACAGTGCCTGCTGACTTGGGACTTGAAAGATAGCGGCATCCTCGAGCCGCTTTGCAGTCAGCGCGCCACCCCAAAGACATCCTGAGTCGAGCAGACTGACGGTGGGCAACAGCCGCAGCCCTTCGCTGGACCAATGCCCCGAAATAATGTGGGCGCTACTGGAGCGACGTCCCGGCAAAGCGAACCACGGTGAGTAACCGGCTGGCGCAAACGACGCCGCGCGCTTTTCGTGAAATTCAATTTCGGAAAATGGCGTGCAAAAGCGCAGTCGTGCGAACGCATTCACCACGGCACGATTACGGGCTACGCCAGATAAATCGTCATGCCAGACGCGTGGTTCATTGCCGAAAAGAGTACGTAAGAATTCGCGGTAATTCTCCGCGCGCAGTTCCTGCTCAATGCCCCGTGCCAAAGCCTTTGCGTCTGCAACCGACCACGCGGGCAGCAGACCGGCATGCACTATCACCTGCATTCCGGTCTCTATGACCAGCGGCCGTTGGCGCAGCCAACCGACGAGTTCAAGGGCGTCCGGTTGACGCAGAACCTGCTCCAGGGTGTCACCTTCGTGAAGTTTGGAAAATCCCTCAAACGCCATGATCAGAAAAAAGTCATGATTGCCCAGTACGCAATCTGCCGCTCCAACATCGGCCAGCGCCTTTACCCGCCGCAGAACCTCAGCCGACTTTGGTCCGCGATTGACAAGATCACCGACAAAGTAGACGCGGTCAACGGCAACGTCAAATCGAATGAGTCTGAGCAACTCGCCCAGTTCATCGTCGCAACCCTGAATGTCGCCTATGACGTAGGTGCTCATCGGCTCACGTTCGCATTAAAGTTTGCGGCAATAAAAAACGCGCCCGGCGGCGCGTTGATTACGAACGTTGCGTTCATTACTTGGCTTTGGCTACCTGATAGTCGACCGCAGCCTTGACTTCATCATCGCTCAATGCAGCTTGCCCGCCTTTGGCCGGCATCGCCTTGAAGCCTTTGATGGCGTGCTCATACAAAACGTTGACACCCTGCGCGATACGCGGAGCCCATAACCCTTTGTCGCCAGTCTTCGGTGCACCAGCGATTCCGGCGCCATGACAGGCTGTACAGGCAGCGTTGTAGACCTCTTCGCCGCTTTTGGCCTTGACCGCAACAGCGGCGACAGCGGCAGCCGCAGGTGGCGGTGCTCCGTCAAATTTAACGATTTCACCGACTGGCCTGATCCGCTGCTCGACCGACTTCTTCGATTCGGTGGTGTCAATGCGCTTGTGGCCTGAAACCAGTTGCGCGCCGAGGACCGCGATGGCCACTGGCACGACCAGCGCAACCACGCAAACGACGATAAGTTGTTTGGGTGTCTTGATTAGTGTGCCGTGTTCTTCGCTCATGCCTGTGACTCTGCCTATGACGTGAATGGACGACTGCTACCGGAAAAGCTGCGTCGGAAAACTTTCAATTATAGCGAGGCGAGCCTGAGATCAATCGTGCCGGCGAAGCCGACATCTGAGCTGCCGCCTATAATATTTTCAACGCGCCCGTAGCTCAGCTGGATAGAGTATTGGTTTCCGAAGCCAAGGGTCACTGGTTCGACTCCAGTCGGGCGCGCCACTATCACCCCTCTCGCTAACGTTTCTTCCACTTCCTGCCTTGTCTTCCCCTTCCAGTTTGACGCCGCTTGAGCAACGCGCGAGCGGCTGGCTCGCCAGCATTGTTGCTCTTCGCCTCTTTGGGTTGTTCCTGATCCTTCCGGTGTTCGCCATCTATGGTCGTGAGTTGCCTGGCGGAGACGAGGCGTACCTGATCGGACTTGCGATTTCGATTTACGGACTGACGCAGGGCATGTTTCAACTCCCTTTCGGTGCGGCGTCTGATCGTTTCGGTCGGAAGCCTGTCATCATCGCCGGACTCTCGGTTTTGGTACTTGGAAGTGTCATCGCCGCGATGTCAACCACCATCACAGGCGTGATTGTGGGCCGCGCATTGCAGGGGGCCGGGGCTGTCAGCGCCGCCGTGTCGGCGTTTATTGCAGATTCGACACGGGAAGAGGTGCGAACCAAGGCGATGGCGCTGGTCGGCGGCATGGTCGGCATCACCTTCGCGGTTTCGCTTGTTGGCTCGCCACCGCTGACTGCATGGATTGGCCTGTCAGGGTTGTTTTGGCTCACGGCTTTTCTGTCGCTGTGCGGCATTGCGGTCGTTGCGTGGGTGGTGCCGCCCGCGCCGCTGCAACCGCCGCCGCCCGAAAGCGTCCGTCGCGGTGACGTGCTCTTCAACCCTCAACTCTTGCGCATGAACCTTGGGGTTTTCGTACTTTTTATTTGTCAGACGGCGATTTTTGTCGTGGTGCCCCGACTCCTCGTTGAACAGGGGCATTTGCCGCCTCCGCGTCATTGGATCGTTTATGCGCCGGTGTTGGTATTATCTTTTGCGGTGATGATTCCGCCGATGTTAATGGCGGAACGAAAAGGCAAGACGCGCGAAGTGTTTCTTGGCGCAGTGGCATTGCTTTTTGTGGCAATGCTCGCCGCGCCGTTTGCGGCTAGCGCTGCTCTGACAGGACTTGTGATTTTCTTACTGTTGTTCTTTATCGCATTAAACCTTTTGGAGGCGCTACAACCGTCGTTGGTGTCACGACTCGCGCCGCCACACTTAAAGGGTTTCGCGATGGGTGTTTACAACACGACGCAAGCTTTCGGCCTGTTTTTGGGTGGCATTTTGGGGGGCACCCTCGCCAAGAGATTTGGCGACAGCGCCGTGTTCTACGTGTGCGCAGCGCTCACGGCATTCTGGTTTATTGCCGCATGGTCCATGAAGCCGCCCGTAAGTAAACACAAGGCATAAAGCCGAGAGTTCGGTCCTATCTGGAACCAGCCGCAGACGGCTTGTCCCGAGATTGATCCAGGCGCGCCAACCGTACGTGTTCCTCGCGTTCCTGATCGACAATGGCGTCGATGAATTCTTTTGCGCCGCCCATGTGTGAGAAGGCTGCATAGCCTTGCTCCAGAAACGCATGCAGACCACCGACGCCGCCAATCTGCGCTGGGCCGCTCATCATTCGCAGTAAGCGACGCAGTAGCGGCAACCGCGAGAGCTTGTCGAGCGCCAGCCCAATTTCTTCGGTCAGCTCAATTTGACGCAGGCGCAGGTCGAATTGCCCCATCGCACGGTACGCTTCACCGTACGAAGTCTCAGTGATGACGAGCGGCTTGTTTGAGGATTGCGCTGAGCGAAGCTGCGCTGCCATCAAGCCGTCCATCCGCTCTGAGAGCGCGTCCATTTCAAGCGCAGCTGCAAGCGTACGCAAAGCTTTATCCGGCAAAAATTTCACCAGAATCTTGATGACACGGTCAATGTCCGCATCCCGCTGCGTCAGGTCTGCAGTCGAGTACAGCTCGGTTAAAAAGAATGTCGCGGCTGGCCCGTACTTCGGCGATTTCAGCAGCGCAGCATGGCTCATGGCCAGGCGCGTCTGTTGCCAGGTGCGTACGGCGAGCCGGTCGGCAGCACCCGCCGTCGAGCTGGCTGCCGATATTCGTTCCGCACGCGCTGCGTTGAAGTGCAAGCGCAGCAAAAACTAATCGCGGCGCCGTTGCGGTAGGCAATGATGAGATTTTTGTAGTCGGCCACGGCTACCAGCTGGTCGTTGGCGTTGATGCTGTACGAACGC
>JAYWHV010000019.1:0-5872 GCA_043777615.1 Burkholderiales bacterium | reverse complement strand
CCGAAGTCGCTCGACACGATCTACGGTGGCGCTGAACAGTTCTCGCGCATCGTTGAATCGCTCACCGGCGGCAAGTTCAAGATCAGTGTGGCGGGGCCAGGCGAGATTGTGCCGGGGCCTGGTGCGTTTGAAGCCGTGCAGAAAGGCACCGTACAGTGCGCTCACACGGCGGGTTATTACTTTTTGAACGTGAACAAAGCGCTTGCTTTCGATACGACACTTCCGTTTGGCATGAACCAGCGCCAGCACAATGCCTGGGTCTATCAGGGCGGCGGTCTGGAGCTGCTGCGCGAGTTGTTTGCGCAGTACAACATGGTGAACTTCCCGATGGGCAACACCGGCGCGCAAATGGGCGGCTGGTACAACAAGGAAATTCGCACCCTGGAGGACGTAAAGGGACTCAAAATCCGCATCCCCGGCTTCGGTGCGGAAATCTGGCAGCGGCTCGGCGCGGAGCCGGTGAGCATGCCCGGGGGCGAGATTGCGGGTGCCCTGCGCGACAAGAAAATTGACGCGGGCGAATGGGTGGGCCCGTATGACGACGAGAAACTCGGTCTGCCTGCCGTGGCGCGCTTTTATTACTACCCGGCGTGGTGGGAGCCGTCCGCCGCCTTGAGCCTTTACGTGAACAAGGCCGCGTACGACGCGCTGCCGGCGCAGTACAAAGAGGTCATCAATGTCGCCTCTGGTTGGGTCAATCAATGGATGATGGCGGCGTACGATTCAAGGAATCCTGCCGCGTTCAAGAAAATGATTGGCAGCGGCACGCGTTTGCAGCTGTTTCCCAACAATTTCATGATTGCGGCCTATCGCGCAGGATTTTCGATCTACGACGCCGAGGCAAAAATCAATCCTGCGTTCAAGAAAATCTATGAGCCCTGGAAGCGCTACCGCGCCGAGATAAACGAGTGGCACAAAACGGCTGAAGCGGCGATGACCAACTTCCTGGGCAACTGGCGCGCCGAGGGTTAAAGTGGTCCGCTTGAGTCGTTCAGCTTTGTTCTGAAAGCACGGCTGCGTCGGGGATACAGGCTGCAAATCCGGTAAGTCGACTCGCTAGCTATTGGCTTTCTAGCCCCCATGCAGTTGTCGTTGCAGGCAAAAGCTGATAAGGGTCAGTCACAAGGCGTATCGCTAGCCGGCAAATCCACCGTCGTCCAGAAACTGCTCCTCCTCCGCCGTCGTCTCGCGCCCGAGCAGCGGATTGCGATGCGGGAAGCGGCCGAAACGCGCAATGATGTCGCGGTGGATATGTGCATGCCGCGCCGTATCAGCGCCAAGCTGGGCATAGAGCTCCAGCGCACGATCCTGATCCTCGATGCGCTCCGAGTGAATGAATGGCGTGTAAAAAAAGAGGCGTAACGACGGCTGGGCCGTAGCGTCAAATCCGCTGGCAATGGCACTCTTTGCGACGTCAAGCGCCTTGTCATCGGTCGCGAACATGCGGCTCGTGCCCCGAAAACTGTTGCGCGGATATTGATCGAGCAGGATCAGAAGCGCCAGCGCACCCTCGCCGTCGGCCAGCCAGTCATCCAGCTGGCCACGCGCCGCCGCCTCATGCGCAGCGGCGAATTTTTCACGAAAACGGTCATCGAACGCGTCGTCCTTTCGGAACCAGGCACCTGACCCGGCATCTACCCAAAACTGCACAACTTCGTGGCGATCAAAAGACTGTTTCACTGTACTTTCCTGATTCGATGAGCCCGTTTGTCTGGCATGCAGAGCGGATAAGACTACACGGCCTGGCGACGGCTACTTCGCGCGGACTTTATCAAACCCCATTGAACATGTCTGGTCTGCGTCGGTGATGGCCGCCGCGCGGTCGCGCTGGCGGTTCCCGATTCGGTTCCCGATTCGGTTCCCGCATAATGATTGTTATCCGAAAGCAGAAGAAAAGGACGACTCATGGCTATTTACGAGCTGGACGGCATTGCGCCCGTTGTGACCGAATCAACGTGGGTCGCAGACTCCGCTGAAGTCGTCGGCAACGTGCATTTCGGTGCGAACACCAGCGTGTGGTTCGGCGTGATCATTCGCGCTGATAACGAGCCGATGACCATTGGCGCGGGAACCAACATTCAGGAATCCGCAGTGCTCCATTCTGATCCCGGTAAACCGCTCACTTTGGGAGAGAACGTGACCATTGGGCACAAAGCCATGCTGCACGGCTGCACCGTCGGCGACGGCTCCCTTATTGGCATTGGCGCCGTGATTCTGAACGGCGCAAAGATCGGAAAAAATTGTCTCGTGGGGGCGGGCGCGCTGGTCACCGAAGGCAAAGAGTTTCCGGACGGCATGCTGATCGTCGGCAGTCCCGCAGTCGCCAAGCGCGAGATGTCACCCGCAGCAATCGCCTCGGTACATGGCGCAGCGCACCACTACATCGAAAACGCGCAACGCTTTCGCACTGGGCTTAAAAAAATCGGCTGAAACGAGTCGTCGCAAAAAACGCCGCGCGGTCGGCGCGGCGTATTCCTCGCTTGGTTTACGGCATCAACCGTTTGCGCTCCAGCACAGCGCGCAGTTTCTCCGAGTCGACGGCGAACACGTCCGGATCGTATTTCACCTTGCTTGTATAAAACTCGGCGAGGTTCTTGATGCCGTGCTCTTCAACTAGCGCCTTCAGGTGCGGGATGCTCATGTAGCGATCCCAGCCCTTTACTTCCCGGTCACGATAGATCGCGTCAAGTTCCGTCGCGCCCGGCTCCGAGTAGGTCTCATAGTGAATAAAAGCATCGAGCGGCAGACGATCCCGCTTGGGTGGATCTTCGGCCGGAATGCCCACAACAATCGTGGTCACTGGCACACAGGTTTCGGGCAGCTCAAGAAAATCTGCGATTTCGCCCATGGAATGCAGCGTCGTGCCCATGTAGCAAATGCCAAGGCCATGTGCCTCAAAGCCAAGACACACGTTTTGTGCGACGATCATCGCATCAAACGCGGCCACGTGATAGCCCAGCAGGTTGTTGAAATTGTCTCGCGCGCCGCGACTGGCGAGCCATTGGCGGGTGCGAAACCAGTCCGCGCAAAACGTCATGACCAGCGGTGCCTGTCGCACCATGTCCTGCTTGAAGTGCAATTCGTACAGACGCTCTTTTCGCGCCGTATCCTGGGTCACGACGATCGACACGCTGTTCAGATTCCCGGACGAAGAGCCACCGGCGATCGCGTCCGCGCAGACTGAATTGATCAGCCCGGCGTCGATTGGATCAGGACGAAAGGCACGGATCGAGCGGTGCCTGTTCAAAAGCTGTGAAAGTGTCGTCATAGGTTGTGACTTGCGTAGACCGCCCTGTTGAAGCTTTCAAGACGAAGAATCGTGAGTAGTGGCACTTGCTGCGTCATCGATCATCAAAAGGCGCAGCAAGTGCGTGGCATTACTTCGCGTTCTCCGCACGCCCCACATACTGGAAATCGACCTTCGCGGTGTCGGCGTTAACGGATGCGATTTTCACGCGGACGCGCTCGCCGAGCGAGAGCTTGAACCCGCTTCGTTGACCGACCAGTGTCACTTTGTCATTGCCCAGCTGGTAGTAGTCGCGCGGCAAGCTCGTCGCGTGAATGAGCCCGTCGGCAAACGTCTCGTCGAGCGTGACGAACACGCCAAACGCGATGACGCCCGAGATCGTTCCGTTGAACTCCTCACCGATGTGCGCCTCAAGATATTTCGCTTTGAGGAACTGCGTCACCTCGCGTGACGCGATGTCCGCTCGCCGTTCATTGGCGCTGCATGTTTCGCCAAGGCGCTTCCAGTCCTCGGTCGAGTATTTCTTGCCCGCGAGAACGGCCTTGATGCCGCGATGCACCAGCAGATCCGGGTAGCGGCGAATCGGCGAGGTGAAATGCGCGTAATGCTCGTAAGCGAGGCCAAAGTGTCCGCCGTTGTCCGGTGTGTAAATCGCCTGTGGCAGCGAGCGCAGCAACACGGTATGCAGCGCGGGCGCGTCGATGCGATCACGCGTCTGCTCAATGAGTGTGGCGTAATCCTGAGGTTGGGGACGCTCTCCGCCACCGAGCGTGAGCCCGCGCAACGACAGCGTCTCGCGTAATGCAGCGAGTTTCTCAGGCAGCGGAATATCGTGAACACGATAGAGCAGGGGCTGCTTTGCCTTGGCGAGAAACTGCGCCGTGCACACGTTCGCGGCGAGCATCATTTCTTCGATGAGTTTGTGCGCTTCGTTCCGGACAGCCGGCTTGATGTTCGCCACACTGCCGTCGTCGTTGAATGTGAAGCTTGCTTCCTGACCCTCGAAATCCAGCGCGCCACGCAACTCTCGGGCGTCTCGGAATAGCTTGTAGAGCGTGTGCAACGTCTTGAGTGAGGCGTCAATCGAGCCGGCCTTCGGTTTAGCGGTTTCGAGCGCCGGTAATTGCGCTGCGACCTCGGTGTAGGTCAGTCGCGCTTTCGAGTTCATCACGGCTGCGTAAAACTCAAAGCCCGTGATGTGGCCGCCTGCGCTTACCGCCATGTCGCACACCATGCAAAGGCGATCGACGTTGGGGCGCAGCGAGCACAACTCGTTCGACAACGCTTCAGGCAACATCGGGATCACGCGGCGCGGGAAATACACGCTCGTGGTGCGTTCCCGTGCATCGGTGTCGAGCGCGGTTTTGAGTTTCACGTAATGCGAAACGTCGGCGATGGCGACCAGAAGTCGATAACCTTTGCCCGCTTTTTCAGCGTACACGGCGTCGTCAAAATCCTTGGCTGTTTCGCCGTCAATCGTGACCAGCGCCATGTCACGCAGATCGATGCGCCCCTTGCGGTCGGCGGCCGTCACGACTTCGCCGTAGGACGCCGCTTCTGCGAGTGTTGCGGGCGAAAAAATGTGTGGCAGATTGTGTTTGCGAATCGCGATTTCGAGTTCAATGTCGCTTGAATCTTCGTCGCCGACCACTTCCACGATGGTTCCGGTCGCTTCGTCATACGGCGTGGGCTGCGACGTAATTTCAGCGACGACGATCTGGTTCAACGTCGCCTTACCCAGTTTGTCGCGCGGAATGAGGATGTCCTGATTGATACGCCGCTCGGAGGCGACCACAAACCACTGCCCTTCCTTGCTTCGCAATTTGCCGACGACGCGGTGATTCGCCCGCTGCAGCACGGAAACAATCTCGCCGTTGACCTTGCCGTCGCGGTTGAACCCAGTCGCCTGAACGGCAACGCGGTCGCCATGCAGGACGGCGCGCATCGTATCTTCCGACAAATAAACGTCTTCGCCGCCCTGGTCGAGCTTGACGAAGCCGAAACCGTCGGCATGGCCGATCACGGTGCCGACGATGGCGTTGGCAGGGACGACGGGTATGGTCGAAGGGCGTGGCGCGGCTTGGGGCACGCCGCCGGCAACTCGCGCCGCTGGCGCGGCGTCAGCCTCGTGATTTGCTGCAATAAGGGATGGTCTGGCGGCCTTTTTGCCGGTGGCCCTGCTGCTTTTCGCGGAATCAGTCGAGCCGGTTCGTTTCGATGCGGTGGCAACGCTCCGTGCCTTCGGCTGCGCGGGTGGGGCCGCAACGTCTCGCGCTTTCGACTTCGACGTCGTTGCCTTTATGACAGGTTTTGCGACAGTCGCGTCCGGCTTTCTTGCGGCCTTCGCGACGGGTGCAACGGCTGGTTTCGCCGCTTTTGGCGAGGCTGCCTTCGTCGCAGGGCGTTTGACCGACTTTGGCGGGACGACAGGTGTTTTTATCGGAGCAGGGCTGCGAGCCTTGCTGGACGGCGTTTTTGCCGTAGCGACTTCTGCGCTTTTAGTTTTTTTTGCGGTGGCTGTGCCTGTTTTGGCAGACTTTTTCGTGGTCAATCTATAATCTCGGATAACTTGAAATGCCCGGGTGGCGGAATTGGTAGACGCACTAGTTTCAGGTACTAGCGAGT
>JAYWHV010000018.1:0-21976 GCA_043777615.1 Burkholderiales bacterium | reverse complement strand
GTTACCGATATTGTCGAAAAAGAGATGTATTCCTTTGAGGACAGGCTAAACGGCGAAAAACTGACGCTGCGTCCCGAGTTGACCGCGGGCCTGGTGCGCGCGGCGATTGAGTCGAATCTCGTCTACAACGGCCCGGTGCGCGTTTACTGTATGGGCCCGATGTTCCGGCACGAGCGTCCGCAGAAAGGCCGCTATCGTCAATTCAGCCAGTTTGACGTCGAATGTTTCGGCTTCGACGGTCCGGATGTTGACGCTGAAATCATGATCATGACGGCACGGCTGTGGCGCGAGCTGGGTATTCCGGACGTGCGGCTGGAAATTAACACGCTCGGCAATGTTGACGAGCGCGCCGTCTATCGCGCCAAGCTCATCGCCCACTACGAAGCGAACCTCGAAGCGCTCGACGACGAGGCGAAACGACGCCTGCACACGAACCCAATGCGTGTGCTCGACAGCAAAGTCGCTAGCGTGATCGAAGTGAACAAAACGGCGCCGAATCTGCTCGATTCGCTGGCGGGCGAATCGCGAGCCCATTTCGACGGATTGCAGCAATTGCTGACCGATGCCGGCGTTTCCTTCGTCGTCAATTCACGCATCGTGCGCGGCATGGATTATTACAACCGCACCGCGTTTGAATTTGTCACCGAGCGCTTCGGTGCACCGCTGACCGTTTGCGGCGGTGGGCGTTACGATGGGCTGTTCGAACAATTGGGTGGCAAACCCACGCCGGCCATTGGGTTCGGCATGGGCATCGAACGCGTGCTGATGATGCTCCCCGATGACCCGAAAGCCAGCGGACTCGACGCGTACATCGTTCACGCGGGCGACGGTGCGCAAAAAGCCGCGAGCAAACTTTCGGAAACACTGCGAGATGCCGGTCTTGCGGTTACTCAGCATGGCGGCGGCGGCAGCTTCAAAAGCCAGATGAAAAAGGCCGATGCCAGCGGCTCGCGCTACGCCCTCATCATCGGTGACAACGAGGTTGCTGCAGGCACGGTGGCCGTAAAACCGCTGCGTGACGGCAACGGCGCGCCGATTCAAGGCGAACAGGCGATAATTACAAGTTCGGCTGTTGCGGCGCATTTGCGCTCCTGACCGCCCCATTCCAGACATCCGATTCCAGAATTCAGAATTTCATTATGGCTGCTTACGATCTCGACGAACAAGAAAAATTAGGCGACCTGCGGGCGTGGTGGTCTCGCTACGGCAACTACGTCACCGGTGCAATCACAGTCGTCGCACTTCTCGTTGCCGCAAACCAGGGCTGGAAGTGGTACACCGGCAAACAGTCCGCTGAGGCAAGCACGCTGTATTTCGCGCTGTCTGATGCCGCTGCCAAGAACGACGCAGCCAAAGTGAAAGACGCCAGCGCGCAGTTGACGGAAAAATTCGCCGGTACGGGATACGCGCCACGCGGTGCGCTACTGGCGGCAAAGTCGGCGTTTGACGCGGGTGACCTGCCTACAGCGAAGACGCAACTCGAATGGGTTGTCGCCAACAGCAAAGAAGACGAGCTCAAAGGTATTGCGCGACTTCGCCTCGCCGCCGTGCTGCTCGATCAGAAGCAATACGACGCCGCACTGGCTGCACTCGACGGGAAAACCAGCGAGGCGTTTGCCGGACTATTCCTCGACATGAAGGGCGATATCTACAACCTGCAAGGCAAGGCGGCCGACGCAAAGACAGCCTACGAGGCAGCGCTGCCGAAGCTTGATTCCAGAGGCTCACAGAAGCAATACACGCAACTCAAACTTGACGCGGTATCGGCGACAGCGGGAGCGACGAAGTGAAGTCAACGGCAAAGCTATGGGTACAACGCGGCAGCCTCGTCGCGCTAACGCTGTCACTGACTGCGTGCAGCTCATTTTCATGGTTTAGTAGCAGTGACAAGAAAATCCTGCCGCTGCCGCCAGTAACGGGCAACGCGAACGTGTCGGCTCAATGGCAAAGCGCGCTCGGCGGCAAACAGACGAGCAGCCTGATTCCAGCCGTCTCCAATGGCAAGGTATTTGCCGGGCATCCGAGCGGCGCGATTGTTGTTCTGGATGAAAAATCCGGTGCGTCGGTCGGGCGTTTTCAGATCCCGGCGGGCAAAGGCGACGTCTCTGGTGGCGTGGCGGCATCGGCCAACATTATCGTTGTCGGCACCAACAAAGCCGAAGTCATCGCGCTCGACTTGAACGGCGCTGTTCTGTGGACGTCGAGAGTCTCCAGCGAAGTCATTGCGCCGGCCGCGATTTCCGACGCGGCAGTCATCGTGCTCGGCGGCGACGGGTCGGTGGTAGCACTCGACCCAAAATCCGGCACGCGGAAATGGACCATCCAGCGCGTATTACCGTCGCTGACGGTGCGCTCCAGCGCAATTCCAGTGATCGTGCGCGGCGCTGTGTTTGTGGGCACAGCTCAGGGCAAATTGCTGGCAATCGACACGGCGAATGGATCCATCGGTTGGGAAGCAACCGTGGCGACGCCCAAAGGTGCCTCCGAGCTTGAGCGTCTGGTTGATGTCGTGGGTCGTCCATCCGTTGATGGCGAACGAATCTGCGCAGCAGCGTTTCAGGGCCGCGTCGCCTGCTTTGATGTCGTACGCGGATCACTCCTCTGGTCGCGTGACGCAAGCTCGCTGACCGGCGCGCTGCTCGACAACAAATACGTCTACATCATCGACGAAAAAGGCGTTGCCTACGCGTTCGACAAAACGACAGGTGGAACCGTATGGAAACAGGACGTGCTCGCGGGTCGACGTGCCACCGGAACCGCACTGCTCGGAGACAATCTGGCGGTGCAGGACTCCGAAGGTGCCGTTCATTTAATTGAGCGGGCAACCGGAAAGATCGTCGGGCGTGGACTCGGAGACGCTTTCATTTCCGATGTCGGCATGGTTGCCAGTGGCGATAGCGCATTGATTCAAACCAGGAGCGGGCAGCTTGCCTCAATAACTGCGCGCTAGTTGCGCGTATTGCCACGCCAACGTCAACACTGACGTCCGGCAAATCCGCTCCCCTATTTCCGACAGCGACAGGCCCCAGAAAATGCTCCCCACCATCGCTCTCGTCGGACGCCCCAATGTCGGAAAGAGCACCCTCTTCAACCGGCTGACGCGTTCCCGTAACGCGCTGGTCGCGGACTTCCCCGGCCTCACGCGTGACCGACAGTACGGCCAGGGTCACATGGGCGACCGCAAATTCGTCGTGATCGACACCGGCGGCTTTGAGCCCGTCGCCAAGGAAGGCATTCTCAAGGAAATGGCGCGGCAGACGCTGCAGGCGCTGGACGAGGCCGACGTCGTGATCTTTCTGGTGGATGGTCGCGCCGGCGTGACTCCGCAGGACGCGCGAATCGCGGATTTGCTGCGCAAGCGAGGTCGCTCAATTTATCTCGCGGTCAACAAGACTGAGGGCATGAACGACGCGCGAGTTACGGCAGAGTTCTACGAGTTGGGTATCGGCGATCCGTACGCAATCTCCGCGACGCAGGGTGATCGCGTTGGTGCTTTGATTGAAATGGTGCTTGAGGAGCAGGCTCCAGTTGCGCCTGAGCCAGAAATTGTGGCGATCGAAAAGCAACCCGCGAGCGAACTTGCGGAAGGTGAGGAAGGCGCTGAACCCGAGTTCCAGCCCGAGCCGCCACCACGCACCAAAATTGCGGTCGTTGGTCACCCGAACGTCGGCAAGAGCACGCTAGTCAACGCCCTGCTGGGAGAAGAGCGCGTAATCGCGTTTGATCAGCCGGGTACCACCCGTGATTCGATCTATCTCGATTTCACCTACAAAAAGCGTGACTACACGCTGATCGATACGGCGGGCATCAGAAAGCGCGGCAAAACCACCGAAGCCATTGAGAAATTCTCGGTGATCAAGACGTTGCAAGCGATCGAAGACGCCAACGTCGTTATTTTTGTGGTGGACGCCACTGCGGGCATCAGCGACCATGACGTCCAGCTCGCCTCCTTCATTCAGGATGCGGGCCGCGCGCTCGTCATTTGCATCAACAAATGGGACGCCGCAGACGCAGACGCTCGTAAAATCATCAATGATGATGTCACACGAAAGCTCTATTTCGTCGATTATGCCGAGACAGTCACCACCTCTGCCACCGCCAAACAGGGCCTCGACAAGATCATGGCCACAGCCAACCGCGCCCACGCCGCCGCTTTCAAGAAGCTGCCAACCCCCAAGCTGACGCGCGCCCTGCAAGAGGCCATGGTCAAACAGCAACCGCCCCGCGCTGGCACCATCCGCCCAAAGCTGCGCTACGCCCATCAGGGTGGGAGCAACCCGCCAGTTGTGGTGATCCACGGCACATCGTTGAACAAATTGTCGGACATGTACACCCGCTATCTGGAGCGATTCTTTCTTGATTACTTCGAACTCAAGGGAACCCCGGTGCGACTTGAGCTGCGTACGGGGCATAATCCGTATGCGGAGGATGACAAATCGGGTCGTCGCAGGCGCTAGCAATCTCGGCGCTCGGTCGGCTTGAACTTCCTGCCTCCGTCACCATCTCACCGTCAGGCGATTTAGCAAACGCCCACCGGGGGCTCAGTTGGCGTCTTTTCACTTGCAGCACCATCCAACAAGAATTTCGGAGAATAAGAAATGAGCAACAAAGGGCAATCCCTACAAGACCCGTTCCTGAACACACTGCGCAAAGAGCACGTTCAGGTCTCCATCTACCTTGTCAACGGCATCAAGTTGCAGGGGCAGGTCGAGTCTTTCGACCAATACGTCGTCCTCCTCAAAAATACCGTCACGCAAATGGTCTACAAACACGCGATTTCCACGATCGTTCCCGCACGCGCAGTGAACATTCCGCACGGAGACGAAGCTCCTGAATAGCGGCCTCACGCGTCGTTATTTCAGCGCGGTGAGTACGCCCCGTGTTTGACCGTCACGCCGGAAATGATCGGGCCGTCCTCGTGCAACTTGCTTTTGGCAAGGCGCCGATGACTGACGACATCGAGGAGTTGAAATCGCTCGCTTCAAGTGCGGGCGCTGACACTGCAGATGTCATCACCGGCCGCCGTGATCGCCCAGATCCCGCGCTCTACGCCGGAAAAGGCAAAGTTGAAGAAATCGGTGCCGCCTGCGTTGCGCAGTCGGCAGAGCTGGTTATCTTCAACCACACGCTTTCGGGCGCTCAGGAGCGCAACCTGGAAAAAGCGCTGTCTTGCCGGGTCATTGACCGGCGCTCGCTGATTCTCGACATCTTCGCTATGCGCGCTCGCAGCGCCGAGGGCAAGCTGGCTGTTGAGTTGGCGCAGCTTGAACACCTGTCGACGCGCCTCGTTCGTGGCTGGTCGCACCTGGAGCGCCAGCGCGGCGGTATCGGTATGCGTGGCCCTGGCGAGAAACAACTCGAAATCGATCGCAGCCTCATCACGGTCAAAATCCGCGCGTTGAAAGAACGCCTTGAGAAGGTCGACAAGCAGCGGCAGACGCAACGTCGACGACGCGAGCGCTCACGCACGATCTCCATTGCCATTGTGGGCTACACCAACGCAGGCAAAAGCACACTGTTTAATCGACTGACCGCTGCGGGCACTTACGCGGCTGATCAATTGTTTGCAACGCTCGATACAACGGTTCGCAAACTCTACGTCGCCGACGCACAGCCGCTGGTCGTCTCGGACACAGTCGGTTTCGTGCGCGATTTGCCGCACGAGCTGGTGGACGCATTCAAAGCCACCCTGCTTGAGGCGGTGGAGGCCGACCTTCTGCTACATGTGGTCGACGGTGCCAGCGACCAACGCGATCAGCAGATTCAAGCAGTCAATGCCGTGCTTGAGGAAATTGGTGCTGCCGAAATTCCACAACTGATCATCGTAAACAAGTGCGATCTGCTTGGGTTGGGCGGAGACGCTGGCCGCATCGAAACCGATGACATTGGTCAGGCGCGTCGCGTTTTTGTCTCCTCGAAAACCGGCGCGGGTATTCCAGAATTGCGGGCGGTCTTGCAAGCCCGCTTTCCGCGCCAAAATACCGATTACACGGCGGGCGCTGATGCCAGCCAACATGAAGCCGCTGCGGCACAATAAACCCTCATAAGAATGAAAACCCACTCCAGCAATTCCCTCTTTGCGCTCTGGGATCGAATCAAGCTCTCACTCAACGATCCGCAATGGGGCCGCAAGCCCGGCGCCGACGCTGGCAAGAGCGATGGCGAGAAGCCCGCCAGTCCGCCGCCGGCAGCGCCACCACCGCCGCCTCCACCTTCTTCAGGTGGCAATGGCGGTCGCAATAGCGGCTCCGGTGGCCCGCCCGACTTGGACGAACTGATGAAGAAGGTCAATGATCGCGTCGGCGAGATTTTTGGCGGCAAAAAGGGCGGCAAACGCCCGTCCGGCGGTTTAGGCGGTGGAGGCCCGAGCTTTCCTTCCATCAGCCCAAAATTTGCGGCGGGTGGCCTGATCATTGCGGCCATTATTGGCGTACTCCTGTGGCTGGCAACTGGCTTCTACATCGTTGATGAGGGCAAACGCGGCATCGTGCAGCGTTTCGGCAAATACGTCGAAACCACCGAAGCAGGCCCGCGTTGGCACTTCCCGTGGCCCGTTGAGTCGCGCACCATCATCAATTTGAACCAGGTACGTTCGGTCGAAATCGGCTTCAGGGGTTCGAGCAAAAATCGCGACGCGAAACAGGCTCAGATGTTGACGGAAGACTTGAACATCATCGACATCGCATTCGCCGTGCAGTACACGCTGTCTGACGCCAAGGCCTTCCTCTTTAACCATCGCAATCCCGATCAGGCTGTCGTGCAGGCCGCCGAGACCGCCATGCGCGAGGTCGTTGGCAAGCGCAAGATGGACTTCCTGCTCAACCAGGGTCGCGAAGAATTCTCCGGAGCGACACAAAAGCTCATGCAGCAACTGCTGGATCGCTACGGCACCGGCATCACTATCAGCAAGCTGAATCTACAAGCGGTCGCCGCGCCGGAAGCTGTCAACGAAGCCTTTCAGGACGTCGTGAAGGCGCAGCAGGATCGTGATCGTCAGGTCAATGAAGGGCAGGCTTACGCCAACCGAGTGATTCCAGAAGCGCGGGGGCGCTCATCACGACTGCTTGAGGAAGCGTCCGGATACGAACAAAGCGTACTTACGCGCGCACAAGGTGACGCCTCCCGCTTCACCTCGGTCGTCGGCGAGTACAACAAAGCGCCTGCTGTTACACGTGAGCGTTTGTACATCGACATGATGCAGTCGGTACTCGGAAACACGAGCAAGATTCTGGTTGATCAGAAGCAGGGGCAAAGTCTCCTTTATCTGCCGCTCGACAAATTGATGGACAGTACGCGTTCCGCCGCATCGGCGCCGGCCGCCCTGCCAGAGGCTACGCGTCCGCCGTTGCCTGATCCGGCCGCCGCCGTCGAATCTCCGACCAACCGAAGCCCGTCGCGCGACACCGCGCGTAGCGGTCGCGAAGCACGATAACCAGGAGCAGAAACACATGAACAAAATTGCTCCCATCCTCACTGCTTTTCTAGTTGCACTGTTTGCGTTTTCGCAAACGCTCTTCTCGGTGGACGAGCGCGAATTCGCGATGGTTCGTCAGCTGGGCGAAGTCGTCGCGATCAAGGATCAACCGGGTCTGAATTTCAAATTCCCGTTCATTCAATCGGTCAGTAAATACAGCAAGCAGATCCTCACGCTCGACACTGCCGAGCCCGAGCGCTTCAACACCAACGGCAATCAACCGGTGCAGGTCGATTCCTTCGTGAAGTGGCAAATTTCTGACGCTCGCGAGTTCTATCGCGCCGTCGGGGGCGATGAGAAGCAGGCCGAACGCCGCATAGGCCAAACCGTGACCTCGTTGTTGCGCGAAGAATTTGGTCGGCGCTCGCTGCAGGAAGTTATCTCCGGCGATCGCGAAAAATTCATGTCCGAAGTCCGTAAATCGGCCGAGATTGATGCCAAGAAAATTGGCGTGTCGATCATCGACGTTCGACTTAAGCGTGTTGACTTTGATGACTCGGTTTCGACCCGTGTATTTGATCGTATGCGCTCCGAGCGTCAACGCGTCGCCGCCGAGTTGCGCTCGACGGGTGCGGCGGAGGGCGAACGGATCAAGGCCGATGCCGACAAGCAGGCTCAGGTGATCCTCGCTGAGGCGTACAAAAAAGCGCAGGAAATGCAGGGTTCCGGCGACGCAAAAGCGGCGGCAATTTACAGCGCGGCCTATGGTCAAAACGCGGAGTTCTATTCGTTTTACCGCAGCCTTGAGGCGTACAAAGGGACGTTCAAGAACAAATCCGACGTGATGGTCCTCGACCCCAGCGCAGATTTCTTCAAGTTCCTGAAAAACAGCGGCAAAGGCAAGTAGCGCCCTCGTCGCTGAACGTTGGCATGGCCTGACTTGGAAATCTTCGCCGCACTGTGCCTTGTGCTTGTCATTGAGGGCCTGCTTCCGTTCATCGCGCCAAAAGTCTGGCGTGAAACCATGTTGAAGGTTTCCCAGTTCAACGACGGTCAGCTGCGAATGCTCGGCCTCCTGTCCATCGTGGTCGGGTTGATTTCTTACTGGATTACCGTGGCTCTTCTCGACTGATTGGCGCGAACAGCTTTTCTGCGAAAGCACGCCGGATTGAGGGCTAAACGTGTAAATTGCAAGTTATCGACTAGGTAACTTTTAGCGATCTGGCCCCAGTGCAGGGGTCATTTCAGCCAAAAGCTGATAGGCGCTTCAGCGTATTAGCGACGGCAGGTGCGCTTCGCTCATGTACTCGGCACTTTGCATTTCGGTCAGTCTCGACGTCGTACGCGAAAATTCCGTCAGCACGCGCCGGGTGTCGCTGTCTTTGACCGACTCATCGACTTTTGATATGTCGGCCAGGGCTGCAGCGGCGCTCATGATGAGCTTGACGCGATGGTCGTAGAGCACGTCAACAAGCAGTGTAAATCGCCGGATCACGTTGCTGTCCTTGTTGCCCAGCGCGGGAACGTTGGACAAAATCAACGTGTGATTTGCTTCGGCCAGTTCGAGGTAATCGTTCTGTGAGCGCGGGGTTTCGCATAACGCAGCAAAGTCGAACCAGATCACACCATCGGCGCGTTTTCGAAGCGCGATTTCGCGCCCCAAAAGCGTGATCGACTGCTCTTGGGAGGTTTTACCCGTCGCCAAGCGTGCAAACGTTGCCGCCAATTTGATGTCGGTATCTGCAGATAGCGGCGTGTGATAAACACTATCCTGCTCCAGGGTACGACGGCGGTAATCAACGCCACTGTCGACCTCCACCACGTCCATGCTCTCCTCGATGAGCGTGATCGTCGGCACAAAATTTTGTCGCTGCAACCCCTCGGGGTAGAGCTGATCGGGCGCGTAGTTCGACGTCATCACGAACACGATGCCATGATCGAAACAGTTCGACAGAAGCCGCCCCAGAATCATCGCATCTGCAATGTCGCTCACGTGAAATTCATCGAAGCAAATCAAACGATACTTGTCGGCCAAATGCTCCGCCACAGCAACGAGCGGATCGGCCTCATGCTTTAGCGAACGCAGGTCTGCGTGCACGCTTCGCATGAAGGCGTGAAAGTGGACACGCGTCTTTCGACGAATTTTGGATGCCCCGTAGAACGCATCCATCAAAAAACTCTTGCCGCGCCCTACGCCGCCGTACAGGTAAACGCCCTTCGGCACATCGGGGCGCGCGAAAACACGCCCGAGAAGTGACGCGCGCTTGTTCCGGAATGCGGTCAATTCGTCGTTGAGCTGTGCCAAGCGAGCCGCAGCCCGCTTCTGCGCGTCATCAAGCGTGATGCCGCGCTCTGCGGTTAGTTTTTCAAGGCTCGCTTGCATTTCATCTAAGTCTTCTCTCGCACTTTGCGGGAGAGCGGACCGAATCACATGTTCAACGTGCGTTTGTCGACAGCCAACGCCGCCTCTTTGGTCGCCTCGGACAGCGTTGGATGAGCGTGGCAAATGCGGGCGATGTCTTCCGACGATGCTCCGAATTCCATTGCCATCACGCCTTCAGCAATGAGCTCCGAGGCCATTGCGCCAATAACGTGCATGCCAAGCACTTTGTCGCTCTTGGCATCAGCGAGAATTTTGACGAAGCCGTCGGTGTTGCCCAGCGCGCGCGCACGACCATTCGCCATGAACGGGAAGCTTCCCGCTTTGAAGGCCACGCCTGCGGCCTTCAATTGCTGTTCGGTCTGACCGACCCAGGCGATTTCGGGGGAGGTGTAAATCACCCACGGAATGCAGTTGAAATCGATGTGCGGATGTTGTCCCGCAAGGCGTTCCGCGACGGCAACCCCCTCTTCTTCAGCCTTGTGCGCGAGCATCGGACCGCGCACGACGTCACCCACCGCCCAAACGTTCGGCGCGGTGGTTTTGCAATCGCCATCTACAGTGATGAAGCCGCGTTCGTCGAGTTTCACGCCCGCCGGGTCAGCGTTCAAACCGTTCGTGTTCGGTACGCGACCAATGGAGACAATGAGGCGGTCAAACGTCACGTTTTCGGTCTTGCCGTCAGCGTTGGTGTATTCCACCGTGACATTGTTTTCGCCCGGTTTGATTGCGCCGACTTTGACGCCGAGACTAATCTTCAAACCCTGCTTGGTGAAGAGCTTCATCGCTTCTTTCGCGACCTGTTCGTCCACCGCGCCGAGGAACGTCGGTAGACCTTCGAGTACCGTCACGTCAGAACCCAGGCGACGCCAGACCGAGCCCATCTCAAGGCCAATCACGCCCGCGCCGATCACGCCAAGTGCCTTAGGCGTTTCGCCGATACGCAGCGCACCGTCATTCGAAAGGATGAGTTTTTCGTCAAACGCCGCACCGGGCAACGCACGCGCATTCGAGCCGGTGGCGATGATGATGTGCTTGCCATGCATCGAAGTCTTCGCGGGCTCCGTGACATCGATCTGATACACGCCGTCCTTCGCTGCACCCGCAAACGAGCCGCGTCCGTGAAAGAACGTGACCTTGTTTTTCTTGAACAGATAGAGGATACCGTCGTTGTTCTGCTTGACGACCGTGTCTTTGCGCGAAAGCATCTTCGCCACGTCCATTTTCACGTCAGACGCCGTGATGCCGTGCTCCGCAAAGTGGTGTTGCGCATGATCGAAATGCTCCGACGATTGGAGCAATGCCTTTGATGGAATACAACCCACGTTGGTACACGTACCACCGGGCGCAGGCTTACCAGCCGCATTCTTCCAGTCGTCGATGCAAGCCGTCTTGAAGCCCAATTGAGCGGCCCGAATCGCCGCCACGTAGCCGCCGGGGCCACCACCAATTACTACAACGTCAAATTGATCCATACGCTTCTTTCGTGGGGTGGGCACCCGTGCCCACAGATCTGTCTATCCATTGTCGTGGTGGGTACGGGGTCCCCACGTTACCGGCGTACTACGTGTTGTACCGAAGCGCCACACGCGCCAGAAGCGCAGCGATTCCCAGCCCAAACGTAATTTGCTCGACGGTCGACATCTTGGTGCCTGCCTCGGCGAGAGAAATCCGCTGATGACGGAACTGATAGGAGATGCAAAACAGCGCGAAACCGCCCACTCCGAGCCACGCAGGCAGTGGTGGACTGATTCCGTCGAACAAAGCCGGCGCGTTCGACACCGCAATGATCGCGAACAATACCTGCCACATGCGAACGGATGTGGGCGTATCTTTGAACATCAGAGATCCAGCAACAATCGCGCAGGATCTTCCAGCGCCTCTTTCATCGCCACCAGCGCCAACACGGCTTCACGTCCATCAATGATGCGATGGTCGTAGCTCATGGCGAGGTAATTCATCGGGCGAATCACGATCTGACCGCCTTCAACCACAGCGCGATCTTTCGTAGCATGTACGCCAAGAATCGCGCTCTGTGGCGGGTTGATGATCGGCGTTGACAGCATGGAACCGAAGGTGCCACCGTTCGAAATGGTGAACGTGCCGCCGGTCAATTCTTCGATACCGAGCTTGCCTTCACCAGCGCGCTTGCCGTAATCAGCAATCTGCTTTTCGATATCCGCAATACTCATCTGATCGCAGTCGCGGAGGATCGGTACGACGAGGCCGCGTGGCGAGCCAACAGCGATGCCGATGTCGTAATAGCCGTGATACACGATGTCAGTGCCATCAATTGAGGCGTTCACCACCGGATACATCTTGAGTGCATGCACGGCGGCTTTGACGAAGAAGCTCATAAAACCAAGCTTGACGCCATGAACCTTTTCGAACTTGTCTTTGTACGTCGTGCGCAGATCGATAATCGGCTTCATGTTGACCTCGTTGAACGTGGTCAAAATGGCGGCAGTCGATTGGCTCTGTACAAGGCGCTCGGCGACCCGCATACGCAGGCGCGTCATGGCGACACGCTGCTCCGGGCGATTGCCCAGCGGAACGTTGACGAGTGGCGCAGAGACGGGTGCTGGCTTCGCGGCGGCGGAGGCGACGGGTGCTGCAGCCGATGCGGGAGCGGCCTTGGCGTCGACCGCAGCAATCACGTCGCCTTTAGTAATGCGATCGCCGCGCCCCGTGCCCTGCACGCTGGCGGCGTCGATTCCCTGATCGGCCATCATCTTTTTCGCCGCCGGCAAAGCACCAGGTGCGTCAGACGAAGGCGAAGACGCAGGCGCAGCGGCAACAGCTGGTGCCGTGCTCGCTACACCGGCAGCAGGTGCCGCCGCGCCAGCTTTGGCTTCAGTATCAATGACACCAAGAACAACGCCGGAAGTCACTGTTGCACCCGATTGCACCTTGATTTCAACCAGCACACCGTCGCCTTGCGCGGGCGTTTCGAGCACCACTTTATCGGTCTCGATGTCGCAAAGATTCTGGTCGCGCTTAATGGCGTCGCCCACTTTCGCGTGCCATGCAGCGAGCGTACCCTCGGGGGTGCCTTCAGCGAGTTGCGGGACTTTTATTTCGATCAACATAGTAAATTCCAATCCGCTCTTGGTCATCCTGAGCGTAGCGAAGGATCAGGTTGCAAAAAATATAGAAATCATTGAGCGACGGCGTTTGCCGCCTGATGTTGCGCCATCGCTCAACGTGACATTGGCTAGAGATTGGTCATCATCTGACCGGTGCCCAACTTCGAGCTGAAGGCGCTTTCCACAAGCTCCTTCTGCTGCGCATTGTGCTTCGACAAATATCCGACTGCCGGAGACGCGCTGACTGCGCGGCCCGCGTAGAGCAGCACTTGCTCCGGCTTCACGTCTGCGCGGAAATAGGCCATCAGGCGATACCACGCACCCTGATTCTGCGGCTCTTCCTGACACCACACGATTTCGTGCGCATTCGGGAATTTTTTGAGCTGCGCCTTGAAGTCATCGTGCGGGAACGGGTACTGCTGCTCAAGCCGGATGATGGCAACGTCCTTGATATCCTGGTCTCGACGATGCGCCAGCAATTCGTAGTACACCTTGCCCGAACATGCGATGACGCGCTTGACGTTCTTGGCGACTATCTTGTCGATCTCGCCGATGACAGTCTGGAACGTTCCCTCGGCGAGTTCTTGCAACGAACTCACCGCCTCTTTGTGCCGCAGCAACGATTTCGGAGTCATCACGATCAACGGCTTGCGCCAGTCACGCAACATCTGGCGACGCAGCATGTGATAGACCTGCGCGGGCGTTGACGGAACAACCACCTGCATGTTGTGCTCAGCACAGAGTTGCAGGAATCGCTCAGGGCGCGCAGAGGAGTGCTCAGGTCCTTGACCCTCATACCCGTGAGGCAGCAGCAGCGTGAGTCCACACACGCGGCCCCACTTCACTTCGCCGGAGCTGATGAACTGATCAATGACCACCTGTGCGCCGTTGGTGAAGTCGCCGAACTGCGCCTCCCAGATCACGAGTTGATTCGGCTCCGAGGTGGCGTAGCCATACTCGAAACCGAGTACGGCCTCTTCCGACAGGATCGAATCGATGACCTGAAAATCGCCCTGCTTCGGCTTGATGTGTTGCAATGGGGTGTAGCTGCCGCTATCCCACTTTTCGCGATCCTGGTCGTGAAACACGGCATGACGATGCGAGAAGGTGCCGCGACCGCAATCTTCACCCGACAATCGAATGCCAACGCCTTCGTTCACGAGCGTTGCATACGCCAGATTTTCCGCCATGCCCCAGTCGAGCGGTAGTTTGCCGTCGCCCATCGCCTTGCGGTCAGCGATCATTTTTTCGACGCGCGAGTGCAGGACAAATCCCTCAGGCATCGTCGTTAACTTCTTGGCCAACTCCTTGATGGTCTTCAGCGGCACCGTGGTGTCAGCCTCGTCAATCCAGGTACGGCCAACAAACTTCGCCCAGTCCTGCTGGTACGGCGCGACGTAATTCGAAAGAATCGTCTTGTTGGTGTGTGTACCCTTGTCCATCGCGTCGCGGAACGCGGTGACCATCGCATCGCCCTCACCCGGTTTGATGACGCCTTCGGCTTCAAGTTTGTCGGCGTAAAGTTTTCGGGTGCCTGGATGCTGATGAATTTTTTTGTACATCAACGGCTGAGTGACCATCGGTTCGTCCTGCTCGTTGTGCCCGAGGCGACGGAAACAGACCAGATCAATGAACACGTCTTTATGAAAAATATTGCGGTAGTCGAGCCCTATTTCAGTCACCAGCAAACACGCCTCGGGATCATCCGCATTGACGTGGAAAATCGGCACTTCAGCCATCTTCGCAATGTCGGTGCAATACAGAGACGAGCGCACATCGCGCGGGTCGCTGGTGGTGAAGCCTATCTGATTGTTGATGACGACGTGCATCGTGCCGCCCGTTCCGTAATGGCGCGTTTGCGACAGCGCGAGCGTCTCCTGAACAACTCCCTGACCCGCGACCGCTGCATCACCATGCAAAAGGATTCCAAGAACCTGTTTACCCGTCTTGTCGCCGCGGCGATGTTGCCGTGCGCGCACCGACCCAACGACAACCGGGTTCACGATTTCCAGATGCGATGGATTGAACGCGAGCGTTATGTGCATCGGACCACCGGGGGTCGTGATATCGCTCGAAAAGCCTTTGTGATATTTAACGTCACCCGCCGAGAGCGTCGTGTCGTATTTGCCTTCAAATTCAGCAAACAGATCTGCTGGAAGCTTGCCGAAAGTGTTTACCAACACACCCAGTCGGCCGCGGTGCGCCATCGCGATCACGGTTTCCTGCACGCCAGCTGCGCCAGCCTTTTGCAGCATGTGATCGAGCAACGGAATGACCGTATCACCGCCCTCGCCAGAGAAGCGCTTTTGGCCCATGTATTTCGTGTGCAGGTAGCGCTCCAGCCCCTCGGCGGCGGTCAAACGCTCCAGGATATGGCGCTTCTGTTCCGCAGTGTACGAGGGCCGAAGACGAATCGATTCAATGCGCTGACGCAGCCATTCGCGCTCGTCCTCATTGGCCATGTACATGTATTCGACAGCGACAGTACGGCAATAAGTCTCCTTCAGCGTCGCCATAATGTCGCGCAGCTTGGCCCGACTTTGGCCATTCACCGGCAAGAGACCCGTTGAGAATTCGGTCTCCATATCGCTGTCGGTCAGGCCGTAATGCTTGTGGTCAAGCTCCTTGATGAAGGGCACTTCCTGCCGTTTCAGTGGGTCAATATCGGCAATGCGGCCACCGACAAAGCGATAAGCGTGGATCAACTTCATCACGCCCAGCTGCTTGTCCATGAGCGTCGCGTCAATGCTTGCGGTCGCGGCTTTGCGCGATTTCGCCATCTTTGCGAAAGCGTCAATGACAGGCTGATGAGCGACGTCTTTGGCGCCTGCGCGCATGGCATCGAAGTAGTCACGCCACTTCTGGTCGACCGAGGATGGATCGGCGAGATAGTTCTCGTACTGCTCCTCAATGTAGGGCATGTTGCCACCGAAAATGGTGGAGGTTTGTTGCAGTTCGTTCATCATGGAGTGGGGCTCCTTCGGTTACTTTTTTTCCGCTCCAGCAAAGGAGAGGGAATCTGATTAGCGCTGAGCCAGTGGCTTCACATCGCGGCTGGTGGCACCGGTGAACAGTTGGCGTGGGCGACCAATTTTTTGATCAGGATCAGCCAGCATTTCGTTCAACTGCGCGATCCAGCCAACGGTGCGCGCCAGCGCGAAGTTCGCAGTAAACAGCGCGGTAGGGATACCGAGTGCGCGCTGCACGATTCCGGAATAGAAATCGACGTTGGGATACAGCTTGCGCGAAACGAAATAGTCGTCCGACAAAGCGATGCGCTCAAGCTCCATGGCGAGCTTGAACAACGGATCGTTTTGAAGCCCAAGTTCACCCAGGACTTCATAGCAAGTCTCACGCATGAGCTTCGCGCGTGGATCGTAATTTTTGTAAACGCGATGACCAAAACCCATCAGGCGAACCTGCGAATTTTTGTCTTTCACAGCAGTGATGAACTCACCGATTTTCGCGAGGCCGCCATTTTTCTGGATGTCCAGCAGCATAGATAGCGCGGCCTCGTTGGCACCGCCGTGAGCAGGGCCCCACAGACAAGCAACACCGGCTGCGATCGCGGCGTATGGATTGGTGCCGGACGAGCCGCACAAACGTACGGTCGAAGTCGATGCGTTTTGCTCGTGGTCCGCGTGCAAAATGAAGATGCGATCCAGAGCGCGAACCAGCACGTCGTTGACTTTGTACTCTTCGCACGGGGTGGCAAACATCATGCGCATAAAGTTCGCCGAATACGACAAATCGTTCTTCGGGTAAATCATTGGTTGACCCGCAGAATACTTGTGCGTCATAGCAACCAGCGTCGGCATTTTTGCAATCAGGCGAATCGCCGCGATGTGGCGATGCTCTGGATTGTGAATGTCCAACGTGTCATGGTAGAACGCAGAGAGCGCGCCGACCAGACCCGTCATGATCGCCATCGGATGCGCATCGCGGCGAAAACCACGCAGGAAAAACTGCATCTGCTCATGCACCATCGTGTGGTGCGTGACGTTGTCAACAAACGCCGCCTTCTGATCAGCGTTGGGCAGCTCCCCGTTGAGCAGCAAATAGCATGTCTCAAGATAATCACAATTGGTCGCGATCTGCTCAATCGGATAGCCGCGATACAACAGCTCGCCCTTGTCCCCATCGATGTAGGTGATTGCCGAGCGACAAGCCGCAGTCGACATAAAACCTGGGTCGTAGGTGAACTTTCCGGTCTTTGCGTACATCGTCTTGATATCGACGACGTCGGGTCCGACAGTCCCCTTGAGGACAGGAAATTCAACGCTCGGCGAGCCGTCGCTGAAGGAAAGGGTTGCGGTCAAGGAGGCGGTCATTTGGGTTCTCCGATTCAGTCAATCAGGGTTCAGTTTGGGGGCAGTTTGGGTATTAGTCTCGGGTCACGAACTATTTTTATGGTGTCATTGCAGTAACTATTTCAGTGCGTGACGCGCGTTTCTCGTAGCGTCGCCACCATATCGCCGGTTCCTTCCGGGAAAGACTCATTGCGTCCCGCAATAATTTCCCATAAGTCGTTGTCGTCAAGCGCAATAAGGGTCAACAACTGGTCGTGCTCGGTGTCGGAAAAATTCGCGCCGCGACGCTCGAGAAGTCGCGTGAGAATCAAGTCGTTCTCCAGAAACCCGCGACGGCAACGCCATCGAAGTTTGGAGAGTTGAAGATCAGTCAGCATGTTGAGCTCTAGGCCGTCCGCTTGACGAGCATTTCTTTCAACTTGCCAATTGCGCGTGTCGGATTCAAGCCTTTTGGGCATACGTCTACACAATTCATGATCGTGTGGCAGCGGAACAAGCGATACGGATCTTCGAGATTGTCGAGGCGGCTATCCGTGTCGTGATCACGACTATCAGCGACAAAACGATAAGCGGCGAGCAGTCCGGCCGGGCCGACAAACTTGTCTGGATTCCACCAGAAGCTGGGGCAACTCGTGGAGCAGCATGCGCACAAAATGCACTCATAGAGACCGTTCAATTCTTCGCGATCCTCCTGGCTTTGCAGGCGCTCTTTTTCGGGCGGCACCGTCTCGTTGACGATGTACGGTTTGATCGAATGGTACTGCTTGAAAAACTGACTCATGTCCACGATCAAATCGCGCACCACAGGCAATCCTGGCAACGGACGCAGCGTGATCTTCTGCGGCAGCGTGAGCATGTTGGTCAAACAGGCGAGGCCGTTTTTGCCATTGATGTTCATCGCATCGGACCCGCAAACACCCTCACGGCAGGAGCGGCGGAAGCTGATCGATTCGTCCTGCTTCTTTAGCTTGAAGAGCGCGTCGAGCAGCATGCGCTCGGAGCCGTCCAGCTCGACCTCATAGGTCTTCATCGACGGCTTTGCGTCAACGTCGGGGTTGTATCGGTAAATTTCGAAAGTACGTGTATCAGCCATGACTTCTGGTCTCAACTCAAAAATTAGAAGGTGCGCTCAAAGTGCCTAGAACGTTCTCAGAACGTTCTTTTCGCCAGCGGAACCGAGTCCACGGTGAGCGGTTTCATATTGACAGGTTTATAGGCCAGACGATTGCCTTCAGAAAACCACAACGTGTGCTTCAACCACTCATCGTCATTGCGTCCGAGCGGGTGCGCTTCGGTATCGCCATAGTCATCCACGGTATGCGCGCCACGGCTCTCTTTGCGGGCCGCGGCGGAAACCATCGTTGCCTTCGCCGACTCCATCAAATTCGCGACTTCAAGCGCTTCGATTCGCGCGGTGTTGAACACTTTCGATTTGTCCTTGAGCGCCAGATTCTCGGCGCGCTCGGCAATCGCCAGCACCTTGACCACGCCTTCGTCCATCGTCTTCTGTGTGCGGAAAACGCCTGCATGCAACTGCATGGCTTTGCGCAAATCGTTGGCGACGTCTTGCGGGTACTCACCATTGGTCGAGTTGTCCAGTTTGGCAATTCGGGCGAGCGAAAAATCGGCCGCATTCGCAGGCAATGGCTTGAAAGCCTTGCTCGAAAGTGCGGTCTCGATGAGGTGATTGCCCGCAGCGCGACCGAACACGAGCAGATCGAGCAATGAGTTCGTTCCCAGGCGATTGGCGCCATGCACCGACACGCAAGAGCATTCGCCAATTGCGTAAAGACCGTTAACAACGCTCGAGGGGTTGTCACCTTTGGGCACGACAACCTGACCGTGAATGCTGGTCGGAATGCCGCCCATTTGATAGTGAATCGTTGGCACGACTGGAATGGCCTGCTTGATTACGTCCACGTTCGCAAAGTTCTTGCCGATTTCGTGTACCGACGGGAGCCGTTTCATGATCGTTTCGCCGCCCAAATGGGTCAGGTCAAGCTCGATGTAGTCCGCATTGGGACCGCAGCCACGACCTTCCTTGATCTCCTGATCCATGCATCGCGAGATGAAGTCGCGCGGCGCGAGATCTTTCAATTTCGGGGCGTAGCGCTCCATGAAGCGCTCGCCCTGCTTGTTGCGCAGGATGGCGCCTTCGCCGCGACAGCCTTCGGTCAACAGCACACCCGCGTTGTGAACGCCGGTCGGATGGAATTGCCAGAACTCCATGTCTTCAAGCGGAATGCCCGCGCGTGCGGCCATACCCAGCCCGTCGCCCGTGTTGATGAACGCGTTGGTGGAGGCAGCAAAAATTCTGCCCGCACCGCCCGTGGCGAACAACACACACTTGGCGTGAAAGATCGACACTTCGCCGGTTTCCATCTCAAGGGCCGTGACACCGACCGCATCGCCATCGGCATCGCGAATGATGTCGAGCGCCATCCATTCAACGAAAAATGTGGTGTTGCTTTTTACGTTCTGCTGATAGAGCGTGTGCAGCATCGCGTGGCCGGTACGGTCAGCCGCGGCACAGGCACGTGGTACGGGTTTTTCACCGTACTTTGCGCTATGACCGCCGAACGGGCGTTGATAAATCGTGCCATCCGGATTGCGATCAAACGGCATGCCCATGTGCTCAAGCTCGTACACGACCTTGGGCGCCTCACGGCACATGAACTCGATGGCATCCTGGTCACCGAGCCAGTCGGAACCTTTCACCGTGTCGTAGAAGTGGTAATGCCAGTTGTCCTCTTCCATGTTGCCGAGGGAGGCACCGATGCCGCCCTGCGCGGCGACTGTGTGTGAGCGCGTAGGGAACACTTTGGAGAGAACTGCGACGCGCAAACCCGCGCGCGCTAGTTGCAGGGAGCAGCGCATGCCAGCACCACCGGCACCGATTACCACTGCATCATATTTGTGTACTGCGAGAGCCATTAAAACGTTGCCCTTATTTCAAGCCAAAGAGAATGTAGACGGCCCAAAGAACGACGGCGAAAGCCGCGACCCAGGTGTATGCGTTGAGCACCGAAAGCACGGCGCGATTTTTGACGTAGTCCGGCCACACGTGGAGCGATCCAACAAGGCCGTGATATGCCGTGGCGATGATCGTGAGAATAGTCGCCAGCTTGAAGCCAACGTTGGCGAACAGGCCCTGCCACTGCATCGCGTTCGGTGTTCCATAAATCATAAGGAGCGCCAGAACCAGAAATACATAAGCCGCGACGATCACGGCACTAATGCGCTGCAACCACCATTCAGAAACAAACTTTGAAGATGAAGAAGCCATTAAACGAGCCTCCACACAACAAGCGCGGTCAGCGCAATACTGACGCCGAACATAACAAACGCGGAAGTGCGAGCGCTGGCCAGATCAAGCCAGATGTTCGCATCCTGAATCATGTGTCGAATGCCTGCAACGAGGTGATAAATAAGCGCGAACAACAAACCAATGAGCACCAGTTTGGCGATCGGGTTGCCCCAGACTACGCTGCGGAACGCCTCAAAGCCCGCCTCGGATTTAAGGCTCATCTGCAGCATCGCCAGCAGGAACAGGAGGCAGACAAACATAGCAAGGCCGGTGACGCGATGCACGATTGAAGCAATACCTGGAATCGGCAAACGGTAATGCGCCAGATCGCCGAAGCCGATGTTTCGATACACCGGTCGGGCGCGTGCCTTGGCTAGAGGGGTGTCGGACATTGAGAGAGCACTCCGTAAAAATAAAAGTTAACTTAATGTGTTTGCGTAATGATGACTGCGCGTCGTGCACAGCCCCCGGCGGAATTCAACGGGTTTGTCGCCGTAGGTGTAAGCGATGCGCTCCACGCACAACAGCGGTGAGCCCATGCCGACGCGCAGCGCCTCGGCCGTGATCGGATCAGCCGTGACCGCCTTGACCTGCTCCTCGGCGCGCAACATGCGCACACCGAACTCGGTTTCAAAAAAGCCGTACATAGAGCCCACATGGGCGTCGAAGCGCTCCTTGGTCAAGCCTTTGAACAAATTGGCGGGCAACGTGATTTCGTCGAGCAACGTGGGCTCGCCGCTGTAGCGCAGCAAGCGGCGCAAAATGAGAATGGCGTCTCCTGGCTTGATATCGAGCGAACGGGCGATGTCGGCATTAACTCGGCCGCGCTTCACGTCCAGAAGCTCGCTGGCGGGATATTCATACTGACCGTCATTGCGGCGCAACCGCAAAAAACGAAAATTTGAGCTTTTTGTCTCTGTGTGCGTTGCAACAAAGGTGCCCTTACCCTGACGTCGAACCACGATGTTCTCGCCAGCGAGCTCATCGATGGCCTTGCGCACGGTGCCCTGACTCACGCTGAACTGCGCTGCAAGCTCCTGCTCGCTGGGGATCGCCTCGCCCGGACGCCATTCTCCGGACTCAAGGCGCTGGGTCAGGAGTCCCTTGATCTGCTGATACAGAGGCTGAAACGACGGCGTTTCCGGAACTGGAAAGGAAACTGCGGGTGCTAGTGCGGCGTCGCTCATCACCGAATTGTTGCGCAAAATCGCAATCCTTGCAACGCACCCTCTTATGTCTTATATAAGACATAAGACCCATTGACGTCTGCGTCAACTTGGTGAATAATTTCTGCGCATCAGGAATTTTTCGCAGCGCAGCATTTGCAAAACCGGGAACAACCAAAGTGTCAGGGTGGTTTGCGCGAGAATTATGAGTTGAGTCGTTTTTGTAGTCTCTTGTTGTAATTTTTTATCGCCCTCAAATCCTCCAATAAGGAAAAAAGAACATGAAAGCCCCCGTTCGTGTAGCCGTCACCGG
>JAYWHV010000017.1:0-5890 GCA_043777615.1 Burkholderiales bacterium | reverse complement strand
AATGCGACAGCCTGTCGGAGGCGTATCGGCAGATCATAGTTCTGCGCGCGCGCCTGCATGTACTGGCACTCCGCCGCGAGGATCGACTGGTTTTCGAGTTGCAAAACTCACTTGCCTCAGCGCTCGGAATCACCGCGGCAGGGGGGCTCCGCGCCAGCGAAGTGCTGATGAAGCGCTACTACCAGTCTGCGCGACAACTGCGACTGTTCAACGATATCCTCATTGACGCGCTTACCAGTGATCGCAACGCCCGTCAGACGCCGATCACCGGCACCCCCTTTTCCGCACGCGATGGCAAGCTGGATCTCACCACGCGCGGCTCAAATTTGTCTGCTCTCGAGACATTACAGGCATTTCAGATTTTGCATCGTGATCGCACGCATCAGGGCTTCACGCCGGAATTGCGGCGAGCCATTCTGCGAGCGGTCGACGCGCTGCCAGACGGCGCTTTTGGAACCGATGACTGTCGAGCGCTATGCCTTGAATTTTTGCGCGGAGGGCATGGTGTTTACCACGCGCTCAAAGCCATGAGTGAGCTAGGCGTACTGGGTGAACTGGTCCCGCCCTGGGCGCGCATCGTCGGGCAGATGCAACACGATCTGTTCCACGTATACACGGTTGATCAGCATATCCTCATGGTCCTGCGCAACATGCGCCGTTTCGCCGACCCGGTACATTCCCATGAGTACCCTTTGTGCAGCCAGCTCATGCAGGAGTTCCCGGAGCGCGAGGTGCTCTACCTGGCCTGTGTATTTCACGACATCGCAAAAGGGCGCGGCGGCGACCATTCGCAGCTCGGCATGATCGATGCGCGTGAGTATTGCTCCCTGATCGGTCTGCCACCGGAGAATGTCGAGTTCGTCGCATGGCTCGTCGAGCACCACCTGACGATGTCGGCTTTCGCACAGAAGCGCGACATCGCAGACCCCAACGTGGTGCGAGAATTTGCGCAGCTTGTGGGTAACGAAAAGCATTTGCTAGGCCTTTATCTGCTCACAGTTGCAGACATTCGCGGCACCAGCCCCAAGGTCTGGAACAACTGGAAAGCCCGCCTCCTGGAGCAGCTCTTCCGTTCAACGCGCTGGCACTTCACTGAGGCTGGCGAATCGAGCGTGTTCGATTTGCTCGCTGATCGCCTGGTCGAAGCGCGGCGCCTGCTGGCTCTTTACGCCGTCGACGTTAACCGCGCAGAAAAATTCTGGCGGACGCTCGACTCGGTTTACCTTCAGCGCCATAGCGCCGACGAGATTGCATGGCATGCGCGCAACCTGTTCTTCCGCGTCGATACAGATAAACCAGTCGTACGCACTCGCCTCATGCCTTCTGGCGAAGGCCTGCAGATCATGGTCTATGTCAAGGACCGTGCTGAGCTGTTCGCACGCATCATGAACGTGTTTGCACGGCTGAATTTTTCTGTTCTCGACGCACGCGTTCACACCGCCAAGACAGGCTACGCGCTAGACACCTTTACTGTGGTCAATCCCGGCTCGGTCAGCGTGGCTTACCGCGACGTTACACAACTCGTTGAACATTCACTTATTGAAGTGCTGACAGAAGACAAAGCGTTGCCCAAAACCCAGCTGGGCAAACCGTCCCGTCAACAAAGGCACTTTCCGATCACGCCTGTGATCGAAATTTCGGGTGACGAGCAGGGACAACGCTTCGTGCTTGAAATTGTCGCCGCGGACCGCACAGGGCTCCTCGCTCGAATCGCCGAAGTACTGTCGAAGCGCGGCATTTCCATCCAGACCGCACGCATCAACACGCTCGGGGCGCGGGCAGAAGATGTGTTTGTGGTCTCCGGCGGACGGCTTGCCGAAGAGACAACGCGAATCACACTGGAGACGGAGCTCGCGGAGGCGCTTGCCTAGCTGCCGTTAGGGCCTCACACGACAAGGGCTGGAAACAATACATCTGTATACCCAAACTTCGTCATGTCTTCAATGCGTCTTGGGTACAGTACACCATCAAGGTGGTCGCATTCGTGCTGGACAACACGTGCGTGAAAGCCATCGACCACGCGCTTGAACAGAGCGCCCTTGGCGTCACGCCCTGAGTAGCGCACCTGCTCAAACCGCGGCACCTCGCCGCGCAAACCTGGCACCGACAGGCAACCTTCCCAGCCCGCAGACATTGCGTCGTCCACCGGTTCGACAACCGGGTTGCAGAGCACCGTGAAAGGGATCTCCGGCGCATCCGGATAACGCGGGTTTTTGCCGGTACCGCCAAAAATAACGACGCGCAAATCAACGCCAATTTGCGGGGCGGCGATACCTGCTCCGTTGGCTGCTTTCATTGTGTCTAACAGGTCAGCAATCAACTCGTGCATCGGCTCGGCGTTAAACATCGATTCAGGCACGCGCTGCGCAACACGCAGAAGACGCGCATCGCCCATTTTGAGAAGTTCACGAACGGCCACTCTTAGGGCCTTTCCTTGTAAATCAAAGCCAGCGCAGCAATGATCCGCTGCACCCGGCCGATGCTCGCGTCCAGCGTGATGTTGATGTTCGCATGCGAAATTACGTTGATGCTGTTGCCACAGCCCGCAGCCCAGTTCGACACGACACACAGATGGGCGTAGCGCAGCGACAATTCGCGCGCCAAGGCCGCCTCTGGCATGCCCGTCATGCCAACCAGCGTGGCCCCGTCGCGGGCCATGCGCGCAATTTCTGCAGCAGTTTCCAGACGCGGCCCCTGTGTTGCGCCATAGACGCCGGTGTCAACGATGGGCTCGCTCACTGACGCCGCTGCCCGACCAATTGCGTCGCGCAACTCATCGCTGTAGGGGCGCGTGAAATCGACGTGTACAACGTTGCGATCGCTACCGTCGCAGAATGTGTGTTCGCGGCCGTAGGTGTAATCGATGATCTGATCGGGTGCTGCGATTACGCCGGGCCCCGCATTGTCCGCGATGCCGCCAACCGCCGCCACCGCCAGCACGTCGGTCGCTCCGGCCTGCTTCAACGCCCAAACGTTTGCCCGGTAATTGATACGGTGCGGCGCGTGAATATGACCGGGCCCATGGCGGGCAATAAACAACATGGGCACGTCGTTCATTTCACCGAAAGTGAGGGGGCCGGAAGGCTCACCAAATGGCGTTCTTGCGATCTCCCGACGGATTACATTCATTTGCCCGAGACCGGCCAGGCCGCTACCCCCAATTACTGCAAGCATGTTTACTTGAGACCTCTACGTTAAAACGCTATTCTCGCAGTATTGACCCTGTGTCGCGATCCCCCTCCAGCTATGTATCTCACCCGATTGCTGCAACTCATGTCCGAACGCGAAGCGTCGGATTTGTTTATCTCGGCGGGCGCGCCGATCCATTTGAAGATCAACAACGACACGCTGCCGGTCAGTACCCAGATTATTGACGCGGCGACGGCACAAAAAATCGCCTACGAGGTGATGAGCGCCGACGAGATCGAGCGCTTTGAGCGCGATTGGGAGATGAATCTCTCGCATGTTGAGCCCGAGTACGGCAACTTTCGCGTCAACGTCCTGCGCCAGCGTGGCACCGTTTCGATGGTTGTACGCTACATCCGTAGTAGCGTTCCGGAATTCGCATCGCTTAACCTGCCATCGGTCCTGCTTGATCTAGCCGTCGAACGCCGCGGCCTGATCCTCGTTGTCGGTTCGACCGGATCGGGCAAGTCAACATCGCTCGCATCGATGATCGACCACCGAAATACCAATACGACGGGTCACATTCTGACGATCGAAGACCCGATTGAATACCTGATCCGTCATAAACGATGCGTGGTGAATCAACGCGAAGTCGGCCACGACACCAAGTCCTACGACAACGCGCTGCAGAACGCATTGCGTGAGGCCCCCGATCTCCTGCTCATTGGTGAGGTGCGTGACCGCTCCACCATGCAACACGCGCTAACACATGCGCTCACAGGTAACCTGTGCCTGACTACGCTCCACGCGACCAACAGCTATCACGCCCTCTCGCGCATCATCAACATGTACCCGCAGGACGCGCGCTCGGGACTTCTGGCAGACCTTGCGTACGGCCTCAAGGCCATCATCGGGCAGCGCCTGGTGAAGACCAAGAACGGCAATTTGCAACCAGCCGTTGAGGTGCTTATCAACACCAAGCTGATCGCCGAGATGATCACATCGGGCGAGATGCACAAAATCAAAGAAGCCATGGAGCAGAGCTTGACGCCCGGCTCCTGCACTTTCGAGCAGGCTTTGGGCAAGATGTATTTGAACGGCACCATCACGTATGAAGAGGCGTTGAAAGCGGCTGATTCCCCGACCAATCTGGCCTGGCTCATCAATCAATCGCAACAAACGGTAAGCACCCCTGGTCAGCGACGTAGCGCCGCCTCTGCGACCAATTTCGACGATTTTGAGCTTGCAAAACAACCCGAACACGCCCGATAACGACAGGGGTTGGCCGTGTCACTTTCCTTAACCGGCCTTTCCCGAACGGCCGAGCTAGCAGCGGAGCTCATTGCACAACCTTCGGTCACGCCTGATGATCGCGATTGTCAGCGCATCGTTGGTTCGCGGTTGTCGCGGATGGGATTTCGACTGGAAACCATTCGCCGCAATGGCGTGACAAATTTGTGGGCACGCCGCGGGCAGGCCCGTCCACTGATTTGTTTCGCTGGCCACACCGACGTAGTGCCCACCGGACCGCGCGAGCAGTGGCTGGCCGATCCATTCACGCCGACCGTGCGCGATGGCGTGCTCTACGGTCGCGGTGCATCGGACATGAAGACATCGATCGCAGCGTTTGTCAGGGCGGTCGAGGATTTTTTGTCGGCACATCCGAATCCTGCCGGATCGATTGCTTTCTGCCTGACCTCTGACGAAGAAGGCCCATCGGTAGACGGCACTCGCCTGCTGGTCGAGTTGCTGCGCGAACGCGGCGAAGCGATCGACTATTGCATCATCGGCGAGCCGAGTTCGGTCGACCTGCTGGGCGACATGATCAAGATTGGCCGACGTGGAACGCTCTCCGGCAAAGTGCGTGTCAATGGCATCCAGGGCCACATCGCGTATCCCCATCTTGCGTCAAATCCGATTCATTCGGTCGCCCCCGCGTTGAGTGATCTCACGCGTGAAACGTGGGACGCTGGTAACGAACATTTCCCACCGACCAGCTTTCAGGTTTCGAACATCAATTCCGGCACGGGCGCGGGTAACGTTATCCCCGGGGCGCTGGAGATGCTGTTCAACTTTCGCTACTCGACGGAGAGCACTCACGAGACATTGAAGTCGCGCTTCACCGCCATGATGTGTCGTCACAATGTTCCCTGCGATATCGAATGGACAGGCCTCGGTCTGCCTTTTTTGACCGAACAGGGCGCACTTGTTGCCACCATGAAACAGGCCATCGAAAAAGTCACCGGTATTGCGCCAGCGCTCTCGTGCACGGGCGGCACGTCTGACGGTCGGTTCATTGCGACCTGGTGCCGCGAACTGGTCGAATTCGGGCCGACGAACGCCACAATCCACAAGATCAACGAATGCGTTGCATTAAACGAAATCGAGCCCTTGCGCGAGGTTTATCTGCACGTCCTTACCTCGCTACTGGCCAAAAAATAGATCATGAGTTTCCTGACGCCTCTCACTTTTCCCAACGCCGTGCCACAGGAGCTGGCCACGATTGGCGACTGGTGGCGCTTCGGCGTCAGCTCCCTTTCGCGCGTCGACGCGCAGTATGGGCAAGGCACCACCGACGCGGGTCAGGACGCCCTCTTCCTTATTCTCGGCGCTCTCGATTTACCGCTCGACAGTTTCGAGCAAATGAGCGGCTATTCGCTGACTGGATTTGAGCGCAAGCAGGTTTTCAACGCGCTTAAACACCGCATTCTGGATCACGTCCCGGCTGCTTACATTCTGGGCTTCGTCGAGCAGATGGGTTTGC
>JAYWHV010000016.1:0-5905 GCA_043777615.1 Burkholderiales bacterium | reverse complement strand
TGTAGTCCACGATGATCATACCGAGACCACCGACCTGACGCGCCAGACGCCGCGCGCGGGCACGCAGCTCAAACGGGTTCAACCCGGCCGTTTCATCGATGTACATCGGGCTCGAATCGAGGAGCGACAACGCCTCGGTAAAGCGCTGCCAGTCGCTGTCGTTGAGCCGCCCGGTACGCAGCTTGTGTTGATCCAGTTTGCCAACGGAACCGATCAAACGCATTGCCAACTGCAGCGCGCCCATCTCCATGGAGAACACGGCCACCGGTTTTTTCAGGCGGACGGCAACGTGCTCGCCAATGTTCAGCGCGAAGGCGGTTTTACCCATCGACGGACGACCGGCCACGATCACCAGATCGCCTGGCTGCAAGCCAGCTGTCATCGAATCGAGGTCTTTGTAGCCGGTCGAAAGCCCGGTCACATCGCTGTCGTTGCCGCGACGATAAAGCTCTTCCACGCGGTCAATCGCCTGCGCGGTCAAATCGGATAGCGAAACAAAATTCGCCTTGGTGCGATCACCCGATTCGGCGATTTCGAACACCTTGCCCTCGGCTTCGTCAAGCAACTGCTCGCTCGTTTTTCCCATCGGGTTGAAAGCAGCCTCAGCGATGCTCGTGGCAACACCGGCCAACCGGCGCATCACCGAGCGATCACGCACAATCTCCGCGTATCTGCGCACGTTCGCAGCCGTCGGCACCGCATTGGCAATCGCGCCGATGTAGGCCAGGCCGCCAACGTATTCAAGCTTTGCAATCGAGCGCAAACTCTCCGACAACGTGACCGCGTCCGCAGGTTTATTGTCAGCCGCGAGCCGATTGATGTGCTCGTAAATGAGGCGATGGCCTTCGTTGTAGAAGTCCTCCGCCCGCAACAAATCGGCCACCTTGTCGATGGCGTTGTTGTCGATGATCAGTGCGCCGAGCACCGATTGCTCGGCTTCAATCGAATGCGGGGGCGTGCGGAGAGCTTGGATGTCAGGGTCTAGGGCCATGGAGCGATTCTATCGGTCGTTTCCACGCGCTCATTCTCGTAAACTGTGTACGAGAGCCTGCAAGCGCCGGACGCCTTTGCGGGAGCGGCGATTTCGCAATAGTCGCCGCGATTTCTCGCCTGACCGCCAATCGCGGTGGAACCGCTCCGACATTCAGCCTCACAAACGACACGCCCATGAAAAAAGTTATCCTCATTACTGGCGGCTCACGTGGCATCGGTGCCGCGATTGCACTGCGCGCAGCCGACGCGGGCTACGCCGTGTGCATCAGTTATCTCAACAACCAATCCGCTGCCGACGCGCTGGTCAAATCAATCAGCGACAAGGGCGGCACCGCGATTGCAATTCGCGCAGATGTAGCGGTTGATGCGGATGTCGTGCAAATGTTCAAGCAATGCGACGCGTCGCTCGACCCCATCACGGCGCTGGTCAACAACGCAGGCATTCTGGAGCAGCAATCGCGCGTTGATCAGATGTCTGCCGACCGGATTGCGCGCATTTTTGCAACAAACGTGCTGGGCAGTTTTGCGTGCGCACGGGAGGCGATCCTTCGCATGTCAACGCGCCACGGTGGCGGCGGTGGCGGCATCGTCAATATGTCGTCTCGCGCCGCGAAGCTGGGCGCAGCAAGCGAATATGTTGACTACGCCGCCTCGAAGGCCGCGATTGACACATTCACGATTGGCCTCGCCAAAGAAGTCGCGGCAGAAGGCATCCGCGTGAACGCCGTGTCGCCTGGCCTCATTTACACCGACATTCACGCCAGCGGCGGCGAACCGGGCCGCGTTGATCGATTGCAGGACAGCGTCCCGATGAGACGCGGTGGGTCAGCCGACGAAGTGGCGCGCGCCGTGATGTGGTTGTTGTCGGACGATGCGTCTTATGTGACGGGGACTAATGTTGATGTGTCGGGTGGAAGGTAGGTCGTTTAGGTTGATGCGCTTTGGTTCGTTAGTTCCGTTGTATTTGCGGCTGCCGTTTGATTCGATGCGTTGCAACGTTTATGCGAGCAAGGTGGTGCAATGAACCGAGCCAACGCCGTAACGCAGCTGAAACAAACCTGGACGATCCTGAGCGCAGATATTGACGCTGCCGTCGAATACGGACGCCTCAACAACACACCCTATGCCCAGCGCGCCTTGGTGCGTGCATTTTTCGCGGCCGTTGAGGGATTGTCTTATCAGATGCGCCAAGTGACCCTAGCGTCATTGGCGGGAACCGAGTGCCTCACTGAGGCGGAGGTTCACCTGCTTCGCGAAGTACGCTACTCACTCGACCAAAACGGCCGGCCGAAGCAAGCGCCGACCTTTCTACAGTTTCCGGAGAGCCTGTTGTTCTCAATTTCAATGTATGCCAAGAACCACGGGGCCGTATTTGAGATCGACACGTCGCTAGCTGGCTGGCAGGCGTTGCGACAGATAACGCACATACGAAATAACGTTACGCATCCCAAAGCGCCGGAATCATTGACGCTGAGCGATGACAATCTAAAGACGCTTTTGAATGCGTCTCAGTGGTGGCATGAGACTCTTCTAAAACTATTCACAGCCTGCGATGAAGCTGACGAAGAGTTGCGGGCCAAACTTGGATAGCCAAAGTTTGGCAATGCGCCACCGCCGTAAACGCGAAGCCAATCCGTTGCTCAACGGGCGCGGTTGCAGTATCAGCATTTCGCCCACCTCACGGCTCAGAGACAATTTGCCTTCAGCATCTGACCACAGGAGTCCCAAACATGCCCACCGGAACCATCCGCCTACACCGCGTCCTGAAAACCAAGCCAGAAAAGGTCTACCGCGCATTTCTGGAACCTGCGGCGATGGCGAAGTGGCTGCCACCGCATGGATTCACCTGCACGGTGCATCACATGGATGCCAAAGTCGGCGGCACGTTCAGGATGTCGTTTTCGAACTTTTCAACCGGGAATGGCCACTCGTTTGGCGGGGAATATCAGACGCTGATTCCCGGCGAATTCATTCAATACACCGACAAGTTTGACGACCCGAACTTGCCGGGCGAAATGGTGGTGGAGATCACGTTGAAGGCGGTCGTGTGCGGCACGGATATCAGCATCGAGCAGTCCGGGATCCCGGAAATGATTCCGGTCGAGATGTGCTACCTCGGGTGGCAGGAATCCCTCGCTCAACTCGCGAATCTCGTTGAGCCGGATATTCCAGGCTGAAGGTCACCCATGCTGAAAACCTACCGGGGTAGCTGTCACTGCGGCACGGTCACATTCGAAGCAGAGCTGGACCTCACGCAAAGCTCTTATCGTTGCAACTGCTCGATTTGCAAGCGAACGCGGTTCTGGCCTGCGGTCGCGAAGGCAGACGGTTTCCGCTTGCTGTCGGGCGAATCGGAGCTGACGCAGTACTTGTTCAACACGAGGAAAAACTTCCACTACTTTTGCAAGCATTGCGGGGTTCGTGCGTTCGGCGTGGGCAACGAGACGCCGATGGGCAAGATGTATGGCGTCAACATCGGATGCCTGGACGACGTGTCAGACGAAGTGCTGTCGCAAATTCCCATCACGTACGTCGACGGTCGCAACGATCAGTTTGGGCCGCCAGCGCACTTTGCGCATCTTTGAACCGGGCCAAAGCAGCCTGAATCTGGCTCAACGCATGGCTAGTGCCATTGCAAGTTTAATGATGGACGCGGAACAGGCAGCGCCTGCTCCGCAACGGCCTGATTACTTGATCGCGTCGACGCCGGCCTTGGCCACCACGCCGTCCTGATCAGAGGCCATGCCCGACACGCCAATCGCGCCGACGATCTTGCCGTCCTGCATTAATACGAGACCGCCTTCAATCGGCACCGCGCCGGGCAGTCCGAGTATGCGAATGCCCATGCCGCCACCGGCGACCGCGTCCTGAAACACTTTCGTTGAGCGGCGATACGTCGCCGACGAGACGGCCTTCTCTACTGCAACGTGCACGCTGGCGGTTTGCGTGTTGTCCATGCGCTCGTACGCGACGAGCTGGCCCGCGTTGTCGACAATGGCGATAGCCATGGGCCAGCCGTTTTTGCGCGATTCGGCAACTGCGGCCACCATCACTTTGCGTGCGGTGTCCAGATTGATGCTGGTGCCGTACTGCGGTACCTGCGCCGACGCGGTGGTGACCGCAAAAATCGTTGATGCGAGCGCTCCAAGCGTTACGGCACGGAAGGTTTTGACTGCGAACTTCATGTGTATCTCCTTAAAAAATTGTTCTTTTGTACGCGTGAGCAGTCTAGGCGCGCCGGTGTTTGCGCTGGTTGCGGGTAAACGCGAAGTGCGCGGGCCAGCGACGTTTTTCGCGTTCCGAAAACTGATAGTCTGACTAACAGCTTATGCGTAAAACGACCTTTGCATAGGGGATAACGGCTAAATTAGTCACAAGTCGATAAATGCCATAAATTGGCTTGACCCCCGGCGCATAGGCGATTTCAGCGCGAAGCTGCCGGTCCCGACGACTGCAGCAGCGCGGTAATCTGCTGTTCACGCCTCGTCGACTTCCGGGCCAGGACGACGAACAGTTCCGATTTGTGCGTCTGGCATCAAAACCGCTGCGAAGTTCGGCCCCTTATGCGCGATAGCGCACAGACGGTTTATACAAGCGATCCTATGCTCAGAGATATTCCAATGTCATCTTAGGGGACCGTATGAACCACGCGCACTCGTCGCATCGCCAATCAGGCGTGCCAGCCTTCGCCACGCCCAGAGCGATCAAGGCGGACCGGTTTCGCGGTTTTTCGCGGTTTCTCACGGCTATCGCGTCAATCGCAACGCTGGCGCTGGCACCGGTGGGCGTGGCGATCTCGGCTAACGCTGTTCCGCTGGGCGCGGCCAGCAGCTTTGCGATCCTCGGTGCCTCAACCATCACCAACACGGGCTCAACGATCGTCACCGGTGACCTTGGCCTGTCGCCAGGCACATCGGTAACGGGCTTCCCGCCTGGCATCATCACGGGCGGCGTGCTGCGCGTTAACGATGGAATCGCAGCAGCGGCGCAGGCGAGCAACGTCGCGGCGTACGGCTTGCTGGCGGCGCAGGCTTGCGACGTCACCTTTGCCGGTCCGACAGATATGGCCGGCATGACCTTGCTGCCGGGCACGTACTGCTTCAACTCCTCGGGTGCCAATACGGGCCTGCTGACGCTCAACGGCGCTGGTAATTCGAACGCAGTCTGGATTTTCAGGACCGCGAGCACGCTTATTACCGGAGCTGGCTCCTCGGTATTGGCCATCAATGGCGCGCAGGCCTGCAACGTCTTCTGGCAGGTGGGCAGTTCGGCCACGCTGGGCACGTCGTCGCAGATGATCGGCAACCTTCTCGCGCTGACCAGCGTCACGCTCACCACGGGCAGCTCAATCTCGGGTCGCGCGCTCGCCCAGACAGGAGCGGTCACGCTCGATACCAATAGCGTGTCAGTGTGTTCTATCGCGCCCTATGTCGCACCGACGCTGTCGAAGGCGTTCAACCTGTCGACGATCAACGTCGGCGCGACATCGACCCTGACCATCTCGCTCGCGAACCAGAATGGTTTCCTGATCACCACTACCGCGCCGCTGACCGACAGCCTGCCTTCGGGCGTCGTCATTGCGCCGCAGCCTAACGCCAGCACCACCTGTGGCGGCGGCGTATTGGCCAGCGCAACAGCCGGCGGCAACTCGGTGACCCTTCCAACCGGCGCAACCGTCGGCGCGAATGCAAGCTGTACCGTTTCGGTGAACGTCACTGCCGCACTTCCGGGCAGCTACGTCAACACGCTACCCGTCGGTGCCCTGCAGACCAGCAACGGCCCCAATGCGCTTCCTGCGGTAGCCACGTTAAATGTGCTGGCACCTTTGGTTAATCCAGCGCTATCGAAGGCCTTCAATCCTTCAACGATCAGCACGGGCGGCGTGTCCACGTTGACGATCACGCTCCTCAAC
>JAYWHV010000015.1:0-22057 GCA_043777615.1 Burkholderiales bacterium | reverse complement strand
TGCCACGGAGATCGTGAACGGCGGCGAGATGAGCGGCAGCAGGGTCGCCGTATCGATAAATCCAATTACGCGTCGCGGGAGCCCACCGCGCACAGCGGTAAACGCGAAGAGAAAGCCGAGCAATGTGCCGCCGACGCCAACGACCAGCGCGAGAATCAAGCTGTTGGCAAACGCGCGGCGATGATGCGGGTTGCTGACAACGTCGAGCAATGGTTGCAACGAGATCGTACCGCCGTCGACAAAGGCTCGCCCAAACAGGCAAGCCAAGGGATAAAGCACGAACAGCGCAAGCAGCGCCCAGAGCAACAGGATGATGCCCGCGAAGAACGGGTCGCGATAGGCCGAGACGCTTGACGACTGAATCACGACAGCAATGACCTAAGCCCAGACGGCCAAGGGGCAACTCGGCGTGTTCCGGGCTTCAAGGCTGCTCATGCTCGGGCTATTTCGCGTTCAGTACTTCCTGAACCCAGCGCTCGACGATACGTTTGCGATTGGCACCCGCATACTCGTCGTCAATTGGGATAATTTTTGCGTCTTTCAGTATCGCGGCCAATGACGCCTCTGTCTTGACCGACGGGTGCGCCGGGATGAAATTGATCTTGTTGGGCGCGTAAAGTGACTGCATCGCTGGGCTCGTTGCCCAGTCGATGAGCTTCTTCGCGGCCTCTGGGTTCTTGGCACCCTTGACCAGAGCAATGCCCTCCGCCGCGGAACCTATGCCCTCCTTCGGAAAACTGATCTCGACGTCGTAGCCCTTGGCCTTGGTGTCTAGCGCATCGACAATAAAGAAGATTCCGCCTGCCGCCTGACCGAGGCCCACTGGCAGCGTACCGCCGCCACCGCTCTTCGTGTAGGTCTGAATGCTCTTGCGCAGTTTCTTGATGTAGTCGAATGCTTTTTCTTCGTTGCGCCCATTCACTTCAAGAATCGAAAAAATTCGTGTAACGGCGGTGCCTGATGTGCGCGCGTCAGCCATCTGAAGCATGTTGGCATAGGCGGGGTTGAGCAAATCATTCCATGAAGTCGGAGCAGAAATTTTGTTGTCTGCAAGGAATTTCTTGTTCGTCATGAACACCAGCGGATCGTCGGCAATAGCCGTCCACATGCCGCCTTCATGGCGAAAGCGAGAAGACACCACGGCGGCCGACGGTGGTTTATACGCTTCGAAAATTCCTTCCTTGACGCCTGCGCCGTAAGTCTCTACCGGACCGCCAAAGAGCACATCGACCCGCGGATTGCCCTTCTCCGCAATCAGTCGGGCCAACGCCTCACCCGAAGAAAAGCGCAGAAAATTCACCTTGATTCCGCTCGCCTTTTCGAACTCTTGCAACATGGGTCGGGCCCAGTTTTCGGGCCAGATCGAATAGACGTTTAGCGTTTCGGCTGCGTGGGCAGAAGTCATGGGTACAACCAATGCGGTCGCGAGCGTGATCGACGCAAAAAAATGATTTAGCGCTTGGCGAATGAGTTTCATAGCGTTTCTCCTTATGAGCCGCCGGCTTGCAATCAGAACTTGCCGGAGCAAACGAGCAAATTTGAACTGACGAAGCCCGGGCGTATGTTCGTAGGCCACCTATAGTACCTTGGCAGGTTTTTAACATCTGCAATCCGTTACGATTAGTAAGAACAAGCGAGGATGACCTCATGAGTACAAGCGCAAAAGGCGTAATTGAGCTGATGCCGACACACATCGTGCGAAACGCAGGCATGCCGTTGAACCTTGACCTGATAGCCAATGCTCGCGTCAATTTGAGTGCGGTCGAGCGCCGCGTTGCGACGTTGGCAACGCGCCGGTCTGTAAAGAAGCAATGGCAGGCGGCTTGGCTCATCAAGGCGCTAACGTGTATTGACCTCACAACATTGTCAGGCGACGATACGCCTGATCGTGTCGCGCGGCTGTGTGCGAAGGCACGCATGCCATTGCGGGCGGATTTGGTTGAAGCGCTTGGCCTCAATGCCATGCCGAAAGTTGGCGCTGTCTGCGTGTATCCGACGATGGTGAGCAGCGCTGTCAAGGCATTGCAGGGCACCGGTATCCCTGTGGCTTCGGTAGCCACCGGATTCCCCACCGGGCTCATGCCACTGAAACTGCGTCTTGCCGAAATTCGCTACGCCGTGGGTGAAGGTGCGAAGGAGATCGACATTGTCATCAGTCGCGCGACTGTGTTCAGTGCCGACTGGCAAGCGCTTTTCGACGAAATTTCTGCGATGCGCGAGGCCTGTGGTGAGGCACACTTAAAGGCAATTCTGGCCACAGGCGATTTAAAGAGTTTGCGCAATGTGTATCGCGCTAGTTGGGTTGCGATGATGGCCGGCGCTGATTTCATAAAAACCTCCACCGGCAAAGAAGATGTGAACGCGACATTACCCGTCGGATTGACAATGGTGCGTGCGTTGCGCGACTACGGCGAAGTCTCCGGTGTTGCGGTGGGATTCAAACCCGCCGGCGGCTTGAAGAGCGCGAAAGATGCGCTCGCCTGGCTTACCCTAATTAAGGAAGAACTTGGAAATCGCTGGCTCGACCCATCCCTCTTCCGCTTCGGTGCCAGCTCCATGCTCAGTGATATCGAACGACAAATTGAACACTATGTCACGGGACGCTACTCAGCTTCCAACCGTCACGCGATCGCATGAGCGCCATGTCAAAAGTAACTGAAATTCTCAAAACGATGGACTACGGTGTCGCACCCGAAGCAAACGATCAGGTTTTGGCCTGGCTCGACGGCAAACAGGGGCAATTTGAGCATTTCATCAATGGTCAGTTCGTTAGCTCGGCCGATAGCGCACGGTTCGACGTGATCTCCCCATCGACGGGTGAAAAACTGGCCTCAGTTGCGCAAGGTGGCAAATACGAAATCGATGCGGCCGTTTCAGCAGCGCAAGGCGCGTTCAAGCGCTGGTCCGCGCTTCCGGGCAACGCGCGAGCACGCTACTTATACGCCCTCGCCCGCCTTCTACAAAAGCGCGAACGCTTTTTCTCAGTGCTGGAATCGATGAACAACGGCAAGCCGATTCGCGAGAGCCGCGACATTGATATTCCGCTCGCTGCGCGCCACTTCTACCATCACGCCGGATGGGCGGACCTGATTGAGTCAGAGTTTCCGGAGCACACGCCAGTGGGTGTTTGCGGGCAAATCATTCCGTGGAATTTCCCGCTGTTGATGCTCGCCTGGAAGATCGCGCCCGCGCTGGCCGCGGGAAACACGGTGGTGCTCAAACCCGCCGAATACACACCGCTCACCGCACTGGCCTTTGCCGAGCTTTGTCAGGAAGCGGGCTTGCCACCCGGTGTTGTAAACATTGTGACGGGCGATGGGCAAACGGGCGCGCTTTTGGTTGCGCATGGCGGTGTCGACAAAATCGCTTTCACCGGCTCCACCGAAGTCGGCCGTGCTATCCGCAACGTCACAGCTGGCACGGGAAAAAGGCTCTCGCTGGAACTCGGTGGCAAGTCGCCGTTCATCGTTTTCGATGACGCTGACCTTGATAGTGCGGTCGAAGGCGTCGTTGATGCGATTTGGTTCAATCAGGGCCAGGTTTGTTGCGCCGGATCGCGACTGCTGGTGCATGAATCCGTCGCCAATCGCTTCCACGACAAACTCAGAGCACGGGCCAGCAAGCTGCGCGTCGGCGATCCGCTGGACAAATCCACCGATGTCGGAGCCATCGTTTCTGAGGTACAACTGCACCGCATCAGAAACCTGGTCGAGCAAGGCTGTGCGGAAGGCGCGCAATGCTGGCAGTCTGAAGGCGCAATGCCCGGGCGTGGCTTCTTCTTTCCCCCGACGCTGTTCACAGGTGTTGCTCCATCGGCGACGATTGCTCAAGAAGAAATTTTTGGGCCCGTTCTCGTCAGCACAACCTTTCGCACGCACGACGAAGCGCTGCATTTGGCAAACCATTCGCGGTTCGGACTTGCTGCGTCCATCTGGTCGGAGAACATCAATGTGGCGCTCGATGCTGCGGCTCGCGTCAAGGCGGGAGTGGTGTGGATTAACTCGACTAATCTGTTCGACGCAGGAGCTGGCTTTGGCGGCTATCGCGAAAGCGGCTTCGGGCGAGAGGGTGGTCGCGAAGGTATGTCTGAGTACCTGAAAACGTACGACGATGCGCGAGTCAAGCCGCGAATGCGCCCAGCAAAGGCGGCCACTTTTTCTGCTTCCCCCACACCCAGTACCGCCGTAGTGGGAGTTCCGCTGCTGGATCACACTGCAAAGCTGTACATCGGTGGCAAACAGGTTCGACCCGACAGCGGCGGCAGCTACACGGTATTTGACGCAAAAGGAAAGGCCGCCGGTCAAGCAGGCCTGGGTAATCGCAAGGACATTCGTAACGCAGTAGAAGCGGCCAACGCCGCCAGTGGGTGGTCTGGTTACAACGCTCACCATCGCGCGCAGATCCTGTTCTTCCTCGCAGAAAACCTTGAGCAACGCGGTCACGAATTTGCAGTCCGGTTGCGCTCGCTAGTCGGTGTAAGTGGGGCACAAGCGAGAGCCGAGGTCGCGCAGTCGATCGCCCGCATCATGTTCTATGCCGGATATGCCGACAAGTACGACGGTGCGGTGCATTCAACGCGAAGCCGCAATGTGACGCTGGCCATGCCCGAGCCTTGGGGCGTCATGGGCATCGTTTGCCCAAATGACTCACCGTTGCTATCGATGATCTCGCTCATCCTGCCCGCGATTGCAATGGGTAACCGAGTGGTTACGGTCCCTGCGGCTGCGAACGCGCTCGTCGCAACTGACCTCTATCAGGTCTTTGAGACGAGCGACATCCCGCCCGGCGTGATCAATCTGGTTGCCGGCGAACCGGGCGGTCTGGCGGGGACGTTGGCTGGGCACGACGAAATATCGGCAGTCTGGTACTTTGGCGATAAAGAAGGTGGCGCCAATGTCGAGCGCGCCTCAAGCGGCAATCTGAAGTCGACATGGATAGCCAACAGCGAAGCACGCGATTGGTCTTCAAAGAAAGGACAGGGACGTGAGTTTCTGCAACGAGCTACTCAGATCAAAAATATATGGGTGCCTTACGGTGAGTAATTGGAAGTTTTCATTCCTTTGTCGGTGATTGCCAAAGTCAATCGACCACCTGCCTTGAACAGAGAGACGGGGCAATGGTCGATCGCTGTCAGGTCTGCGCATACACACTTACGGGAAGTAAGTGCGTGGGAGCGTCAAACGACGCTTCGCTAACTGAACGCTTTAGGTTGTGGCAATTGTCGCGACACCGACAGATAGAAATCGATCTCTGCCAAGCGCTGACGCCAACGTGATGCCTCTGACGTTGGGCAGTGCTAGCGCTACCGAAAAGTCATCGCGTCAACTGCCCCGTATGTATGGCGATCTGAGCGTTTTCGTCGGCTGGCACAACCCGAACGCCCGGCTTTCCCGCATGGAGGCCAAGCCATTCCAGACCTTCGCAAATGCTGCCTCGGGTGATTGCGTCGTTTTCACCGATTCCTCCGGCAAATGCCAACGTGTCGACCCCTCCCAATACCGCCGTCATCGCAGCAATTTGCTTACGTACCGAATAACAGAACATCGCAATCGCGAGAGCTGCATCTGGGTTTGAACCGGAGGCACTGCGAAGTTTCCTCATGTCCCCGCTCAGCCCTGAAATGCCCACCATGCCGGAGCGATGATCAATCAGCGCTTCAAGATCTTCAGCGTTGTAACCCTTTTCACGCACGAGCAAAGCTAGCACTCCGGGATCTATATCTCCGCACCGGCTGCTCATGATGACACCACCACTTGGCGTCAAGCCCATGCTCGTGTCGACAGAAACGCCTTTGGCAACGGCAGTTACGCTGGCTCCGTGTCCCAGATGCGCAATCACCAGGCGTTCGGGAATGTCTCTGCCAAACTGCCGCACGATAGATTCACATGACAGACCGTGAAAGCCGTAGCGCTCAATGCCAAGCGCGCGCAATTCTTTTGGGATTGGCAGCGTGCGAGCGACGTCCGGCAAAGTGGTGTGAAAGGTAGTGTCAAAGCAAGCTACTTGCGGAACATCGGGAAACTGCCGTTGCGCGTACTCAAGCAGCAGCAACGCCGGTGGCACATGAAGTGGCGCAAACACGCGGGCGTCCATCATGTTTTGCATAACCGCTGCGTCGATCACGGCGTGGTGACGGCAATGTCGTCCACCGTGCACAATACGATGCCCAACCGCTGCAATCGGACGCAGGTGTTGTGCGGTGACCAGTTCGGTGATGCGATTGATGGCCGCGTACGGTGACCCGATCGCCAGCCTGTCATTCGCGAGGACGCTACCGTCAGAATCTTTCGCAGCAAATGCGACACATTCGTCCGCAATCACATCCGCTGCGCCCGAGACCAGCATCTCGCAGGTGTCTGCACCCACTAAGTACAAACCGAACTTCAAAGACGAAGAGCCAGCGTTCAAAGCCAGAATTGAACGCGTTGAATCTATGCTCAAGCGGGCGCTACCCAGTGCCAATTGAGGACCTCTGGCATGTCGTCACCATGCTCAGAAATATATGCTTTGTGCCGCGCAATGGTTGACTGATACCGAAGTCTTGCCTGGGCTACCATCGGAGCAAATCGCGGCACGCGGCAGATTGCATCGAGCGCAAGTTGATAGCGGTCCACGTTGTTCAAAACCACCATGTCAAATGGCGTTGTCGTCGTGCCCTCTTCCCTGTAACCACGGACATGCAGATTGTCGTGATTGCGGCGCCGGTAGGTGAGTCGATGAATTAGACCTGGATAACCGTGGTACGCGAAAATAATCGGCTTGTCGGTCGTAAACATCGCATCGAACGCGGCATCTGTCATGCCGTGCGGATGCTCGGATTGCGGTTGCAGCGTCATCAGGTCAACCACATTTACAACACGTATACGTATGTCAGGCACGTACTCGCGCAATAGCGTGACCGCTGCCATAGTTTCTGCGGTTGGCACATCACCCGCGCAGGCCATGACGACGTCCGGTTCGCCATCATCCGTGCTCGCCCAATGCCAAATGCCGGCTCCAACGGCGCAATGACGCGCCGCACTCTCGATGTCGAGCCACTGCCACTCCGGTTGCTTTCCTGCGACGATCACGTTCACGTAGTTCCGGCTGCGCAAGCAATGGTCGGCGACAGCGAGCAAGCAGTTCGCGTCGGGCGCTAGATAGATGCGCACTACATCAGAACTTTTGTTGGCGACGTGATCAATGAACCCGGGATCCTGATGCGAGAACCCATTGTGATCCTGCCGCCAGACGTGCGACGTCAGCAGGTAGTTCAGCGACGCGACAGGCTTTCGCCACGGAATTTTATTGCACACCTTCAACCACTTGGCATGCTGATTGAACATGGAATCAATGATGTGAATGAACGCTTCGTAACAGGAGAAAAATCCGTGTCGACCAGTGAGCAAATAGCCTTCAAGCCAGCCTTCACACAAGTGCTCGCTGAGTACTTCCATGACGCGACCATCCGGTGACAGGTCTACATCGACCGGTTCGATGTTGGCCATCCAGGCTTTACCGACAAGGTCAATAACGGCCCCCAAGCGGTTGGACGCTGTCTCGTCGGGGCCGAACAGCCTGAAGTTTGCACTTTGAAGATTCTCCTTCATCACCGCAGCGAGATATTTTCCAAGTACTCGAGTTGCCTCGACCTTAATGCAGCCTGGCTGCAACACGGAGGCGGCAAAATCTCGAAACTCTGGCAACACTAGTGGGGCCAAAAGCTCGCCGCCGTTGGCGTGTGGATTGGCTCCCATACGCCGCGCCCCCGCAGGTGCCAGCTCCGCAAACTCGTCCAGAAACGTGCCTTGCGCGTCAAACAATTCTTCGGGCGCGTAGCTTTTCATCCACGCTTCCAGCTGTGCAATATGTCCAGGCGTGTTGAACTCTGCGATAGGAACTTGATGGGCGCGCCACGTTCCTTCAACAGGTACTCCGTCAACGGACTTTGGACCGGTCCATCCTTTAGGCGTTTGAAAAATGATCACTGGCCAGCGTGGCTGCGCTGGCCGATCAGGCGCGTCGTTCGCACGCGCTGCAGCCTGAATGTCATGAATGTCCGCAAGCGCAGCATCAAGCGTGGCGGCTAGAAGCTGATGTACGAGCATCGGATCGTCACCGCAAACAAAGTAAGGCTTGTAACCATACCCCTGCATCAGCGTACTTAGTGCCTCACGACCAATACGCGCAAGCACGGTTGGATTTGCAATCTTGAAGCCGTTGAGATGAAGAATCGGCAATACTGCGCCATCGCGCCGGGGATTCAAGAATTTGTTGGAATGCCAGCTTGCAGCCAGTGCGCCAGTCTCGGCTTCGCCGTCGCCAACGATGCATGCAACGATCAAATCCGGATTATCAAAAGCCGCGCCGTAGGCGTGAAGCAGCGAGTAACCTAGTTCGCCACCCTCGTGAATGGAGCCTGGCGTTTCGGGAGCAACGTGGCTGGGGATTCCGCCAGGCCACGAAAACTGCTTGAAGAGCTTCTGCAACCCGTGCCGATCTTTTGAAACGCTTGGGTAAGTCTCGGTGTACGTACCTTCCAGGTAGGTGCTCGCCACCAGGCCCGGTCCACCATGTCCTGGGCCGATGACATTGATCAGATTGAGATCGTGCTCTTTAATCAGGCGGTTGAGGTGCACATACAAAAAATTCAGCCCTGGCGTTGTTCCCCAATGACCAACAAGACGCGGCTTGATATGTTCAAGGGTCAGCGGCACTTCCAATAACGGGTTATCGCGCAGGTAGATCTGCCCAACCGACAGATAGTTGGCCGCGCGCCACCACGCGTGCATGCGGCGCAGTGAATTTGAAGACAGCGACGTCATTGCGGCGACAGCCGGCGTATCACAGGTTTCGGCGTTATTGGCTGACACGACTGAATTCCAATCTTGTTCAACGAACCAGCAACACTGGCACTTTACAGCGCGAGAGCACACCCGTGGCGACTGAGCCAAGAACGACGTTCAACAAGGAAGAATGGCCATGCGTGCCCATCACAATCAGATCGGTCCGTTTGTCTTCAACAGCTGCGATGATGGCGTCAACCGCGTTGCCTTTGGCTTGCTGCGTACTGAGCTTCCAGTGACGTTGTGCAGCAAATTCACGGATTGCATGAAACACCTTTTCCGCCTCATCATGGTAGTAACTTTCGACTGTCGACGCGCCGAGAAAATGCGTAGCGTTTGGCGTCACAGCAGGTATTGACGTGATCGCGGTGTATTCGTGCCCTGGGCCAAGCAGTTCATCGTGTGCCGCGATGTAGGCGAGCATTCGCTTGGTATACGAACTTCCGTCAACGGGTAAAAGAATGTGCATATTGAAAATCCTTGGATGGTAGAGGGTGATGAATACAGCTTGAACGGTAGGTGACGATTCAGACGCGTACTTTGATTGCTGTCAAACTCGGTGTTTGTTTAGCGGCACGATCTACGTCGCCGCCTCATTCAGAGCGCAAAGCGACGGCTTTGGTTCACCGCGGAGGCTTCCGACTTCCGCGCCGTTGCACTTACAGAGCCGAGGCTATGCGCCTTTTGTACCGTCCGCGCTTGGTCTGCCGTGATCAAGACTTTTAAAGTGGTTCTTCGAATCTTGAACGGAAGCCCGGTCGCAGTCTGTCTGGAAGCGCACATAACGCTGTTGGCGCCGCTGAGCGTTGGTCGCTGCATTCACTGCCGACTTGTAGCTCAGCAAGTTGAAACGGCGCGGCAAGTTTGCTGACGGCGCGCTCACATCCATGTGCTGGGTCGCGGCTGACTCGCGGCGCGAGCGTCGCAACAGCTTGACCCTGCGCTGGACCCGTACTTTTCGGCGAGCACGCACAAGACTGAACTGAAATCCGGAACGGCACAGTCGTGCCTCCGGCCGCACGGGCAATACTGCAGCCACTTCAATGCACTTTTTTCGTCGCGAAACCTTAAAGGGTCGCTACAAAAAAAGGATTTGGGCAGCAAAGAAAAAGGGTTAGTGGATACTATCCATCTAACCCTTGTAGTGTTTGGCGCGGCTGGCAGGAATTGAACCCACGACCCCTTGGTTCGTAGCCAAGTACTCTAATCCAACTGAGCTACAGCCGCTAAGCCTCTGATTATAGACAGAAGTGCATGGTTCCGTCAAAACGCCACGACGTGGTCAAGTTGTACGCGAATGCCAATCGCTTCGCCGATGCGGTGATTGTGATGGCTGGGCACGAGTGCGAGCACGCTGCGACCGCTGGCCAGCTGGAGAGTGTAAAGAAATTCTGCGCCGCGAAAGGCCCGAGCCAACACCTTGGCAGTGGCGGGGCTGGCATCATCGTGAACGACATCGTCGGGTCGCAGCAAAAGTTCGATTTCATCACCGGCAGCGCGGGCCGTGGGCGACGAAAGCTGCAAATCGCCCAACTCGGTGTCGACTCGAAAAGCGTCGATCACGTGGGCCGGCAAGAACACGCCCTCGCCCACAAAGTCGGCGATAAAGCGCGAGCTTGGGCGGTGATAGAGGTTGTAGGCGGTATCCCATTGCTCGAGGTGACCATCACGCAGGACACCAATTTCATCGGCCAAGGCGAAGGCTTCGTGCTGGTCGTGAGTCACCAGCAGCGCGGTGGCTCCCGCGTCGGAGAGTGTGGCACGTACCTCTGCGGAGAGTTGGTGCCGCGTTTCGATATCGAGATTTGAAAACGGCTCATCGAAGAGCACCAGCTTGGGCTTGACGATAAGCGCGCGGGCAAGCGCGACGCGTTGCTGTTGGCCACCTGAGAGTTCGTGCGGGTAGGCGTGAGCGGTGTCGCGCAAATGGACGAGATCAAGTGCGGCTTCAATGCGAGCCAAGCGTTCATTTGAAGAGAGCTTGCCGAGTCCGAAACCGACGTTGCCTGACACATCAAGATGCGGAAACAGCGCGTAATCCTGAAAAACCACTCCGACTCCACGATGCTCTGGTTCAACATGCGTACGTGAGTCGGCGACATTGCGGTCACCAATGCGGATGGTGCCGCCGCCAATCCGCTCCAGTCCCGCGACACAGCGAAGCAAAGTGGTCTTGCCGCAGCCAGACGGGCCAAGCAGGCACCCCACTCTGCCCGCTTCGACGCGAAAACTTACGTCGTGCAGCGTGTCCCGCGCAAGCTCGCGGCCGCGAGGCGGATAGCGGTGAGCAAGGTGGCTGACTTCTAAAGAGTTGGGCATGCTTCGATTGTAGGAGCGGCTCTGCCGCGGCTTGGCAGTTCTGCCGGACTAGCGGGTCGCTGCAGAGTCACTCCGGCAGATATCAATTGGACGAAATGATCGCTTTTACGCGTTCCACATCCGGCGCAATCTGCACGACCCGGAGCGGCAGCGTCATCATTACTTGCTGCTCCGCGGTGAGCGGTGGCTCGAAACCCACGGCTTGTCGAACTGTCTCGGCAAACTTCGCTGGCAAAGCAGTTTCAAGCGCAATCATCGCCACATTTGGCTTGACCAGCGAGCGCGCGACTTTCACTGCGTCCGCCGTGTGCGTATCAATCAGACTGCCTGTTTTTTCGTACACCTCATGGATCGTTGCAAGACGATCTGCGTGTGTGCTGGTTCCCGCGACGATGCCGAAGCGCTCTGTCAACCGCTTGAACTCGGGCGTCTGCGACACGTCGAATGATCGGCCATGATCAACTTCGCGCCACATCGCAGCGATGCGTTCCGCGTCGCCGTTGAACAGATGAAACACAAAGCGCTCGAAGTTCGACGCTTTGGAAATATCCATTGACGGACTTGATGTTTCGAACGTCTCTTTGCTTGGACGCGGACGATATACGCCGGTATTGAAGAACTCGGCGAGCACGTTGTTCTCGTTCGTAGCGAGCACCAGCGTGTCAATCGGAACGCCCATTTCGCGCGCAATATGCCCCGCGAGGATGTTGCCGAAATTGCCCGATGGGACTGCAAACGAAACTTTTTGTGCGTTGCTCGTCGTGGCCGAAAGGTAGCCGCGAACGTAATAAACGATCTGCGCCGAGATACGACCCCAGTTAATCGAGTTCACGGTACCGATGTTGTGTGCACGTTTAAAAGCGAGGTCGTTCGACACGGCCTTCACGATGTCCTGGCAATCGTCAAATACGCCCTCGACCGCGATGTTGTGAATGTTCGCATCCTGCAACGAGTACATCTGCGCGCGTTGGAACGCGCTCATGCGGCCCGCAGGCGAGAGCATGAAAACGTTGACGCCCTTGCGGCCGCGCATCGCGTATTCAGCCGCGCTGCCGGTGTCGCCGCTGGTTGCGCCGAGGATGTTGAGCGTCTTTTTTTGACGCCCGAGTTCGAACTCAAACAAACGGCCCAGCAATTGCATCGCCATGTCTTTGAAGGCGAGCGTTGGGCCGTTTGACAAGGCCTGGATTTGCATGCCTTTCGCGTAGCCATCGATCTTGCGCAGCGGGGTGATTTCGTCGGTGCCGAAAACTTCTTTGGTGTACGTTGCTTTTGTCAACCCAGCCAGTGTTGCCGAGTCGATGTCATCGGTAGCGACGAACTTCGAGAGCACAGCGTGCGCCAATGCGTGATACGGCAAAGCACGCCATGCCGTCAGCTCTGCATCGGTGATTTTTGGCAAGGTTTCCGGCAGCATGAGGCCGCCATCTTCGGCAAGACCGGAGAGCAGCACCTGGCTGAAAGATTGCTTTTGTGGGTGGCCGCGAGTGGAGATGTAATTCATGCAATTCGCCAAGCCGAACTAGGCCAGATTTTCCAGCCGTAGCAACACAATCTTGCCGCTGGTGCTCGCCTGCGCTTCAATCGCGGCAATCGCGCGCTTGACGTTTTTCTCAATCGTCTCATGCGTGAGCAGGATGATGTCGGCCTGAGCTTCACCTTCTTCCGGCTCTTTTTGCAGCATCGCATCGATTGAGATGTTGTTGTCGGCGAGCACGCGCGTGATGTCAGCGAGCACGCCGGGCTTGTCTTCGACACGCAAACGCAGGTAATACGAAGTTTCCACATCGTCCATTGACAAGACAGGCTCGGTGCCGATACGGTCATGCTGGAATGCGAGGTAAGGCACGCGGTGGCTCGCGTCGGCGTCAATCAGGCGCGCTACATCGACGAGATCCGCGATGACTGCGGAAGCGGTCGGATTAGCACCCGCTCCCGCGCCGTAGTAAAGCGTTGCACCCACTGCATCGCCCTTGACGAGCACCGCGTTCATCACGCCTTCGACGTTGGCGATCAAGCGTTTCGTCGGGATCAGCGTGGGATGTACACGCAGTTCAATCCCGGCTTCGCGACGACGCGCGATGCCGAGCAATTTGATGCGGTAGCCCATCTCCTCGGCGTAGCGAATGTCCTTCGCTTCAATCTTTGTGATGCCCTCGACATGTGCCTTCTCGAACGACAGGGGAATGCCGAATGCGATGGCCGCGAGGATGCTGATCTTGTGACCGGCATCGACGCCTTCAATGTCAAACGTCGGGTCGGCTTCTGCGTAGCCCTTGGCCTGCGCGGTCTTCAGCACTTCGGCGAACGACAAGCCCTTGCTGCGCATTTCGGAGAGGATGAAGTTGGTCGTACCGTTGATGATGCCCGCGATCCATTCGATGCGGTTGGCGACGAGGCCTTCGCGCAACGCCTTGATGATCGGGATGCCGCCAGCAACCGCTGCTTCGAACGCGACGATGACGCCTTTTGCGCGTGCTGCCGCGAAGATTTCATTACCGTGCAAAGCCAGCAACGCTTTGTTCGCGGTAACGACGTGCTTGCCGTTGGCAATCGCTTCAAGCATCAGCTGCTTGGCAATCGTGTAGCCACCGATCAGTTCGATGATGACATCGATGTCGGGATTTTTAACGAGCGCAAACGCGTCGTCGGTGATGATCGCACGGCCCGCCACTACTTTTTCCGCGAGCGCTGTGGCCTTGTCAGCTACATGCGTAATCGTAATTGGACGCCCGGCGCGACGAGAAATTTCTTCGGCGTTGCGAGTGAGCACATCAAATGTGCCGCCGCCAACTGTGCCGATGCCGAGGAGTCCGATGCGTAGTGGTTTCATTGCCTTCTTCGTTTGACTGGAGGGCTACAGCAGCCCATCCTTCTTGAACATATCCTTGATGCCGCGCACGGCTTGCCGCGAGCGCGCTTCATTTTCGATCAATGCGAAGCGCACATGCGTGTCTCCGTACTGACCGAATCCAATGCCCGGCGACACGCTGACTTTCGCGTCTGCCAACAATTTTTTGGCAAATTCCAGCGAACCCATCTTCAGGTAGGGCTCTGGAATTTTTGCCCAGATGTACATGCTGGCTTTCGGGTTGTCGACCATCCAGCCCGCTTCGTGCAGGCCTTTGACCATGACGTTGCGACGACCTTCGTACTTGAGTCTGATCTCTTCAACGCAATCCTGCGGGCCTTCGAGCGCGGCAATTGACGCCACCTGAATCGGCGTAAAGGTGCCGTAATCGTTGTAGCCCTTGATGCGGCCCAGCGCGTTCACCAGACTCGGATTGCCGACCATGAAGCCCACACGCCAGCCCGCCATGTTGTAGCTCTTGCTCATCGTGAAGAATTCAACTGCGACGTCCTTCGCGCCCTTCACCTGCATGATGCTGGGCGCTTTGTAACCATCGAACCCAAGGTCCGCATAGGCAAGGTCGTGCACCACCCAGATGCCGTGTTCGCGCGCAAGCGCAACCACTTTTTCAAAAAACGGCAAATCAACGCACATCGCAGTCGGGTTCGACGGAAAACCGAGGATCAACATCTTCGGTTTCGGGAAACTTTCGCGAATCGCGCGCTCGATTTCTTCGAAGAAGTCCACGTCTTCCGTCATGCGCACGCTGCGGATGTCCGCGCCCGCGATAATCGCGCCGTAAATGTGGATCGGGTAGCTCGGGTTCGGCACCAGCGCCGTGTCGCCGCGGTCCAGCGTGGCAAGCATCAGGTGAGCGAGGCCCTCCTTCGAACCGATGGTGACGATGGCCTCGGTGTCCGGGTCGAGCCAAGCGCCGTAGCGCTGCGCGTACCAGTTGCAGATGGCCTTGCGCAGGCGAGGAATGCCCTTGGACACCGAATAGCCATGGGTGTCGCCGCGCAGCGCGGTTTCAACCAGCTTGTCGACGATGTGTTTAGGGGTCGGGCCGTCGGGGTTGCCCATGCCGAAATCGATGATGTCTTCACCCTTGCGACGGGCGGCCATCTTGAGATCGGTGGTGATTGCGAAGACGTACGGCGGAAGGCGCTTGATGCGCGAGAACTCGGTCTGCATGCTTGAGATTCCTGGTGCTAGGAATTGAATTTACCCCTCCTCGATCCAACAGAATTCTGCAAGACGAAGGGGGCACCTAAGCCCATAATCTTAGCGGGGAATTCGATTTGCTGCAAAGCAGCAACTAAAGCCGGCTCGCGAGTCAGACGGTTCAGCTTTTTGCTACAAGTACCACTGTATTTGGGCTAATAGGATTTTTCGTCTTAAGTCGCTTAGTGCTGATATCGGCGTCTATCCCTTTACCAGCGGCGGTTTTATGAAAAAGCTGTACTGCAAATTGTCTTCTGCCGACGTCACCGATAATTCAACCTGAAGAAACGACCACAGCATCAAAGGAGGCTTGTTCATGGCCATGAAATTTCAGCGCGAAGCCACCAGTGAATTCGCCATCACTGGCTACACCGCAGTTGGCATCAGCGTGGCGGGGGTTGAGTATGGACACAGTTTGCGCGTCGCTCATGCATCGGCGGCGTCACCTTGGGCGGTCACCTCGTTCGCCGAAATTACGGCAGCGACCGTGGCAGACGGCGCGATCCTCGCTGCTGAAATCGTACTGATTGGCACTGGCAAAAAGCTGCGTTTCCCGCCGCCCGATGTGCTGCGTCCTTTGCGCGAAGCGCGGATCGGATTTGAGGTGATGGACACAGCAGCCGCATGCCGGACGTACAACGTGCTGCTCGGCGAGGGGCGGCAAGTGGCGGCGCTGTTGTTGATTGAAGCGTAGTGGAACATCAGGGCGGGCAGTCTCCGCCCTACGCTTGGGATTCGCTAATCGCCCGCCGCATAAGCGCAACCGTCGATCCATCATGAGCGCCTGAAACCACGCCCGACTTCAATTCACCGTCAATCGTTTTCGCCAACTGCTTACCGAGCTCCACACCCCATTGATCAAACGAATTGACGTTCCAGATTACGCCTTCCACGAACGCTCTGTGCTCGTAGAGCGCGATCAAAGCGCCGAGCGATTTGGGCGTTAGTTCAGACAGCAAAAGGGTGTTGCTCGGGCAATTGCCGGCGAATACTTTGTGTGGCGTCAACCCAGCAATTTCTTCCGCGCTCATCCCCTGCGCGACCAGTTCCGCGCGCACCTGCTCTGCGCTCTTTCCCACCATCAGCGCCTCTGACTGCGCGAAGCAATTGGCAAGCAACAAACGATGATGCGAGGCGTCCAGTTCGTGCTCTGAATCCGCATGCAACGCGGCGATGAAATCCACCGGAATGACACTGGTGCCCTGATGCAGCAACTGAAAAAACGCGTGCTGACCGTTGGTGCCGGGCTCGCCCCAAATGACCGGGCAACTGGCTATCGTCAGCGGCTTTCCGTCGCGATCAACTGACTTGCCGTTGCTCTCCATTTCAAGCTGTTGCAAGTACGCGGGCAGTCGATGCAAATCCTGCGCATACGGAGCGATACATTGACTGGTCGCGCCCAGAAAGTTCACGTTCCACACGCCAACCAGTGCGAGTAACGCGGGCATATTTTTCTCAAGCGGCGCGGTGGCGAAATGCTCGTCCATCGCGTTCGCACCTGCGAGCAATTCCTCAAATGCATCCACGCCAATCGCAATCGCAATCGACAATCCGATCGCCGACCACAACGAATAGCGCCCGCCGACCCAGTCCCAAAACTCGAACATGTTTGCGGTGTCAATGCCGAACTTCGCGACCGCTGCGGCGTTGGTGGAGACAGCGACGAAATGCTTCGCCACGTCCTCATGCGCGCCGCCGTTTTCGAGAAACCAGCGGCGCGCCGAGGTCGCGTTGGTGAGCGTTTCCTGCGTCGTAAAGGTCTTCGAAGCAACGATGAAGAGCGTGGTCTCGGTATCCACGCTGGAGAGCACACGATCCAGCGCCGCGCCATCAACGTTCGAGACGAAATGAACGTTGAGCCCCTGCGGAATGTAGGTACGCAGCGCCTCACAAACCATCAGCGGTCCGAGATCCGAGCCACCAATACCGATGTTCACAATGTCCGTAATCGCGCTACCGGTGTAGCCCTTCCAAATGCCATCGCGAACCTGATGCGAGAAGCGCTGCATGTGTTCGAGCACGCGCTTGACATCGGGCATGACGTCCTTTCCGTCAACGCCATAGCGTCGCCCGCCACGACCTGCACTGGCGCCAATGGCACGCAAGGCGACATGCATGACGGCACGATTCTCGGTCGTATTGATGTGCTCGCCCGCAAACATTGCGTTACGCCGCGCTTCAAGGCCACGCTCTCGCGCCAACGCAATCAGCAGTGATTTTGTCTCGTCGGTGATTCGATTTTTTGAGTAGTCGAGGAAGAGTCCTGCCGCTTCAAGCGAAAAGGTGGCAGCTCGCTTTGCATCTTTCGCAAATTCGTCAGCAAGTCGCAGATCGGCAATGGAGGCCCGATGCGACTCGAGCAAAGTCCACGCTGCGCTCATTTCGCCTCCGCCCGCACCGAACGCGATGCCAGCGTAGCGAACGCTTCACGCGGCGTCATCCGGCCATCAAGCACCGCGCAGGCAACCTCGGTGATCGGCATGACCACGCCATAGCGCTGCGCCAGGCGATGCACTTCGGGCGCGGCCTTCACGCCCTCGACAACCTGCTGAATTTCTGCAGTCGCGTCCGCCAGCGATTTCCCGGTCGCCAGCAACAGCCCCATGCGCCGGTTGCGCGACTGATTGTCGGTACAGGTGAGCACCAGATCGCCCAGCCCCGCAAGCCCCATCAATGTCTCGTTTTCTGCACCCATTTTTTCTCCCAGGCGACGAATCTCTGCAAGCCCTCGCGTAATCAGCAGGCTGCGCGCGTTCGAGCCAAAACCCAGTCCGTCGGAAGTCCCCGCTGCGATGGCGATCACGTTCTTGGCGGCACCGCCCAACTCGACGCCGACGACGTCACGACCGGTATAGGCGCGGAAACCGCCGCCGTTCAACCGATGCGCCACGCGTTTAGCGAACTCGTCGCTTTTTGACGCGATGATGACCGCCGTCGGCAAGCCGCGCCCCATTTCGTTTGCGAAAGTCGGTCCGGAAAGCACCGCATATGGATGCGAAGCGTCAAGCACTTCGGCGACCACCTCATGCGAAAGCTTGCCGCTGCCGGGCTCGAAGCCTTTGCAAGCGATCACGAGGCCCTGCCCCGTGATCAACCGGGGTTTGAGCATTTCAACCGTAGCACGCAAAGCGTGGCTCGGTGTGGCAATCACGATGTCTTCGGCATCGCGCAGCGCGGCGTCGATGTCGCCGGTTGCCACGAGCGTCATCGGAAACTCGCAATCGGCCAGGTAGCGCGGGTTGTGACGAATGCGATCTGCCTCGGTCATTTCAGCCGCATTGCGCCCCCAGAGCCGCGTGCGTGAGCCACGTCGGGCGAGCTGGATAGCGAGCGCAGTGCCGAAGGAGCCGGCGCCCACGACGGCTATGGAACCGGCACCGATCAAGGCAACTGGGGTCACTGCGCCCGACTCCAAAATTCCTGCTGCGCCACTCATAGAGGCTGTTGTGTCGTCATCATGCGGCAAGTGTAGCGACCGGAATCAATCGTAGTGTGACCACTTTGTTCGGCGCGCCCTGCGTTTTTGCAACAATTGCAATGTGCCCCGGTAGCTCAGTGGATAGAGCGACCCCCTCCTAAGGGGTAGGTCGGACGTTCGATTCGTCTTCGGGGCGCCAGTTTTCGCCATTACTCCGCGCGGTTCGCGGTGATCGTCACTTCAAGCAGACATGCCTCATTACACACTCACGTTTGCCGATCCCGCTGGCCATCTGCTCGACATCACGATGACGCTGCCGTCGCCCACAGCGGGCCAGTGCGTGGCGATGCCGTCGTGGATTCCCGGCAGCTATTTGATGCGCGAATTTGCGCGGCATTTGGTGACGCTGTCAGCCCAACAATCCGGCCGCGAGCTCAAAGCAGAAAAAATCGACAAAGCGACGTGGCAACTTGATTGCGCGCCCGACACGCCGGTGACCGTGAGCTACCGTGTGTATGCGTGGGATCGCTCGGTACGGGGTTGCTACTTCGATTCGTCGCGTGGATTTGTCAATCCCGCAGCGGCGCTATTGCAGGACGTCAGCACTCCGCAAGCCTCATGTGCGCTCGATCTTGGAGCCCCCGCCTTTTCCGGGGGCAACGCGTGGCGCTGCGCCACTTCAATGACGCCGACAGCGGTTGATGCGAGGGGCTTTGGCCAGTACCGCACAGAAACGTACGATGAGCTGATTGATCACCCGCTAGAGTGCGCAGACTTCGATGAGTTCACATTCGAAGCGGGTGGCATGCCGCACCGCTTTGTCGTTTCGGGAAAGCATCGCGGCGATCTGGAACGACTGAAGGCAGACAGCCAGAAGATTTGTCAGGGCCATTGCGATCTGTTTGGCGATCCCGCTGCACCGTTCGATCACTATGTTTTTCAGTTGCACGTGGTTGACGACGGTTACGGCGGGCTCGAACATCGCGCCAGCACTGCGCTGATTTGTCCTAGGAACGACCTGCCCGCAGTCGGCGACGCCAGCATCTCCGAAGGCTACCGCGAGCTGCTTGGTCTCATCAGCCACGAATATTTTCACGCCTGGAACGTCAAGCGGATCAAGCCCGCGGCTTTCACGCCGTACGACACCACGCGTGAAAACTACACGCGTCTGCTGTGGCTGTTTGAGGGCTTCACGAGTTACTACGACGAGCTGATGTTGAAGCGCGTAGGACTCATCACCGAGGCGGATTACCTGAAGATCATCGGTCGCCGGCTAACCTCGCTGTTGCGCGCGCCAGGTGTGAGGCTGCAATCGACGGCCGAAGCCAGTTTCGACGCTTGGATCAAGTATTACCGGGCTGACGAGAACGCGGCGAACTCGCAGTTCAGCTATTACCTGCGCGGCAGCTTTGTCGCACTGGCGCTGGATTTGGCGCTCAGAGCGGGCGATTCGGGGCGCACGTTGGACGACGTGATGCGTGGGCTGTGGCGCGACTACGGCAAAACGGGTGTCGGCGTGCCCGAAGATCCTTTCTCCGTGATCTCGGCGTACGCTGCTCGCGACGTCGCGCCGTTACTCGACGCATGGGTAAACGGCACCGCTGACCCTGATTGGGCCGCGTTATTTACGCCGTTCGGCGTGAGCTACCGCACGCGGGTCAGCGCCAGTGCTTCAGATCGCGGCGGTCGGGATGAGGCCACGCTTGAGACGAACACCCGCACGCTGGGTCTCGTGATGGGTGATTCGGGTGCGGGACTGCCTGTCATCAAGGTCGTGTTGTCAGGCTCCGCTGCCTGGCTGGCGGGCCTCAGCGCGGGTGACACACTGATCGCAGTCGACGGCCTCAGAGCGAGCGCGACGACGCTCAGCAAGCACGTGGCGCGCTTCAAAGCGGGCGTGTCGTTTCCGCTTTCGTACTTTCGCCACGATCAGTTGCGCGACACCACGGTCACTGTGCCAAACGCGCAGCAGGCGGCGCCGGATACCGTGTGGCTTCCCATAGAAGGTGCCGATTTGGCGGCCGCGGGACGGCGACAGACGTGGTTGTCGCCCGACTCACTCTAGAGCGAGTCGCTCGCAACAGCTTTCTCGCCTGAGGCCCGCCGCATTTGGGCTAGAAGCGCAAATCGCTTGCAATCGACTATTGAACGCAACGCGCTCTAGCCCCAGAGCAGGCGTACTTTCACTCAAAAGCTGTTGATCGGTTACCCGCCGTTTGCGCTCGATTGCGGCACGGCGGAGTTCGCCGCCCGCGAACTTGGTACGGCTTTGTTCACGGCATCGCTCCCCAAGATCTTTTTCAACCGATCGGCGACGTCCTTGCTGCCCCAATCAACTTCTCCTACCACGCGAAAGCGCAGCACTCCCGCTGCGTCCACAATGAACGTCGTCGGCAACACGCGTACTTTCCATGCGCCGGAAGCCTCTTGCCACGGGTCGCGCAGCAGCGGAAACGTGACCGGATGCCTCAGTTGAAAATCGCTGATTTTTTGCGGTGACTCGTGGTAATTCACGCCGAGTATGACCACATTTTTCGCACCCAGTCGTGTACCCAGCGCCTGCAACGACGGCATCTCGGCAACGCACGGCGCGCACCACGTTGCCCAGAAATTTACGATCACCATGCGGCCCTTGAGCGCTGCCAGATCGATTTCCTGATTGTCGACGGTCTTCAATATCAGAGCAGGAGCGGCGCCGTCGTCGGGATACCAGCGGCCCTTTTGCGCATGTGTCGCCCCGACGAAAGTGAGCGCCCAGAGCACAAGAAAAAAGCCGCAGGTGACTGCGGCTTTTCGATTCAACACGTTGAACAACTGACGCTGCCCTATGCCTTGATCTCTTTGGTCGTGATGGTGTACTTGAAGTTGTCGGGATCATACGGATCAAGTCGACCCTCAGACGTTTCGGCCTGTGGATACATCAGAAACGGCAGAGCGAGCCCTTTGGCTCCCGGCAACGCGACATCATGCGCGACGTTGTAGGCAAGCCAGTTACCCTCCCACGCACCAAACAGAGCCTTGTGAACCGGAGCGACCACCGGATGCTGCGTTGTCTTGACCCATTCGGCGGTTTCCAGCCGTTGCACTTTGGTCACGTCGGCCGGGTCCATCGGCACCCAGCCGTAACCCGCGAGGAACACCTCAGCGCGGCAATGCTGTGCCCGGGTGATATTGGCGCTGCCCGCGCCAAGTTCTTTGTAGCCAAACACCGACGGTGCGATACGAACGCCGTACACATCGCGCGCGGGGATACCAACCGCGCGGCACAACGCGACAAAAATCGCGTTGATGTCAGCGCACTTGCCACCAAAATTGGAAGTTTCCAGCGCGGCTTTGACGTCGCCAACGCCACAGCCGCGCGTATCAACGTTGCGGTACGTGTTGGCGATTGTCCAGTCGTAGATCGCGCGAACTTTATCG
>JAYWHV010000014.1:0-5921 GCA_043777615.1 Burkholderiales bacterium | reverse complement strand
CGATTTCGTCAACGGAAAACCGGTCAAGACGCGCATGCTGGAGCTCGCCGAAGCGCTGGGCTCGTTGGGCGTGTGGACGCGTATGCATTACGTGTACCCGTACCCGAGCGTGGACAACGTGATTCCTTTGATGGCGCAGAGCACTTTGGCGAGCGGGGGGCGCGTGTTGCCGTACCTCGACGTTCCGTTTCAGCATGCCAATCAGCGCATCCTGAAACTCATGAAGCGCCCCGCGAGCGGCGAGAAAAACATCGAGCGCATTCAGGCTTGGCGTGCGACGTGCCCCGACCTCACGATTCGCTCCACGTTCATCGTTGGCTTTCCCGGCGAGACCGAAGCCGAGTTCGAAGAGCTGCTCGACTTTTTGCAGGAAGCGCAGTTGGACCGCGTCGGCTGTTTTGCGTACTCCCCCGTCGAAGGAGCAACGGCCAACGATCTTCCGGGCGAGCTGCCCGACGAGGTCAAAGAAGAGCGCCGTGCCCGATTCATGGAAGTTCAGGCCGAGATTTCCGAAGCGCTGCTGCGCGCCAAAATTGGCCGCGAAATCGAAGTGATCGTCGATGACGTTCAGGACAATATCGCCGTCGCACGCTCGTGGGCCGACGCGCCGGAAATCGACGGCATGGTGCATGTGCAAAAGGCCGATTCGCTGAAGATCGGCGACATTGTCAAAGTGACGGTTGTCGAGACGACGGAGCATGATCTGATCGCCGTGTTGCCCGGTTACGAAGGCGACGACGACTGAACAGCTTCTGGCTGAAAGCGCCGATCGGCTTGGGGTACAGTCAATTTACGTCTGAAAGCGACTTACACTAAAAACGTCCTGTAGCCCCAATATGATGGCGCTTTCAGCCTTTAGCTGATGAAGTTTCTGCTGCACGCGCCTCACGCTCGAACGGGTTGTCCCAGTAGTACGCTTCCCGGTGTCTGGCCTTGATCGCCGCGCAGAGCCCGGCGACAACGTAGGCGACCGGAAACAACGCGCCCCAACGCTCGCTTTGGCGAACATGGACATGCTCATGAACGCGGCAATTTGCCAGGCAACCGGCGTTTCGCGCGACTATGACGTGACCGATGGTCGCCGCAGCAAAGCCGTTGCCGCCACTCATCACACGAAACCACGGCCCCTGCAGAAACCATGACAGCGCGGGGCTCGAGATTTCCAGAACGCCGTCGCACACGCGCCACGTCGCGCGCCACACTGCAAGCGGCAGCAGCGGCAGCGCGCAGAGGCTGACCGGCAGCACCCAAAGTAATTTAGCAAAGTAGGGCATACGCCAAAAGACTGATGACTTGTGTGCAAAGTTAACGTAGATTTCGTTTCTGTACCTGAACCACCCTTAGTCGAATCTCCGCAGAAAGCTCCGCATGTCTCAACTGAACTCCAACTGGATCATTGCTGTTGCGTTGGGCGGGGCGCTTTCCATGTTCGCCCAGGCAGGGACGCTCGTCGCGCAAATCAAGGATCGAAACGGTAATCCGGTGACAAACGCCGTGGTGTACGCGATGCCCGTAGGATCAACCGCGCCAGTCGCTGCAAGCTCTGCGCTTGCGACGGTGGAGCAACAATCGTTCAAATTCGAACCGTATGTTTCGGTGGTGCAAACAGGCACCCGGATGCGTTTTCCGAACAAGGACATGACCGAGCACCATCTCAAGGTGCTCTCCGGCCCGAGCGCCTTCGAGTTCAAGGTGTACACGAGGAAGGAGCCCGAGCCAACCCTGATGGACAAGGTCGGGATGGTCACGCTGCAATGCCTGATTCACGACTGGATGAGCGCGCATATTTATGTCGTCGACAGCCCATGGTTTGGCAAAACGAGTCGCGCGGGTTCGGCGGTGATCGAAGGCGTCCCGGCGGGCGAATACGATGTGTTCATCACGCATCCAAGTGTGTTGATTCCCGGTCAGGTGACGCCGAGCGGACCGCGTCGCGTCAAGATGGATTCGAGCAACGTGCAGGTGATTGAAGCAAAACTCGAACTCGTTCCGAAAGCCGAGCCGACCAAGCGCTTTCCACCTGCGTCGAGGTATGAGTAGTCGTCAGTTTGATCTTTTCGGCGAACCTGCGTCGCACGATGTATCCGAATCGTCGTCCCGCGACAAAACTGGCGACAAAACTGGCGACAAGCCAAAGGCAATAGCCCCGCGCGCGACGCGCATCGAGCCCGCCCGGCTTGATGAAAGCGTTGCGCGCCTCGCAAACCAGCTTTCGTCACGCATTCATCTGGGTACGTCATCATGGAGTTTTCCTGGCTGGGTGAATTCCGTTTATGCATCTGCCTATTCGGATACTTTGCTGGCAAGACACGGTTTGCCAGCTTATGCGGCGCATCCCCTGCTGCGCACCGTCGGCATTGATCGCACGTTTTACGCACCGATTGCCGAAGCCGACTTTCGCGTCTACGCAACGCAGGCGAGAGCCGTGTCGCCGTCATTTCGCTTTCTGGTCAAGGCGCCGATGCTGTTCACCGGTCCGCGACTGCGAAGCGACGACGGTCGCTGGTCGGACAACGACGCATTTCTGAATGCAAGCCTCGCGACTGCACAGTTCGTCCTGCCCGCCACGCGCGGGCTCGCTGAAACGTGCGGTCCACTGGTGTTTCAGTTCCCGCCGTTAGGGCCACGATTTACGCGGTCACCCGCTCGATTTGCCGATGCGTTGGCGGAGTTTCTACTCGCGCTTCCCGTGCAGTCAGGTGCTGCGTTTTATGCGGTTGAAGTGCGTGATCCCGAACTGCTGACCGATGATTATCTCGCGGCGCTCTGCGCGGGCGGCGCTACACATTGCATCGCCATTCATGCGCGAATGCCGACGGCAATCCGGCAGGGGCGTTTTTGGCGCGAGTCGGGCAGAGCGCCGCTGGTCATCCGCTGGAGTCTGCATTCGGGCTTCAAGTATGAAGAGGCCAAGGAACGCTACGCGCCATTCAATGCGTTGGTCGACGAAGACCCCGAGGGACGCTCGCAGATTGCAACGCTTGTGCGCGAGTCGGCAGACGCAAATCGGGACGCGTACGTGATTGTCAACAACAAAGCCGAGGGTTCGGCACCGCTCACCATCCGAAAGCTTGCCGAGCTGATTCACGAATACGGCGAAACGATTGTCATTCGGGGCTGACCGCTAAAATCTCCGCAACAACTATGACGGGGATATTGCATGTTTAGTCGGTTCATGCCTACGGAAGGCCGCTTCTTTGAGCTGTTCAACTTGCATGCGTACGAGATTGTTGAGGGTGGCAAGGAACTGGTCGCCCTGATGAACGCGTTAGGCGAGGGCGCGACGGATTTGCGTGATCATGCCAACGCGATTGACGCAATCGAGAAGCGGGGCGACGACTACACGAGGGAGACCATTCAGCTCCTGCACAAAACGTTTATCACGCCACTGGATCGCGAGGAGATTCATCAGCTGATCTCGAACATGGATGACGTGCTTGACCTGATGCAGGATGCCGCTGAGTCGGTATCGCTGTATGACATCAAGGCCGTACCGCCCGAGGCGAAGCAGCTGGCTGAGCTTTGTCTGCAATGCTGCGAGCGCGTGAAATCGGCTGTGGTGCTGTTGTCGAACATGGAAAATGCAGCAACTATCCTCAAAATCTGCGAAGAGATTGATCGCCTTGAATCAGACGCTGACCGCGTGATGAGAAGTGCGATCTCGAAACTCTTCCGTACCGAGCGCGACGCGATTCAACTCATCAAGATGAAGGCAATTTACGAGTTGCTGGAAACTGTGACTGATCGCTGCGAGGACGTAGCCAATGTGATGCAGGGCATCGTCATCGAGAACGCGTAAGCGCTCGTCGCCCGATCCGATTTGTTATGAATACTACTGTCACCGCCTTGTGGGTCATCGTGCTGCTGGTCGCGCTTGCGCTTGCGTTCGACTTCATGAATGGCTTTCACGATGCTGCCAATGCAATCGCCACCATCGTCTCGACGGGCGTGTTGCGACCAGGGCAGGCGGTCATCTGGGCTGCATGCTTTAACTTTCTTGCCCTCGGGGTATTTGGTCTGCACGTAGCGGCCACCATTGGCAAGGGCATGGTCGATCCGGCCGTGGTTGACTATCACGTCATCTTCGGGGCGCTGGTGGGAGCCATCGCGTGGAACATCATCACCTGGTTTTACGGCATTCCATCGTCGTCTTCGCATGCCCTGATCGGCGGCATGATTGGCGCGACCGTGGCCAAGGCCGGTGTGGGCGCGCTTAACGGTACGGGCATCGGAAAGACGGTTCTGTTCATTCTGCTGGCACCTGCATTGGGATTTGTGCTCGGGGCGCTGTTGCTGTTGCTCATGTCGTGGATTTTCAGACGGAGCACGCCGTGGCGCGTTGACAAATGGTTTCGTCGCGGACAGTTAATTTCCTGTGCGCTGTACAGTCTTGGACACGGCAGTAACGACGCCCAGAAAACAATGGGCATCATCTGGTTGCTGCTGATTACCGCTGGCATGGCGACCAACGATCCCAAGACGCTACCGTATTGGGTGGTCATTTCCTGTTATCTGGCGATTTCTCTGGGCACCTTGTTCGGCGGGTGGCGCATCGTGAAAACGATGGGGCAAAAGATCACCAAACTGAAGCCCGTGGGCGGTTTCTGCGCAGAGACAGGCGGCGCGATCACGCTGTTTTTTGCGTCCAGTTTTGGTATTCCGGTGTCGACCACACACACGATCACCGGGGCTATCGTTGGCGTTGGCGCAGCACGAAAGCTCTCTGCTGTTCGCTGGGGACTTGCCGGAAACATCGTGTGGGCGTGGGTGTTGACCATTCCCGCGTCGGCGTTCATTGCCGCCGTTGCCTGGTGGGCGGGACGTCAGGTTTTCTAGCCTGGCGACGGTTGTAAGAATGCCGCTCGACAGCATCGCCAGCTCCGCAGAATTGCCTCGCCACTGGCGCTGGCTTTTCCTGTCGGTACCCGCTGCGTTTTTGCTTGCGGTACTAGCCGCCTGGATTGTTCCAGACATTGCTTTTTTTGAGGCATGGCCCGCCCTCAACGTTCTTTTTTTTCTGATCGGACTCGCCATCATTCCGGTGTTCTCCCCCAACGCGAGTCTTGCGAGAGAGCTGATCCACATTGCCGTTTCGGCTCCAATCGGAGCCGTATTCATCGCAGTTCTGATCGGCGCCACGCTTGACCGGTACTACGGTAACGACTTGCGGCAAACGTTCTATCTGCGCTTTCAGGCGACACTCATTGCGGGGCTTTCTGCTGGACTTTTGTATGCAGCTGTCGCCGCCGCCATCGTGTATCTGCGCGCCCAGCGTGTTGCGGTCGCGAACAAGCGGCTGTCCCTTGAAATCAACGAAAGCGACGTTCAGAGACAACTCACCGAGACTCGTTTGCGCCTGCTGCAGGCGCAGATCGAGCCGCACTTTTTGTTCAATACGCTGGCCTCCGCCCAGCAGCTATCGCAAAAAGGAGCGCCCGATGCTGCCAGGCTCATCGGCCATCTGGTTCGTTTCCTGCGAATGTCGATTCCGTCCATGCGCGAAGATCGCGGCGCCCTGAAGCGTGAACTGGAACAGGTTGCAGCGTACCTCTCGATCATGCAAACCCGCATGGGCGAGCGGCTGACGTTCGCTGTCCACGCGGATCCAGAGGTTGAAGGTTTTGCACTGCCACCGGCCCTTGTGATGACGCTCGTTGAAAATGCGATCAAGCACGGAATCGAGCCAGCCGCCGACGGAGGCCGCGTCGATGTACGAGCGGTATTGGCAGGCGACGCGGTCGAGATTACAGTTAGCGATACTGGCGTCGGATTTACGACCACCGAAAGCAGCGAAATCGGAGGAGGGCTGGGTTTATCAAATATCGCGCAGCGCCTGACGGCGATTTATGGTGCCGAAGCGCGCGTCAAGCTGACGCAAAATACGCCACGCGGCTGCATCGCAATGCTGACCATTCCCTGCA
>JAYWHV010000013.1:0-5972 GCA_043777615.1 Burkholderiales bacterium | reverse complement strand
AAAGTTCTGGTCGAAACTGATGGTGGATGCGGGTTGGGAAGACGCGGTTGAAGCGGTTCTTAGAGATCGGTTGAATGCGTTACCCGTTGCGTCGCTCGATGAAGCGGCGGCGCTGCCGGTGCCACCTGCGCGAGTGACGGTGTTCTCGAATGCTTCTGGCGCAGTTGTTCACGCCGAAGCGATGCCAGGACGACTTCTTGCCCATGTGAAATCCCACGATGCAGCGGTGACGGCTGCCGTCGGAAATTGGCTACATGGTGTTCATGCCGCGCAAAGTCTCTCCGATGGATTGGCGCAACGCGCGAGCCTTGCAGCAGGCGAAGTGATCGTCACCCGCGAAGGCCACTTGATCGGCCTCAACAGCGTGACGTATTTCGCGCCGGATGAAGCAGTGCATGGCGCAATCGCGCGGCAGCGTGAACTCGCCGAAATTTCAGCGGCGCTGGCCGCTGCACAAAGCGCTGCGGGTAAGGCGGAAACTGCGTTCGCCGCTGCTGATAAAAAGTATCAGGATTCGCGCGTACTGGCGACTCAACAACGTGGTGCGATTGTCAGCGTGCAGCGCCGGGTTCATTCACTGGAAGTTGAGCGGCTACAGCTTGAGCAGGCGCGTGCGCAGGCAACCGAGCGGACGCTGCAAATCAGCAATGAGCTCGCTGAAATTGCTGAGCTCGTCGCCACTGAAACCGAAAATGTGCAGACGCATATTGAGGCGATTGCGATTGCTGATGAAAAACGTGCCACTACGCAGGCTGAACGTGAGGTTAAGCGCGGTCTGCGTAACGAAGCCGATGTGACGTTGGTCAAGGCGCGCGAAGCGTTGCGCGCCGCTGAAATCACCTTGCGTGATGCCATGTATGGTGAGCGTGCCGCGCAAGACCGCGTGCAGGAATTGTCGCGCCGGATTGCCAGCAACCAGCAGCAAATGAAAGAGCTGGAAGCCGATGTCGCGCGGCTTCAGGGTGAACAGAAAAGTATTCTGCTTGAACCGCTTGAGCAGAATTTGCAGGCGCAGCTCAATGTGCGCGTCGAGCGCGAAGCGCTGCTCAAAGCGGCTCGCGAGGCGGTAGATGCGGCTAATGCGGCCCTTCGTGCGTCTGACGAAGCGCGACTTTTAATCGAGCGTGACCTCGAGCCGATTCGCAAACGTATCGAAGATGCGCGCCTCAAGCAGAATTCTGCCGAGATCAATCTCGCGCAGTTTGACGAGCAACTGACGGCGCTTAAAGTGGATGCCGAATGGCTGGCTGGCGCGCTTGAAAAAGCACCGCGTGCCGCTGAACTTCAGCGCACTGTCGCTCGCGTTGAGGCCGAAATCGCGCAGCTCGGGGCGGTGAATCTCGCAGCGCTCGACGAATTGAAACAAGCCTCGGAGCGCAAGCTCTATCTCGACGCGCAGGCAGGCGATCTATTCGAGGCTGTGCAGACGCTCGAAGATGCGATCCGCCGCATTGACCGTGAGACCCGCGCGCAATTGCAGGAGACCTATAACAAGGTTAACGAGCAGTTCGGTCGTCTGTTTCCGATTCTCTTCGGTGGCGGGCAGGCGAAGCTTGTGTTGACCGGCGACGAGATTCTGGACGCTGGTATTCAGGTGGTTGCGCAGCCGCCCGGAAAGCGAAATGCCTCCATTCAACTGCTTTCCGGTGGCGAAAAAGCGCTCACCGCTACCGCACTCGTTTTCGCGCTCTTTCAGCTCAATCCTGCGCCGTTTTGCCTCCTCGATGAGGTCGACGCACCGCTCGATGACCCGAACACCGAGCGCTTCTGCCGCCTCGTGCGCGAGATGTCGGTGAACACGCAGTTCCTGTTTATTTCTCACAATAAAATCGCCATGGAAATGGCGGAGCAGCTCATCGGTGTCACCATGAATGAGCCGGGCGTATCACGAATTGTCGGGGTGGATGTATCGGCTGCGCTGCGCATGGCAGAAGCAGCGTGAGATGAGGTACCCGTGAAGAATTTTGATCGGATAATCCAATTATGAACGCCCTTCAAATTGGCTTGATCGCTGTAGGAGCGCTGGTCGTCGCCGTTCTCTTTCTCTGGCAATGGTGGCAATCGCGACGCTTGCGACAACCCGCGACGGTGGCGCCGCCCACGGCTCCGTCACCGTCGACAACGCTGCCCGATCACGCGCCCCGCGCTTCGCTGCGCCCCTCACCTGTTTATGTGGACGATTCGGCGGACGCCCCCTCCACGCGAGTAGAGCCGACAATGAGCGCGGATGTCGCTGAAGTGTGGACGCCACGCGCCAGTGCAACACCAGCGCCGCATGTCGTATCCGATACTGAGCCAGATTTTGCGGTGGTGCTTTCGCCTGGCGCCGCATCGGCTGTCGTTGCGCCTGAGCACCACGAAGCTCCGCCGCCCGCAGCGCCCGCATCACCTGTCGCGCCGCGTCCGAAGCTCTTGTCCGAGTGGCCGTTCGACGAGCGCCTCCATGTTCACGCCTCGGTGGTCAGTTTGTCCGGCGGTCCGTTCGACGCCGCGCCCTTTGTGTCTGCTGGGGGCCGAGCGCTGGCCTGGGTGCGCCTGTTTCGACAAAGCCCGTGGGAGACATTTGATCCCGCGAATGTGGGTTCGGTGCAACAATTGGCGTTGGCTCTGCCGTTGGCGTCGCGCGCTGGCCCCATTGAGCCGCAGGACATGGACGAGTGGCGTTTTGTGCTGACCGAGTTGGCTCATGCTCAGGGTTGCGAGGCGCATTTTCACGGCTTCCGCGATGGACCCGAGCGTGCGGCTGAGCTCGATAGTTTTCTGGCTGCCGTGGACATTATTCCAGTCGCTTATCTCGTCAAAAAAGACGGTGGTCACTGGCTCGGCACGCGCCTGCGCGGCACGCTTGAAGCGAATGGTTTTCGCTTGCAATCCGATGGCCGGTTCGCCTATCACGAGGTGGAATCCGACGCGGTTATCTTTCACACCGTCGATGGCTTTGAGCGCCCGTTCACGCCCGAGCGGTTACGCACGGAGAACTTCACGGCGCTGCGCTGCACGCTTGAGCCGGTGCGTCTGAAGCAGCCGCTGGTGCGATTTGATATGTATCGGCAAAGCCTGCGCGCGCTGGCAAAGCTTCTGGACGCGGATCTTAAAACCAGCGAAGGCGACGTGCTCGATGACGGTCAATTCGTGGCAACGCGTGACGAAGTAAAGATCGCGATGGACGCGCTCGTCAATGCCGGGATTGAGCCCGGTTCCGACACTGCGCGTTCGCTGTTTTACTGAGCGACACATAAGTGTTTGCTGACGAAACGGCGTTCAAGCGCGCTGCTCAATTGCGTGAGGCGCTGGCTGAGGCCAATCGTCGCTATTACGAGCTGGACGACCCGTCGATTCCAGATGCTGAGTACGACCGGTTGTTTCGCGAATTGCAGGCGCTGGAGAATGAGTTTCCCGAGCTGCAGACGACGGATTCTCCGACGCTTCGCGTTGGCGGTGCGCCGCTCGACGCCTTTCCTTCGGTGCGGCATGCGGTGCCGATGCTCTCGATTCGTACTGAGACCGATGTCACGGTTGCAGGCGCACGCGCATTCGATGCGCGAGTTCGCAAGGAGTTGAAACTCACCGAAGCCGACGCGGCTGTTGATTACCTCGCCGAACTTAAATTTGACGGGCTCGCGTTGTCGCTGCGTTACGAAAACGGCATGCTGGTACGCGCTGCCACGCGTGGCGACGGCGAGACCGGTGAAGAGGTGACGCATAACGCGCGCACCATTAAATCGGTTCCGCTGAAATTGCGAGGAGACCATCCGCCCACAGTGCTCGAAGTGCGCGGAGAGGCGTTCATGACACGCGCCGATTTCGACAAGTACAACGAAAAGCAGCGCGCAGCGGGCCTCGCCACGCTGGTCAATCCACGCAACGGCGCGGCGGGCAGCATTCGCCAGCTTGATCCGAAACTGGCCGCTGCGCGTCCGTTATCTTTCTTTGCTTACGGCCTCGGGGAAGTGTCGGGCTGGACGCTGCCGCCGTCGCAATCATCGCTGCTGGACGCTTTGGCTAAATTCGGTATTCCAGTGAACGCAGATCGTCGCCTCGTCTCTGGCCCCGATGCGCTGGCTGGTTTTCATGCAGATATTGCAATGCGCCGCGACGCGCTGGGTTTTGATATCGACGGCGTGGTCTACAAGGTCAATCGTCGCGACTGGCAGGAGCAGCTGGGTTTCGTCACGCGCGAACCACGCTGGGCCGTGGCGCACAAGTTTCCGGCGCAGGAAGAAATTACTCGCGTGCTGGCGATCGAAGTGCAGGTTGGGCGCACCGGCGCGATTACGCCAGTCGCGCGGCTCGAACCGGTGTTCGTCGGCGGCGTTACCGTGTCGAACGCTACCTTGCACAACCTTGATGAAGTTCGTCGCAAGGACGTTCGCGTCGGTGACGCAGTGACCGTGCGACGCGCGGGTGACGTGATCCCCGAAGTAGTGCGTGTCGTGCTGGATCGTCGGCCGCATGGCGCGGTTGAGTTTGAATTGCCGTCGAATTGTCCTGAGTGTTCGTCGCCTGTCGAGCGCCCGGAAGGCGAGGCGATCGCTCGTTGCACCGGCGGCATGATTTGCCCGGCGCAGCGCAAAGGCATGTTGCTGCATTTTGCTGCCCGTCGCGCCCTCAACATCGAAGGGTTGGGCGACAAACTGGTCGAACAACTCGTTGATGCTAATCTGGTGCATGAAGCGGCAGACCTGTTCGCATTGACCCAGGAGCGACTGGCAGGGCTTGATCGCATGGGAGCGAAGTCTGCCGCTTCCGTCATTGGCGAATTGGAAAAGGTGAAGCACGCTGAGCTGCATCGCTTCATTTTTGCGCTCGGCATTCGCCACGTCGGCGAGACGACGGCGAAGGATCTGGCGCGCCATTTCCGAAGCATCGAAGCCATAATGAGCGCCGACGAAAACGCGCTCCTTCGGGTGCGGGACGTCGGCCCGATTGTGGCCACCAGCATCCAGCATTTCTTCGCCAATCCGAAAAATAGAAGCGCCGTCGAGCGGCTGCTAGCCTCCGGCTTTGAGTTCGCACCGATTGCAGAACCGAAAGCGGTGCTTGAAACCGTGTCAGGCAAAACCTTCGTGCTAACGGGCACTTTGCCTACGCTCAAACGCGAAGATGCGAAGGCGATGATTGAAGCTGCGGGCGGTAAAGTCTCAGGTTCTGTGTCGAAGAAAACTAACTTTGTCGTCGCGGGTTCTGAGGCGGGCAGCAAGCTCGATGACGCGCTCCGACTTGGCGTTTCCGTACTCGACGAATCCCAATTAAAAAACTTGCTCAACGCAAACTAAATATGACCGCTCCCCGTCGCATTCGCAAAGCCGTTTTCCCAGTCGCCGGTCTCGGCACGCGTTTTCTTCCAGCCACCAAGGCCATGCCGAAAGAGATGTTGACGGTCGTCGACAAACCGCTGATTCAATATGCGGTAGAGGAGGCGGCTGCGGCCGGCATCACCGACATGATCTTCATCACCGGGCGCAACAAGCGCGCGATTGAAGACCATTTTGACCGGGCCTATGAGCTCGAGAACGAGCTGGCGCGGGCCGGCAAGCAGAGCCTGCTGGATGAACTCGCCGCCGCCGTTCCGTCGAACATCAACTGCATTTTCTTGCGGCAGGGCGATGCGCTTGGTTTGGGTCACGCCGTTTTGTGCGCGCTGCCGGTCGTGGGCGACGAGCCGTTTGCGGTCATCCTCGCCGATGAGCTCATCAGGCCAACGAATACTGGGCCGGGAGCCCTTGGCTCCACCTCTCAGCTTTGCGACGTCTATTCGCGCTTGTGCGGCGATGGTGGCGCAGTGATCGGTGTCAACTACATGCCCGGTGATTCGATCTCTCGCTACGGTGCGATCAAAATTGCCGAGACGCTGTCACACGCCGATGGCGACGCGATGCGCCTTGCCGGGTTCGTCGAGAAACCGAAACCCGCGGATGCGCCGTCGCAATTTGGCGCGATTGGCCGATACGTATTGCCCGCGCGCATTTTCG
>JAYWHV010000012.1:0-5979 GCA_043777615.1 Burkholderiales bacterium | reverse complement strand
GTTTTCGTAATTAGGCTCGATACAGGCTGACACGCCGATAATGTTCGAGATCGTTGCTGTTGGCGCTATTGCGACGCAATTGGAGTTCCGCATACCGTGCGCTTTAATGCGGTCTTTGAGCGCGTCCCAGTCCATGCTGATCGACTGGTCGACTTCCACGTACCCGCCGCGCTCTTCAGCGAGCAGCTTGAGCGAGTCAAACGGCAGGATGCCACGATCCCACAGCGAGCCCTTGAACGTACTGTAACGGCCACGCTCTTCCGCAAGCTCCGTCGACGCCCAGTACGCGTAATAACAAACCGCTTCCATCGAGCGATCCGCGAACTCCATTGCATCCTGCGAGGCGTATGGCGTGCGCATCATGTGCAGCGCATCCTGGAAGCCCATGATGCCCAAGCCCACCGGACGATGCTTGAGGTTCGAGGTGCGGGCTTTTTTGACCGCGTAGTAATTGATGTCGATCACGTTGTCGAGCATGCGCATCGCGGTACGAATCGTCTTTTGCAGCTTGGCGTGGTCAAGCACATAGCCGCCATCGGCTTCAACCATGTGATTGACGAGGTTCACTGAGCCCAGGTTGCACACGGCGATTTCGGTGTCGCTCGTGTTGAGTGTGATTTCGGTGCAAAGGTTTGACGAATGCACGACACCGACGTGCTGCTGCGGCGAGCGCACATTGCACGGGTCCTTGAACGTGATCCACGGATGGCCAGTTTCGAAGAGCATGGTCAGCATCTTGCGCCACAGGGTTGTCGCCTGCAACGTCTTGAACAGCTTGATCTCGCCGCGCGCAGCCTTGTCCTCGTATTCGTTGTAGCGCTTCTCGAAGGCCTTGCCGAACAGGTCATGCAGGTCTGGCGTATCGACCGGCGAGAACAGCGTCCACGTGCCGTTTTCCATGACGCGCTTCATGAACAGATCGGGAATCCAGTTTGCGGTGTTCATGTCGTGTGTACGACGGCGATCATCGCCCGTGTTCTTGCGCAGTTCGAGGAATTCCTCGACGTCCAGATGCCAAGACTCAAGATAGGTGCAGACCGCGCCCTTGCGCTTGCCGCCCTGATTCACCGCAACCGCTGTGTCGTTGACGACTTTGAGGAACGGCACGACGCCCTGCGACTCGCCGTTCGTGCCCTTGATGTGCGAACCCATCGCACGCACAGGCGTCCAGTCGTTGCCGAGACCGCCCGCAAACTTGGATAGCAGCGCGTTCTCTTTAATTGCTTCGTAAATGCCGTCGAGATCGTCGGCAACTGTTGTCAGATAACACGAGGAGAGCTGCGAGCGATGCGTCGCCGAGTTAAAGAGGGTCGGCGTGCTTGACATGAAGTCAAAGCTTGAAAGCAGTTGATAGAACTCAACGGCGCGCGCTTCGCGATCCGCTTCGTTCAGCGCCAGACCCATCGCGACGCGCATGAAAAACGCCTGCGGCAATTCAAATCGACGCTCAGCACCCGCCGCATTGCTTTCCCGGTCAATCAGGAAGTAGCGGTCATAAAGCGTCTGCAATCCAAGGAAGCCAAACTTGAAGTCGCGTGTGTGGTCAAGCGCAGCGCCCAGCTTGATCAGGTCGTAATTGGCAAGCTCGGGATTCAAGAGGCCGATCTTGATGCCGTGCTTGATGAACTTCGGAAAGTATTCGCCGTATTTGGTCGCCATGTCAGCTTGCGACGCTTCTTCGCCGAGAATTTCGTAGCGAATTGAATCGAGCAACAGACGTGCGGTGACGAAGCTGTAAGCGGGGTCCTTTTCGATGTACTGACGCGCAGCGAGCACGACGCACTTGCGAACTTCTTTCGCGGACACGCCGTCGTACAAGTCCTTGAGCGTCGCCTTGAGGATCACGTCGGCGTCCGCTGCACCGTGCAGGCCGTCGCATGACGAAATGATGAGTTCACGCAGACGCAGAAGGTCGAGCGGCTTCCTCACGCCGTCTTCGATCACATGCAGGATCGATTCCTGATCGGCGTCCTTGGCTTTGACTTGCGCGGCACGCTCTTGGGTGCGCTTTTCGCGGTAAAGCACGTAGGCACGAGCGACTTCATGTTCGCCCGAGCGCATCAGGGCGAGTTCGACCTGATCCTGAATTTCTTCGATGTGAATCGCGCCGCCCTCGGGCTTGACGCGCATCAGCGCGCCCATCACGGCGTCGGTCAACTGTTGTGTCAACTCGCGAGCGCGGGCGGAGGCGGCGCTCTGGTTGCCGTGCGCAGCCAGATAGGCCTTAGTCATGGCAACGGTGATCTTGGACGGCTCAAAGCCGACCACGGAGCCGTTGCGACGAATCACCTTGTAGAGCGAGGCACGACCCGACTCAGGCGTGGCGGCTGAACTCCCGGTAACTAAACCAAGTACTGCAGGATTCAAAATGGGGCCACCGGTCTGGGCGGATACGGTCTCAAGCATGTGTGCATCTCCAAAAAACTGTTCTAACTATTCTGTGTCTATGGCGGCGGTGAGCGAGGCGTGGACGACTTGATCAGCGCAACAACGGGCCGCGACTAAAGCGGCTGGTCATTCGTTGCATCGTGGTGTACTCCCCCATGTTCACTATCCTCCGCCGGGTCTCCCAACCCTATGCCTTCACTTGCCTGGCGGGCGTGGGGCGCTTGACGCTATTTCCACAGTTGCCAGCCCTCATCAAAGCTTTCGCTCAATCGCGTTCACATCGCTTATTTACGCGCCACGCCGACAGCGCGATGCATGGAAATGGGCAACACAAATTGATAAATTGAGGGAAGGTGTGAAGGATACGACCAACAATATCTAGTGGTCAAGCGACTTCTGAACCACAACATATTGGGGTTGTTGCCGAAAAATCACGCGCCAATCGGGGGCGGATTGCCGCATGCCTTATGGAATAAGGCTTAGGCGAGGGGTCGACAAAAGCGCCCACAGCTTTTGACAACTTTTGCCGGAGTTTTCCACAGGCTTATTCTCGATACTGTCGACGAAAAAGTTGTTGCCCGGCGACAACGACCGCACTTTCGCCTGGTTTCAAACGCACACTAAATTTCCCTGTGAGGCTGCCAAACGCTGGCAGCACCAGACCGCTCGCATGCTGCCAAAAACACGGCAAAGTGACCGCTTCGCGCGCGGTCTGCAAGAGCAGGGCGGGATGTAGATGCCCAGCTAATTCAAAGCCGGCGCCTCGAGCGGCGCCGGGCTCGTGGCAGCACTGAAGCGGACCCAGCCCGTACGGCTCAGCGACCGCTTCAAGGTCCCATTCGGCGGGCGCTTCACCGGCGTGGCGATCATGATTGCCGCGCACCAGCACCATTTCAACGCCACTGTGTCGTTCTCGGAACGCTCTGAAATTGCGATCAAGCGGGGTTGTATAGCTGCTTTCGGTATGCACCAAGTCGCCCAGAATGACGAAGCGAGTGGCCCGATGCACAATTAACAATTGTGAAAGTCGATCCAGATCAAAGCTGGAGTGGCCACTGGGCAGGGGTACGCCTGCCGCGCGAAAGCTGGCGGCCTTGCCAAGGTGCACATCGGCGACAAACAATGTTTGCTCACGCGGCCAGAACAGGGCGCGATCAGGCAGACATTGGAGCTGCTCTCCGTGCGTTTCGATTAACAAGCGGCCAGTGCCTTGCGCAAAAGCGGCAAAAATTTGGCGGGTGCGGTTCGAAGCACCCGAACGGACGGCGTTTGGTGCCATGCTGCGCATCGGTGCAGCGCATTTGCAATGTCGGTTGCCAATGAGTTAGTTAGCGCAACGCCTACTTCCAGATGCAACGCGCGCACCTCGAACATTTCGTCAGCGCGATGCGCCTTGGCATCGACTCGACCAACCAGCTCGCCACGCACAAGAAGCGGTAATGTGAAATAGCCGTACTTGCGCTTTGCCTCCGGTGTGTAGCACTCGATGCGATAGTCAAAATTGAACAGTCGTAGCGCTCGTTCGCGATCCCACACCAGCGGATCGAACGGCGAAAGCAGCGTGCAATAGGTCGAGCGCAGCTTGTTCTTTTGTGCAGCTTTCAACAAGCCGGCGTGATCAGGATGGACATACGCTGGCCAGGGCCAATCGGCGACTCGAACGCGCAACAACTCCCCGGTTTCAACCAGCGAGTCAGGATGCGGGCGCGGAGCCTTTCCGGCATGGCGAAAGTAATCGCCAATCCAGCGCGCGGGCGCGAGTCCCATCGCCTTGACCGCCGCCAACGACCACGCTGTGTCGACGGTCTCGCGACCCGGCACGGCTTCGTCATCCAAAAAATGGGGAGGTAACACGCGATCGCGAACGTCATAAACACGATGAAAATTCTCGCGTCGTTTGACCATGATTTCGCCAGCAGTGAATAGCGTTTCCAGCCGTAGTTTGTCCGGCTTCCATTCCCACCAGCCGTTGCCTTTGCGCCCGTCCGCATGCTCGAAATCCGCGGCGCGCAGCGGGCCACGTTCGCGGACATGCTCAACGAGTTCGAGATGCGCGTGTGGATCGTTCGCCAGCCGCAAGGCGGAGCGCTCGGAACCAGCGGCTTCCAGATGCAGCATTTGCCGCCGGTAGTGCGGATAGTCTTCAATCGGAAGAAAACAGGCCGCGTGTGACCAGTATTCAAACAACGCGCCTTCGGCCAACAATTCATCCAGCCAGCGTGGCTGGTAGTCGCCCAGCCGGCTCCACAACACCAGATACGGGCTGCGCGCGACGATATGAATGGTGTCGATCTGGAGCACGTTCATTCTGCGGATCGTCGCCAGGACGTCGGCTTTCCGCGCACGGCGCTTCGGCGGAGTCAACAGGTTCATCGCAGCCAGTTGTAGTGCGCGGGCCTGCGTGAGCGTGAGATGCGGCTCAAGAGCGCTGGGACGGGTGAGCTTAACGGCCATAGCATCGACTCAACAGGGCGGCTTCATACAAAATAGGCGACTACATCACATTTTGCCCGTCTGCGACCTATGTCTATCAAGTCCGACCACTGGATTCGCCGTATGGCCGAATCGACTCAAATGATTGAGCCCTTCGAGCCCGGGCAGGTGCGATTTGTCGATGGCCAGAAGATCGTGTCATACGGCACGTCAAGCTACGGTTACGACATTCGCTGTGCCAACGAATTCAAGATTTTCACCAACATCAACTCGACCATTGTTGACCCTAAGGCATTCGATGAAAAATCCTTCGTGGATTTCAAAGGCGATGTGTGCATCATTCCGCCCAATTCCTTTGCGCTGGCGCGGACCGTTGAGTACTTCCGCATTCCCAGAAGCGTGTTGACCATTTGTGTGGGGAAAAGCACCTACGCGCGCTGCGGGATCATCGTCAACGTGACTCCGTTTGAGCCGGAGTGGGAGGGTTACGTTACCCTCGAGTTCTCCAACACGACCCCGCTTCCGGCAAAAATTTACGCGGGCGAGGGCTGCGCGCAGGTTCTGTTCTTTGAGAGCGATGAAGTCTGCGGCACGTCGTACAAAGATCGCGGCGGCAAATATCAGGGCCAGAGCGGCGTGACGTTGCCGAAGGCCTGATTGCTGAACGCTTCACGCTTAAAGCGCCATTACACCTACATTGGCGAGCTGCATCTTCCACCACGCCTGAATGGCGTGCGCTTCGAGTGGTTTTGACAGATAGAAGCCCTGAATCTCTTCGCAGCCAATCTCGCGCAGGATGGATAGTTGTAGCGGGGTCTCCACGCCTTCGGCGATCACGCGCATATTCAGGCTGTGCGCGATGGCCACAATGGCCTGCACGATTCCGCGGCTTGGCTTGTCATCGATGCGTTGAATGAAGCTGCGGTCGATCTTGATGGTGTGAAACGGCAGACGCGTCAAGTACGACAGGCTCGAGTAACCGGTGCCGAAGTCGTCCAGCGTTAGCGTGACGCCCATTTGACCGAGTGTGTCGAGCGTGTCCATGACGTTTTGCGGATTTCCGACGAGCATCGACTCGGTGATTTCCAGATCAAGATACTGTGGCGGAATACCGGTGGTTTGGATGGTGTGATCGACGGATTTGATCCAGTTCGGATC
>JAYWHV010000011.1:0-5986 GCA_043777615.1 Burkholderiales bacterium | reverse complement strand
TTGCGGCGCGCGGCCGACGTGTCACCCGGCGCTCCGATCCCGACTGATCAGCCGATTGCGTTCGGTGATTGTGAGGTAAATTTCGCGACGCGCGTGCTCACCCGGGGCGGCGTTGCGCAAGATTTGACCACCAGTGAATTCGCCATGTTGCGCGTGTTTGTGACGCACCCGCATGAGCCGCTGACGCGCGAACGTTTGTCGATGCTCGCGCGCGGCAAAGAACATGAAGTGTTCGACCGCGCCATCGACGTGCAGGTGTCGCGGCTGCGCAAACTGGTGGAGCTGGACGCCGGAAAACCGCGCTACATCCAGACGGTTTGGGGTCGTGGTTACGTGTTCGTTCCGGACTGATCAGCGACCGCTCGCGATGCCCAAAACCCTTTTCTGGCGACTCGTAATACTGCTCATGGCCTCAATCGCCATCGCGGTCCTCGCCATGACCTTTCTGTTTCGCCAGGATCGGGCAAGTCTCATCGCGCGTAACTTTACCGAGGCAAAAATCGCCCAGATTGAATCGCTGCGCGCCGCGCTCACCAAGGCCTCAACCGATGTGCGAAGCGGGCGTGGTCAACAGTTGCAAATGATCGGTCGCGAGTACGGCGTGATGTTGATTCCGGTGGATCGTCGGCCAGAAATCGGACAGGTGCCGCGCGGTCCTGCACTCGCGCCTCTGGTTGAAAAATTGCAGGAACAACTGGGTCGCGACACCGAGATTCGCCTCGGTATGCGGCTTGATCAACCAGTGGTCTGGATTCGTCTCAAGGTGGGCGACGACGCAGCGCGATCTGTGTGGGCGGGCATCCCCGTTCGCGACACCGAGGCGGGCGAGGTGCCGATGCGGCTACTCGGTACGCTCGCTGTGTTGTTGGTGGCGCTTCTCGCTGCGACCTTTTGGTTCGCGCGCCGACTATCCAAGCCGCTCGCTGATTTAGCGGACGCAGTCGACAAAGTCGCACTCGGTAAGCGCCCCGACCCGTTGCCGGAAGATGGTCCCACCGAGATCGCCCGCGTTGCCAGCAACGTCAATCGCATGGCGGCGAATCTGGAGCGGCTGGAACGTGACCGCAGCACCATGCTCGCCGGTATCTCGCACGACATTCGCACGCCGCTTACGCGCCTGCGACTCGCCAGCGAAATGTCGGTGGGTGACCCACAGAGCCGCACTGAAATGGCGTCCGACATCGACGAAATTGATCGGGTTGTCACGCAATTTTTGGACTTCGCAAGAGGCAACCCCAAAGAGGCCCCAGTGCGCATCGACGCCCGCGAGGCGCTGACCGCCATAGCCGACAAAGCCAACAGTCGCGGCCTCCCAGTCGAGTGGTCGGCAGGCCCGGACGTGATCAGCGTCAACACCTTCCCCGCAGCGTTTGACCGCATGCTGATGAACCTGATCGAAAACGCCCACCGCTACGGCAAACCGCCGGTGGAACTGGCTTTGCGGCGCGCTGGCGCGATGGTCGAGATTGATGTCCTCGACGCCGGACAGGGCGTCGCCGCCGCCGATGTAGAACGCTTGAAGCAACCTTTCGTGCGCGGCGACAGCGCGCGTGGCGGCACCATGGGCGCGGGCTTGGGCTTGGCACTGGTCGAGCGCCTGGCGCAGTGGCATGGTGGCAGTTTTGATTTGCTGCCGCGAGCGACGGGCGGGACGATTGCGCGGTTGCGGTTGCCGTTGGCGTGAGCGTTTGTCAATACGCACTTTTGAAAAAGTTAAACTCGCGTGGACTAATGAAAACACGTTAGGCGTCACCAAACACATGTCCAACGGACCCACTAGCCAAGAAGACTGGACAGTTCACGCGCTGAACATCCACGGAGTCTTCTTTGAGCGAAGATGCGCAGAAATCGTTGCGAGCGTCCCCGAATGGTGCGTGGTTTCGACAAACTACCCAGTGGAGTACCCACCATCCAATGGGCCTTGGCGAGGCAAGGAGAGCAGCCTAGACATTCGGGCGCGCAAGCTGTTGCCGAACGACCAAGTGCTCGATATTCAGATGGAATGCAAGAAAGCAAATCCCGAGTTCGTTAACTGGATATTCTTCCCCAAGCGAGGCGTCGCTGATGCTGCACCTTTTCGCACAACAGCCTCAAGCAACGAGCTTCCGGTGTCTGGCACTGGCCCTTGGTCGACCGAGGTCGTCGTGCAAAGTGGCTTCGCCGAAATGCCCGTCGCAAGCGACTCCCGAGAAGTGCGAGGAGACTATTTGAGTCAAAAGGGCGGAAATAAGACCAAGACTTCTAACGCTTCGATACAAGAAGCCTCCTACCAGGTGGCCATAGCGAACCGGGCAATCGTACATGAAGATGGTCAGCTCTTGCGCAAAGCAAGTAACTCCGGTCAGCATGCAACTCCGCCTTGGATGCGCAAAAACTACATCCCTATCATCGTCACAACGGCACGCCTCTTTCAGGCGTCGTTCTCAGCTAATGACATCGACGTCAGTACAGGCGAGATACCACTGTCTGCAGCGACGCTCACACCAGTTACCAACGTGTTGTACGAGTACCCGTTGCCGAAGCATTTGCAGCACTCACCGGCTGATCCACTTCCCGCACTAACTGGGGTCGAAATCGAATCGTTTACTCGTATGGACATCATTGTCGTGCATGCACAGTCTTTGGCCGCGATGCTGAACAATCTCAAGTAAGAGTCCACGTGGGGCATGCAAGGTGCCGCCACCCTCCCATTGAGATGATGGTTTTAACAGGCGGCGTGTTGCTGCGGCTACCATATCTACCCGTTTTCACGAGCCCATCATGAGCACCACCACCCTCCTTCATTCCCTCTTCAAATACAAAGCGTGGAGCAATGACCAGCTCTTCGCGGAGCTCGCCAAGGTAGATCCTATCGCGCAGCCGGAGCCGCGCCATAACGCGATGCGCATCCTCAATCACATCTACGTGGTTGATCAGATTTTTGCGGCGCATTTGTCGGGAGCGGTGCAGTCTTTTACTGCTACCAATACGACGGAAACACCGACCCTTGAAGCGCTGCGTGATGGGGTTGCGATGCTGGACGCCTGGTACGTTGACTACTCCGCCGATCTGTCGCCCGAGCAGTTGGCCGAGCACATCGCGTTCACTTTCACCGATGGCGACAAAGGCCTCATGTCACGGGAAGAAATGCTCGCGCACGTGACGGCGCACGGTGCGTATCATCGCGGCGCTGCGGGGCGGATCATGGTGCAGGCGGGCACGCCGCCGCCGCGCGATCTGTACACCCGCTTTCTGCATCAGTCCGAGCCTGCGCGACGTGCCTGACGCCGCCTCAGTCGATTGCCGACATCGGCCTGAGCCGTTCGCGAAAACCCTGTGCCTGACCTGATTTACACCGCCACCACCGCCAGCGATTACGCCGCGTTTGCCAAACTCGTCACTGAATACGTGGCGTGGAGCCGCAAGCGCTACGCGGCGGACGTGTGGTTTGTTGAGAAAGTGTTTGGCCATCAGTCGCTGGACCGCGAGCTGCTGACGCTGGCTTCCGAATACGGCCCGCCGCATGGCAAAACCTTGCTCGCCAGTCGTGACGGCGTGATCGTCGGCGCGGGTGCCTATCGAAAGCTCGCAGACGGCAGCTGCGAGATGAAACGGCTGTACGTCGGCGAACAATTTCACGGTCACGGCACCGGTCGGGCGCTGTGCGATGCGCTCATCGCGACCGCGCGCGACGACGGCTTTCAACTGATGCGACTCGACACCGGCAACCTGTTGAAAGAAGCGATTGCCCTATACCAATCCGTCGGGTTTCGCGCGTGCCCGCCGCACCGTGAATACCCGGCGGAATTGATGCCGTATCTGGTGTTTATGGAGCTGCCGTTGACGCCAGTTTAGGCGGCGTAAACGCGTTTCACCACACAGCGTTGCCGCACCACACCCTAACCGCCCAGGAGCCGCGCCATGAGCCAACAACCCGACCGCAACAAGCGCCACGCCATCGCGTTCTATGAGCTGATGTTTAACCAGTGCCAGCCGGCCGAGGCCATTGAGCGCTACGCCGGCGCGGTGTACACCCAGCACAATCCTGACGTGGCCGATGGCAAGCAGGCGTTCATCGAATACTTCCAGCGGATGGCTGCGGAGTACCCCGGCAAGCGGGTCACGGTGAAACGCGCGGTGGCGGAGGGGGATCTGGTGGTGCTGCACTGCCATCAGCACTGGCCCACCGAGGCCAACCCGGACTGGGCGGGCATCGACATTTTTCGCTTTGATGACGACGGCAAAATCGTCGAACACTGGGACGTATTGCAGCAAGTGCCAGCCGCCGCCGCGCATGGCAACACCATGTTCTAGCCCTGCCGGTCGCTGACGCGAACCATGACCAACCCGCTGCTGTATCAATGGCTCGCCGACGCTGTGCTGGCGCTGCATTTCGCCCTGGTTGCCTTTGTCGTGGCCGGTCTGGTGGCGATACTCCTTGGCAACGCGCTTGGCTGGCGCTGCGTGAACGGGCGCGGCTTCCGCATCGCGCATCTGGCCGCCATCGTCATCGTCGCGGCCGAGGCGTGGCTCGGCATCACCTGCCCGCTCACGGCGCTAGAGTGGTGGCTGCGGGGCCAGGCGGGTACGCCCGGTGGCGCTGCGGCAAACGAAAGCTTCGTCGGCTACTGGCTGCACCGGCTGCTTTTTTACACCGCACCGCCTTGGGTATTTGTGGCCGCCTATTCCGGCTTCGCACTGGCCGTCGTGTTCGCGTGGTGGCGTTTTCCGCCGGACGGACGCAAAAAATCCAGAAACTTCGGGCTGTAACGTAGGTTATATAAAGCGAAAACCGCTATTTATGCAATAACCGACTTGTTCATAAATACGTGATTTTGCCCATATGAAATAAGGCGTTCAGAAAAAAGCTGTTAGCGCAGAAATGAGCGCTTTTCGCCGTCAAGTCGCAACTTCACCCTCGCCCAACTGCTCCAGCAGCGTCCTAATCCGCCCCGCCTCCGGAATCCGCAAGCGCTTGGCATCAGTCAGCGCCCGATCCAGCAAGGCCTTCGCCGCGTCTACATCTCCCCGCCGCCGCCGCTTGTTCAGGTAGATCGCCATGTTGGCGCGGCAAACCAGCGAATCGCGCACAGCGCGGAGCTTTTCATGGACCGGGAGTTCTTCCTCGCGGCGGATGCGCAGCGCCTCATCGAGCTCGCCCCGGGCGGTGAGCACGTCGGCGATTTGTCCCAGTGCGAGCGCCTTTTCGCGTTCGCCCTCCGGCAGCGCCTCGGCCATGCGCACCGCCTCCTGCGACGCCTTCAGTGCCCGGTCCAGCTCGCCGATCGATTGATTGAGTTCAGACAATTCATACAACAGCGGCCAGCGCGGTTCAGCGTCGGTGGTGTCGGCCAGCGTGGCGGTGAGCGCGCCAATTCGCCGCGCGCGCTCGCCCAAAGCCGCGTGCCGCTGATCGCCCTCGATGCCAGTGCGCCAACCGCTACGCAAATCGTCGGGCTGCGGGGCTGCCACCTCGCCGCGAAAGTCAAAAACCCCGCTGCGCCATGACCACAGGTCGTGCGCATGGGTTGCGATGTGTTGCAGCGTGGCCGTTGATACCCACCACAGATGGAGCGCCGGACACTCGCGTGCGAGGGCGTCGCGCCGGACGTTGAACGCGCTGAGCCGGTTGTCCTGTTCACTGATCCACAACCACGAATTGCCGTTGATGAATTCGATGAGCGCATCGGGCGCAGCCAAGGCGGTCAGACGCCGCTCCAGGGTTTCGAAACTGTCCGGTGCATCGGCGGCATCAAGGTCGACCACGTGATGCGCCCGGACTGCTTCCGTCATCCCGGTCAACAGTTGGGTCATGGCTGCGCGTACCCGCTCCCGATCCGCAGCAGTATTGACCTCCGCGAACAGCAGGCGAAAGCCGCGCGCGTTGCGCAACGTCTTCGCCAGTCGCTGAAATTCTTCTTGCTGCGCCGGCGACAAATCCAGCGCCGCGTGATGTTGCAGCTCGTCAAGCGACCGCTCACCCTTTGCTCGGGCCACGGGCAGAAGC
>JAYWHV010000010.1:0-6016 GCA_043777615.1 Burkholderiales bacterium | reverse complement strand
GAACGCAGGTGCCGCCACCGCAAGCCGCTGCGAACGAGCTCACAGCGATTGCCGTGGGGCCAGTGAAGGTGCTGCTGGCCGGTGTCGCCCAGTTGACGCTGAACTTCCACAGATTGAGCTTGTTGGTCGCAATATTGACGAAGAAATTCGGCGTTCCTGCGGCGGGCTGGATCGAACCGTCCAGATCCGATGGCAGCAGGCCACCGTAGCTGGTACTCAACTGGAAGCACTGCTGCGTGGCAGCGGCGCCGGTAAGCATTGATGCGCGATCGAGTGCACACACCTTGGCACCACCAAATGAGTTGCCATTGAAAATGTTGTAGCTGACGTAGTACGCATCAGGCCAGACGCCGGCTTTCGGGTAATCGTTGAAGCCGGTGTACTGGAACGCATAGCGGTTCCATGAGCCCATCGCGTCAGAGGTTTGCGATACCGCGACGCACTGGTAGTAAGGCCCACCCGTCGGGACTGCGAACTGCATCATGACCCAGCGGCCAGCCTGCTTGTCGTACAGCACAACCGGGTCACCGTCGTTGGACGTAGCGCATGCGTTGGGCATGCCGGTAAACAGCGTATTGCCAGCGACGGGGCCATAGACTGCCGCGCCGGTGGATTTGTCGAACACCGCGAACGACGTATTCACCCACTGGACGTACTGCGTCGCGCCCGCCGCGCCGGTGGTGTCAGGCGGCGCGGAGCGCACTGAGAAAGAGCCTTGCGGGCCGGTGAATCCGTTGCCCACGCCATCGAAACCGAGACCGGCCACTGTAGGAGCAGCCGCCGAACTAATGGGTTTAGTCTGGGCAGCGAAGTCGTCGATGTGATCCGGCGAATCGTCGTACGGAACTCGACGCTTGTCCTTTGCCTCTTTCCACACCGACAGATCAATCGGTTTGCCCGGTGTATCGCGCAACACGAATCCGCGGTCGGAATAGGCTGCGGCGATGACCTCGGCGCGGCCGGGAGCGTTCTGTGAGTTTCCCTGAGCGATAACTGCAGCCGGGACGATTGCCGCGAGCGCGAATGCGCTGAGCAATCCCTTTTTGACCAAATGCATGATTAGTTTCCCCTTTTGTGAATTTCATGGCGACTCCGTACGGAACAGTATCGACAGAGCTTGAGCCATAACCAACCTCCAGCCGACACTTCTGGCGCCGGGCACGAGGTTGAAACACAGTATGCGGGCGTTTGACTTGGTTGGTACGCGCGTACAACTGTTTGATACGGCGTCATCTTTCTGAAAGTTAACGACCGGGCTTTGCCCTCGCGCCCTCCGAAATTCGTCATTCCTTAAGACGTCGAAGATGCATCTGCTGTTCACCGAAGCGGAACTGCCTCGGGCGAATTTTTTCGCAGCCCATTTTTTCCGTCATGCTCGCGACGTAGTCGCGTGAATCAAGGTGGGTGATTTAGCGCAAATGGTTGATAGAGCAACCGACTGGATTCCCGATGCCTTGCGTCGACATGGCGGCGGTGGTGACGCAGTCGCGGCGTGGTGGTGGCGCTGTTGTAATTAGGGCAAAGCTAAACTCACGGCATGCCTCCGCCTTCTCCTGCTTCCTCCTTCTCTGCCGTGACCAAAGCTGCAATGTCTGCTCCGCGCCGCGAAACTTTCACCATCACCGAGCTGGCTGATGAGTTCGCGCTGACGACGCGCGCGATTCGCTTTTACGAGGATCAGGGGTTGCTGTCGCCCGAGCGCCGCGGCACAAGGCGCATCTACGGGCAGCGCGAGCGCGTTCGTTTGAAGCTCGTGCTGCGCGGCAAGCGCCTCGGCATGAGCCTTGCCGATATTTCAGGCATTCTTGATCTCTACGACGTTGATCACAGCGAACGGCCACAGCTCATGAAATTCCTCGAAGTGCTGGCTGCACGGCGCGTACTGCTGGAGCAGCAGCGCGAAGACATTGACGTGGTGCTGGAAGAAATTTCGACCATCGAGCGCGACTGCCGCAAACGGCTCAAGAACCCGGCGAAATAGTTACTTGAGGTAACCGCTCTTCCGGGAGCACGGGTAAACGCTTACGTTGACGTTAACGTCAACTTGCGCGCTACAATTCGCCCGTATGATCACGCCTCAAAAAACCACCGACATCCTGAACATTTTCAACGCGCAGGGCGCGATGAAATTGCTCGGTGCGCGGTTGACCGAGGTGGACGAAGGTGTCGCCGAATTCGAAGTGGATTTCCGCCCCGAGCTGTCGCAACAGCACGGCTACTTTCACGCGGGCATCATCAGCACGCTCGTCGACACGGCAGGCGGCTGCGCTGGAGCGACGATGATGCCGCCCGGCAGCAACGTGCTGACCGTTGAATTCAAGGTGAACCTGCTGGCACCGGGCGACGGCGAGAAACTGCGGGCTCGCGGCGAAGTCGTCAAATCCGGGCGTACGCTGACGATCACGCAGGGTAAGGTTTTTGTGACGAAAAACGGCACGGAAACGCTCTGCGCGCTGATGCAACAGACGTTGATTTCGATACCAGCAAAGTAGATTTTTGTGGGAGCGATTCCACAAAGCAAAGGAGCAACATGCAATTCCCCCAACTCAAATTCGATCTCGGCGAAGACATCGACATGCTGCGCGATACGATCGCTGCGTTCGCTGCCGACGAAATCGCGCCGCGCGCGGCGGAGATTGATCGCAGCAACCAGTTCCCGATGGATCTGTGGAAGAAGATGGGCGATCTCGGCATCCTGGGCATCACCGTGCCCGAGGAATATGGCGGCGCGGGCATGGGTTATTTGGCGCATTGCGTGGCGATGGAAGAGATCAGCCGCGCCAGTGGCTCGGTGGGGCTTTCGTACGGCGCACACTCAAACCTCTGCGTGAATCAACTGAAGCTGAACGGCAGTGACGCACAGAAGAAAAAATATCTGCCTAAGCTGATTTCGGGCGAGCACGTCGGCGCGCTCGCCATGAGCGAACCGGGCTCGGGCTCGGACGTCGTGAGCATGCGGCTCAGAGCCGATCTGAAGGGCGATCACTATGTCCTGAACGGCAACAAGATGTGGATCACCAATGGGCCCGACGCGGACACGCTGGTCGTGTACGCGAAGACCGATTTGAGCCTGGGCTCGCGCGGTATCACGGTGTTCATCATCGAGAAGGGCATGAAGGGCTTTTCCACGGCGCAAAAGCTCGACAAACTGGGAATGCGCGGCTCAAACACGTGCGAACTGGTGTTTCAGGACTGCGAAGTGCCGGTTGAAAACGTAATGCGCGAAGTCGGTCAGGGCGTGAAAGTGCTCATGAGCGGGCTCGATTACGAGCGTGCCGTGCTGGCGGGCGGCTCGGTGGGGCTGATGGCGGCGTGCCTTGACGTGGTGTTGCCGTACGTGCACGAGCGCAAGCAGTTTGGTCAGTCCATCGGCGAATTTCAACTGATGCAGGGCAAGCTCGCTGATATGTACGCCACCTATTCCGCTGGTCGCTCATATCTTTACGCAGTCGCAAAAGCCTGTGATCGTGGTGAGGTGACTCGCAAGGACGCGGCCGGGGTCATCTTGTATTGCGCCGAAAAGGCCACCTGGATGGCGGGTGAAGCGATTCAGGCGCTCGGCGGTAACGGCTACATTAACGACTATCCGACCGGTCGCATCTGGCGCGACGCCAAACTCTACGAAATTGGCGCGGGGACGAGCGAAGTGCGCCGCATGTTGATCGGCCGCGAGCTCTACAACGAAACAAAGTAGCGAAACAGAACACACCGTGCCCAAAGCCAATCTCGAAAGACTGTTTGCCAATAACCGCGCCTGGGTCGCCTCAGTGCTGGCGGATGACGCGCAATTTTTTGAGCGGTTGAAGCACCAGCAGGCTCCCGAATATTTGTGGATCGGCTGTTCGGACTCGCGGGTTCCGGCGAACCAGATTATTGGGCTGCCGCCGGGTGAAATTTTCGTGCATCGCAATGTGGCCAACGTGGTGGTTCACACGGACTTGAATTGCCTGTCGGTTCTGCATTTTGCGGTGGAAATTTTGAAGGTGAAGCAGGTGTTGCTGGTCGGGCACTATGGCTGCAGCGGCGTCGCAGCGGCGTTTGACGGCGAACGGCTGGGCGTGTCGGACAACTGGTTGCAACATGTGCGGGACACGCTCGAGCGGCACCGGCCGAGCGTTGATGCGCTGCCGGATCGCGACAGCAAACTGCGGAAACTTTGCGAGCTGCATGTGGCCGAGCAGGTGGTCAACGTAGCGCGTACGACTGTCGTACGGGATGCATGGTCGCGCGGGCAGCCGCTGGCGATCCACGGCTGTGTTTATGGGCTGGAAGACGGATTGCTGCGCAATTTGCACATTGATTTGACCGGGCCGGAACACATTCGCGAGGTCTCGGCCAGGGCGCTGGCAGCCATCGAGTCGCGCGCCGGTGAAGGCATTGAGGCGTAAGGGGCATCCGATGACGAGAAACCACTGGATGTTGCTGGGCTTTTTCTTGATGATCGCTGGCATGGTGGCCTACGCAGCGCTGCCAATGCCGGGTCGCCTGTTGATCTGGTTGGGCGTCGCGCTGGCGTGGTTTGGTATGGCGATTGCCCTGCAAAACCGGCCCTGGTCAGCAAAGGGAAAGCTATTTCTGCAAGTATTGATAGGTGCGGCTGCTCTGGCTATCGCCATGAGCGCCACAAGGCTGTCCATCGCAGGCATTACCCTGGCTGCGGTCATGGGCGGCGTCATCGGCGCATTTGCGTCACAATGGAGTCAGTGGATCGCCCGCCGTCCAAACTAGGCCCGCACAACCAAAACGCAATCAAAAAATTTCTGGAGAGAACATCATGTCGGATCCCGTAGTCATCGTTAGTGCAGTGCGTACGCCCATGGGCGGAATGATGGGCGACTTCGCGTCACTGTCTGCCTCCGATCTTGGCGCAGTCGCCATCAAGGCCGCCGTTGAGCGCGCCGGGCTGAAGCCCGAACAAGTTGAAGAAGTGATCATGGGCAACTGCCTGATCGCCGGTCAGGGTCAGGCCCCTGCTCGTCAGGCGACGCTGAAGGCCGGTTTGCCCAAGGGCACCGCAGCGCTGACGCTCACCAAAATGTGCGGCTCAGGCATGAAAGCCGCACAGCTCGCGCATGACGAAATCATGGCCGGCACCCGCGACATCGTGGTCGCTGGCGGCATGGAATCCATGACCAATGCGCCGCACATGTTGCCGAAATCGCGCGCTGGTTATCGTTATGGTGCCGTGCAAATGCTCGACCACATGGCCACCGACGGTCTCGAAGATGCGTATGACCACAAGGCGATGGGCGTGCACGCCGAGAACTGCGTGAAGAAATACGAATTCACCCGTGAGTCACAAGATGCATTCGCGATTGCATCGACCGAGCGCGCCAAGGCCGCAACGGCGAGCGGTGCGTTCAAATGGGAAGTCGCTCCTGTGACCGTCAAAGGTCGCGCTGGCGACACCGTGATCGACACGGACGAGCAACCGCCCAAAGCGAAGCTTGACAAAATTCCCGGCCTGAAGCCTGCCTTCGTCAAGGAAGGCACGATCACGGCGGCGAATGCTTCATCGATCTCCGACGGCGCAGCCGCACTGGTCGTAATGAAACTTTCGAAAGCGAAAGAACTTGGCCTCACACCGATCGCCAAAATCGTTGCCCACGCTGAACATAGCCAGGAACCGGAATGGTTCACGACCGCTCCGGTCGGCGCGATCAACAACGTGTTCAAGAAAACCGGCTGGACGGCAAAGGACGTTGACCTGTTCGAGATTAACGAAGCGTTCGCCACGGTCACGATGGCCGCGATGAAAGAATTCGGAATCCCGCACGACAAGGTGAATATTCACGGCGGCGCCTGCGCGTTGGGTCACCCCATCGGCGCGTCCGGCGCCCGCATCATCGTCACGCTCATCGGCGCGCTGAAGAAAACCGGCGGCAAGAAGGGCGTAGCGGCATTGTGTATTGGCGGTGGCGAAGGTATCGCCATGGCCATTGAGATGATCTAGTTCAAAGCAAGAGAAAGCAATGGCGAAAACTGTTCTCGTGATTGGGGCCAATCGCGGTCTCGG
>JAYWHV010000009.1:0-6030 GCA_043777615.1 Burkholderiales bacterium | reverse complement strand
GACTGCGCGCGACGGTCGAATTTACGCAGCAGCCAGGTCAGATCGGTTAGCGCGGCGCGGCGTTAAAAAATGTGGCGATCGAGCTTGCCTTCAAGCAGTATCGTCGTCGCCAGTTCCTCGATTGATTTGGTCGAAGTGTTGAGCACCGGAACACCGGCATCTTTCATCATGCGTTCAGCCGCTGCGACTTCGTAGCGACACTGCTTTTCGCTCGAATAGGTGGAGTTTGGTTTGCGTTCGTGCCGAATGGCCTGCAATCGATCAGGTGCGATGGTCAGACCAAAAAGTTTACTGCGATAAGGGGCAATGGAGTCGGGCAATACGCCGCGCTCAAAATCGTCGGGTGTCAGCGGAAAATTCGCGCATCGAATGCCGCACTGCAGCGCCAGATAAATGGAAGTCGGAGTCTTCCCGCAACGGGAAACACCCACAAGGATCACCTGTGCGCGGCTCAGCTCTTTCGTGGTCTGCCCATCGTCATGCGCGAGCGTGAAATTGATTGCCTCAATTCGCGAGAAATATTCGGTGGAGTTGCGCAGCCCATGCGAACGGCCCGCTGCATGTGAACTTTTCGCGCTCAGCTCCTGTTCGAGCGGCGCAATAAACGTCTGGAAAAAATCGAGAACTCGCGCGTTGCAGGTGCGCACGCGCTCGCTGAGATGCTCATCCACAATTGAGCTGATTACGATAGGCCGGGGTCCGCCGGAATCACTGCACGCGTTAATCGTTGCGATTGCGCGGTCTGCGGCTTCATCGGAATCTACAAAAGGAATCGTCGTGCGCCGAAATGCAAACCCATCAAATTGCGTGAGGAGCGAGTTTCCAAGTGCTTCTGCCGTAATGCCCGTACGGTCAGAAACGAAAAACACGGTGCGCTGGCGATCAGGCATAAAAACTTTCTGCTTCCGGCCAGTCGTGCCAGACAGGCTTCAGACTTGGCGACAGGCGCGGTAGATCTCCGAACTTGACGCGACTCTCGTATGGCGAATGAAAATCACTGCCTATCGAGGCTAATAGTGAAAACTTGCGCGATAACGCCGCGTACTCGGCCCATTCGTGGGGGTGGTGCGGACCACAAACGACTTCCACGCCGTCGCCACCAGCTTCGGAGAACGCTTTGAGCATGCCGCTTGGGCCGCCCGTCCATGTCGTGTCGTAGCGGCCAGGATGCGCCAAAACGGCGCGTCCTCCGGCACCGTGGATGGCCGAAATGGCATCCGCCAGGGGAATCCATTCGTGGGCGACATAGCCTGGCTTGCCGGGTTTCATGAATCGGGCAAATACTTCGCCCATTGATCCGCACACTCCGCTGTCGATCAGATAGCGTGCGAAATGTGTTCGTGAGAGCAAATCGGGGTTTGGTGCGAAAGACTTCGCCCCGGCCAACACGTTTTCAATGCCCGACGCAGCGAACGATTCACCCATTCGCTGTGCCCGAACACCACGGCGTTGTCGAATCTCGTGCAGAGTATTTGCAAGTTTTGGTTCGTTTTCGTCGATTCTTAGGCCGACGACATGAATTGACAGGCCGCACCATTCGCTGGAAATTTCGACGCCGCCGACGAAATGCATCCCGTGGGACGCCGCTGCGGCCCGACCCTCTGCGACTCCAGACACCTCATCATGATCGGTGAGAGCCATCAACCCAACGCCGCGACTGGCGGCCAATGCCACCAGATCAGACACCGCGAGCGTGCCATCGGACAGACGCGAATGGCTGTGGAGATCTACAACAACTTTCATCCGTGCCATTATAGAAACGGCCGCACATGTCAGAATTACTTAGGATAAGAACTATACTTGTCATATGCTTTTGGCATAACTGTCAACCGACCGATGCGTTTTTTTGGCGCGTTCGTCGGGTAGAACACCAGAATTATTTGTAGTCACGCAGGAGGCGATTGCGAGCCATGGGGCTTTTTCAGAAGATTACCAATCCCCGCGAAATTCGACAAAAACTCGGTCTGAATCAGGAAGAGTTCTGGCAAAAGATCGGTGTTACACAGAGTGGCGGCTCACGGTATGAGGCCGGTCGAGATATGCCGAAGCCAGTTAATGAGCTGCTCCGGCTGGTTCACCTTGAAGGCGTCGACTTGAGCACCGTGCGCAAGGAAGACATCCAGATCATCGAGTTCCTGCGAATCAAACATCCCGACTTGTACGGCAAGCTGCGCGAGGCGGTACATGGCGACGAAGGGGCACACCCTTCGTCAGTGTTTTAGGCCAAACTTTTTAGCGCAGATTTTGTGCGTCGCAGCAAATGCGTCGCGCGCTTCGCTAGAATCGCCTGCCATAACCCCATGGAGGCGACATGACGCAAACCGATACGCAACTCAACCCCAATTTGTTGCGATGGCTACGCGAACTTCGGATGACCGATGTTTCCGATTTTGGTGGCAAAAATGCGTCTTTGGGCGAATTGCTTGGGAACCTTGCTGATAAGGGTGTTCGCGTTCCCGGTGGCGTGGCCACCAGCGCTCAGGCGTTTCGTGATTTTCTCGCTGCCAATGACCTGACCAACCGCGTTGCTGCTCGCCTGGCCGGCTTAAACGTCGACGATGTTCCGGCTCTGGCAAAAGCGGGCGCAGAGATTCGTTCCTGGATTGAGGCGGCACCACTGCCCGCAGAACTCGAAGCAGGCATCGTGACCGCCGTCGGCAAGCTTGAAGGCGACGCGGGTGGCCCGATCAGCTGGGCGGTACGCTCATCTGCGACGGCTGAGGACATGCCCGATGCGAGCTTTGCAGGACAGCAGGAAACCTATCTCAATATCGTTGGCATTCCGGCAATTCTGGATGCGGTGCGTCGCGTTTTCGCCAGCTTGTACAACGATCGGGCGATCGCTTATCGGGTGCACACCGGTTATGCCGACATCCCGGTTGCACTGTCCGCGGGCATTCAGCAAATGGTGCGCTCGGACTCTGGCGCGGCGGGCGTGATGTTCACGCTCGATACTGAGTCGGGCTTTCGCGACGCGGTGTTCGTGACCTCAAGTTACGGTCTCGGCGAGATGGTGGTTCAGGGAGCGGTGAACCCGGACGAGTTCTACGTTTTCAAGCCGACGTTGCGTGCAGGTCGACCTGCCATTCTGCGCCGCACGCTTGGCAGCAAAGCGCAGAAGATGATTTTTGGCAGCGTGGCGCAAGCGGGCAAGTCGACTGAAATCGTCGACGTCCCGCAAGCTGATCGCAATAAGTTTTCTCTGTCCGATGAAGACGTTGAAACGCTGTCGCGCTATGCGGTGACCATCGAGGATCACTACGGTCGCCCCATGGATATCGAGTGGGGTAAGGATGGAAACACCGGCGTCATCTATATTCTGCAAGCGCGTCCCGAAACCGTGAAATCCCGGGAGCAGGGCGGCAACACGCTGGTTCGTTATCGCATGACGGAAGACGGTAAGACCGTGACTAGTGGACGTGCTATCGGGCAGAAGATCGGACAAGGCACGGTTCGAATTGTCAAAAACGCCAGTCAGATGGACATCGTCAAAGTCGGTGATGTACTGGTGGCCGACATGACCGATCCCGATTGGGAGCCCGTCATGAAGCGCGCCAGCGCTATTGTGACCAATCGCGGCGGGCGCACATGCCACGCAGCGATCATTGCGCGTGAATTAGGCATTCCTGCGGTTGTCGGTTGCGGCGACGCCACCAGCGTGCTCAACGACGGCGACAGCGTCACTGTGAGCTGTGCTGAGGGTGATACGGGGCACATCTATTCCGGCGAAATTGCGTTCGAACGCACGGAAGTCCAGCTCGACAACATGCCGGAAGCGCCGACCAAGTTGACACTCAACGTTGCAAACCCTGATCTGGCGTTCGAGTTTTCCCAGATTCCGAATCACGGCGTTGGTCTGGCAAGGCTTGAGTTCATCATTAACCGCCAGATTGGCATCCATCCGCGCGCGTTGCTTGAGTTCGACACGCTCACCGATGACTTGAAGGCGAAAGTGACTGAGCGAATCGCGGGTTACGCCTCCCCTCGAGCGTATTTCGTGCAGCGTTTGTCCGAAGGCATCGCCACCATCGCTGCCGCATTCTCGCCGCGTCCGGTGATTGTGCGCATGAGCGATTTCAAATCGAATGAATACGCTAGCCTCTTGGGCGGTGAAGCGTACGAGCCACATGAAGAGAATCCGATGCTCGGTTTTCGCGGGGCGTCCCGCTACATCGCCCCCGAATTCAGCGATTGTTTTGCGCTCGAATGCGAGGCGCTGCGCTACGTACGCGAGACGATGGGCCTTGCCAACGTCGAGGTCATGATTCCATTTGTTCGCACTATTGGCGAGGCGCAGGCGGTGGTCAAAGCGCTCGCCGTTCACGGACTTGAACGCGGCAAAAATGGCTTGCGTCTGATCATGATGTGCGAAGTGCCGTCGAACGCGATTCTTGCTAACGAATTTCTTGAATATTTCGATGGTTTCTCGATCGGGTCAAACGATTTGACCCAGCTCACACTAGCCGTGGACCGCGACTCCGGCGGGCCGATCGCGAAGACCTTCGATGAGCGCGATCCAGCAGTGAAGAAGATGTTGGGATTTGCTATCGATGCGTGTGTCGCGCAGGGTAAATATGTCGGCATTTGCGGTCAGGGCCCGTCGGATCATCCAGACTTGGCCGCATGGCTTGTTGATCGTGGCATTGGGTCACTTTCGCTGAACCCGGACTGTGTGATTGACACCTGGCTTTCGCTGGCACGCTTGAAAGACGCCAACGCCGTAATGGCTGCCGCTGCTGCAGCCACCAAATAGGCTGCGAACGCGGTGCATGTGCGTGGTTTATTGAGGCTGTCGATGGCGGCCATTACGGTCGCCGCTGGTGTCGCCTGCGCAGTTTCAGGAAACCTCTGGATCGCTGGCGCGCTGGTTGCTGCGGCGGTTGCTGTAGCTGCAGTGCCGGTTGGCCACGCTGTTTCACCAGACGAGCTGAAATTGCTGCTTGAATCACTTCGCGTCGCACAGAAAACGGGGGCTCCGGCTGTCAAGGCGGTGGTGATGCCGAGGATTATCCTTATTGCGAAAGCGGCGGGTGCTGACACGTCATCCAGTCGCTATGCGTTGTTGTTTCGCGATGAAATGGATGTCGCTGATTGGCGCGAGTTATCAACTTTGCTGCGGCATCAGGCGCACCACTCGCCGGAACGCAAAAAACTTGAACAATTCACGCCCTAACGACTTGGCAAATCATTCGATTTATGACTATAATTAAAGTCTTGATTGGGGGTATAGCTCAGCTGGGAGAGCGCTTGCATGGCATGCAAGAGGTCAGCGGTTCGATCCCGCTTATCTCCACCAAATCAAGACTGTAGAGATCCTAAGTCCCCATCGTCTAGAGGCCTAGGACACGACCCTTTCACGGTTGTAACAGGGGTTCGAATCCCCTTGGGGACGCCACCGACTTACATCGGATGGTGACTGAGATTCGACATAGAGACTAGTTGTTAGTCAGCGCAGAAAAGCCCCTTAGTTGGGGCTTTTGCGTTTCTGCGGAGCGAGTTTTGTTTTGGGCTTTGTTTGGTATTCGGCTTCTACAGCTTTTTCGCTCAAGGCCAGGTTTAACGTGGGCTCACCATGGAAAAGCGACTTTGTCGACTTCGCTCCTTGTCTTCGTCTAGCCCAAGACTAGCGGTCGTTTTAAACAAAAGCTGTAGCGCTCGCCAGCTAAATTACGGGCGCCTTCAAGCCTTCCTTCGCCACGACGCGCTGAACGGCGGGGCGTTCAAACATACGGTGCATGAAAGGGCTCAGCGCGGGCCAGGCGGTGTTATCCCGCGCTGGCTGTGTGGCGGGCGGCGCACCGTCAAATACCCGAGTCCAGCGACCCAGCATGAACGCGTAGATGTCGAGGACAGAGAATTTTTCGCCCATCATCCACGGGCCGCCGTTTGAGGCCAAGTGATCGTCAAGTTGTTTGAGCATTGCGCCGATGCGCTGCTGCGTTTTCGCCTTGATCTGTGCGATCACTTCCGCATCGGTTGAGCTCGTGTAACGATCAGTGTAGAAGTACATGATGATCGCGGGCTGCAACG
>JAYWHV010000008.1:0-22465 GCA_043777615.1 Burkholderiales bacterium | reverse complement strand
AGCACGTCAAACCAGCGCGACCAGTGGGTGCGGATGTACGACTCGGGCGTGAACGATATTCCGTACTCAAATGGCTCATCCACCGCTTTCCGAATGGGCCGTACTACGCGCGACAACTTTGCCCGCATGAAACTCAGACTGCTGTTGAACCATTCCACATGTCTTGCATCAATGTCGCAGCCTTGAATTTTGCCCTTGTGACCAGCAAACATTCGCGCCAGACGACCGCAACCGCAACCGAAGTCGATGATCGAACTGTACGCCGAGAGCGAACGGTCTGACGCCTCCCAAAGCGCGCGGTAAATGCCTGTGCCGTGAGTCGCAAAGTCGCTGCGCTCAGTCAGCCCGGACGTGTTGGTCATCAATGCAGCGGGTGGGAACGGGGCGACTGCGGACATGAGTTGGGGGCGATCAAAGATCCATGTTCGATTCAATGGCAGCCAATCGTCGATTGGCATCTGCCACCCGAGTGCAGTCTGTGTCGGAGCGATCATCCGGGAGACCTGTGAAGTTTTTGGTTGTGAAAATATGTTAAGCCGTTACGCGGATGAAGCGGTACGTGGGGCAAATCAGATTTGTTTTCGGCGTGCGCTGGAGAATTAGCACGTCGTATTCCCCCGGCGGCAGGCCTTTGGCGCTAATGCTGCCGGAATATCCAGCACCTGCCAGCGCGGCGTTTGAGAATGCTTTCGCTACGTCGCCGCGCTCGGCATTGCGAGTCAACGCTGCGTGGTAGTACTTGCCATCCCGCACCAGCTGAAGCAGGACGACCGGCGGGACCGTGGCGCTGCCAGTCGTGTCGTCGAAGGCCCAGCCATACACGGTAAAGGCAGCATTGGTTGACACCGAAACCGGGCGCGGTTCACGGTCGTTGCCAATGGCGTCAAGGGAGCATTTGCCCCCGAGCGCAAAGGGCAGCCCAGCCACTGAATCGGGGATGCCCAGCGAGAGAGTCGCGATCGTTGCGGACGGCGCGATAGGAGCAGAAGCCGCAATCGGAGCAGAAGCCGCAGAAGCCACTTCGGCCGGCGTCGAAGCGGCTTGTGGTTGAGGCTTGGTAGGTGTGGTGGTGGAATCGGAGCAACCCTGAATAGTCGCCAAGATGGCCAGGACGGCGATAAATGTGCGTTGAGTCATCTGCTTATCCTTGAATGTGCGGCATCGGCCATGTGAGTAGCGGCAATTGAACACTTACGTGTAAAGGGCAAGTGTTTCCAGCGCCATCGTTTCGGGTGTTCTGTCATAGTGCGTTTGTGGGCTCGCATCGTAAATCAACGACGGTTCCATCACCAATTTGAGCAGCACTGACGAAAGACTTTCCAGGTTGCCGCGTTCGAACACCCAACCATCTTTGCCCAGCGTGACAAATTCTGTCATACCGGCCACATCGGATACCAGCACCGGTGTGTGAGTCGCGAGCGCGTTCAGCAGGACAAGAGGGCTGTTCTCGTACCAGCGAGAAGGGATGACTAGCAAGTCAATTTCGGCCATCACGGCGGCCGTTCTTGCTGACACAAAAGTTCCACGAAATTCGACGTCGGCGCCTTCTGCCAGTGTGCGAAGTTTTTTGACGTGAGGCGGATCCTGATCCTCTGGCCCGTAAATAATCAGCCTTGCCTTGCCACTCGTCAGGCGGGCAAACGCGGCGACAAGCAAGTCGGCACCCTTGTGCGGTGCCAATTGTCCGATGAAACCGATTGTGAGTACGTGTGACGCAGGTCGAGTCGGTTTGTTGCTGCGATCAATATCCACCCCAAACGCGATGTTGGTCATGGGCACCCGAATGCCGTTTGCTTCGTATGCAGAGTGAAGAAACTTCGTCGGAGCAACCGCTTTGCGGATTACGTCGTTATAGAGGTAAGACAGGGTGTCTGGACGAGCGGCAATGTCTTCCAACAAACCGTCGATTGCTCCACCCTTTATTGGTGGAAACTTGCGCGCGATATTACTGGACTCCGCGATTGCTCGCGCCGCTACGCCGGAGCGGGCAGGGGCAATCCAGGGCGCAGCGTCCGGCCGCAACGCGGCTTCCTTCAGGTGACAGGCCATGCAGTTCGTGCGAGCGGCGTTGGGACCGGGACAGAGTTCGCTATCCACGGTTTCCAGTTTGTTGTTGAGGCAAAAACCGAAGAAATCGGTAAATGTCGCATACACAGGAATACCACGTGCGCGGGCCACTTCGAGGAGTACCGCAGTGTGGTTGATGAGGTGTGTCACGTGAATAATGTCCGGGTTAAGTCGGCCCAGAACTGAGTGAAGGGGGTCGGCCATCTCGGCCTGGTAATAGGTTTCCTTGACGCGGCTGTGTGGCACGAAGTTCTTGTCGATGACGACCACGGGAATGCCTTCGTACTCGTAATCGGACAAGAGGCCTTCACGCCGCGCTTCGCCCTGAAAAACTGCACTAACGACCACTACATCGTGACCATGGATTTGGTACCAACGAGCGAGTTGAAACGTATAGGTCTCGGTGCCATAAAAGTGGTCCGGAAAAAAACAGTGCACGAACAGAGCGATCTTCATGCTTTTTTGCCCGAAGCGCGAACTTCGACGTAGAGTTTTTCGTAAGCTGCAATCATCGCTTCAACCGAGAAGTGGGAACGTGCACGAGTGCTTTGTGAGGCGGATATCTGGCTGCGCTTTTCTGGAGCAGCCAGCAAATCGATCGCGATGTCGGCCAGTCGTTCGTAATCACCGGGGGGGGCGAGGGTGGAAGGTGTTCCGGTAATTTCCGCCAGAGCGCCGACGTCATAGCCGCATACTGGAACACCCATATTCATGGCGAAGGGGCTCACCTGCCCGAAGCTTTCCTTCCACACCGGCGCCACGAACAGCGTCATCTGTTCATAGAGCTTCGGAAGCTCAACATACGGCACATATCCGGTGAATGTAAATTGGCTGCCCACACCCGCCTCTTGAACTGCTTGCCTGAACGGCTCAAGCAAACTGCCGCCGCCAACAATCAGGATTCGCGTTTGCGCTCGTCGCCTGGCGATCGCGATGAACGGAAGAATTGCCGATTCGTCGAGCTTGTCGCGCTCCAGTCGGTAAACCATCCCGACACACTCCTCTGCAGACGCTGCATGACCCGGCGAGAACATCGTGAAGTCGGATCCAGGGTAAATCGTACGGCTGATTGTTGAATCGAGACCGAACTGCTCACGAACATAGTCACTGACATAAACATTGCGTACGATCGAAGAATCTGCGTACGGTGCAACTGGAGTATTGATGTTCTGAATCACTGGCAGGCCAAGCTTGTTGGCGCAGGCAATCGCGCTCGCGTACCACGGTTCGTCGCAATCTCCCCAGTAGTGAACGTGAACCAGATCGGGCGCGTAATCGACCATCAGGCGCATGAACGCGCGCTCATTGTGGTGTTCCCTGATCTCGCTAATGTTGATTCCAGCATACGCTGGCGGGGACGGTATGAAGCTGGTTACGATGCCATGTTCGTAATTCGTACCCAGGCGTTCGATCAAGTCGACCACCAGACGCGAGGAACCTCCAGTACAGAAGTTGGCAATGACATGAAGTACGCGTGGCCGCTCCGAGGCGACCGTAAGCGGCACCTTAACCTGATAGACGCCGTCTGTCTCTGAACCGGCGGCGAGCGTCTCCGCGACCGCCAGTGGCTTTGAGCGTCTCCGCAGGTTCCGGAGGAATGCCGGTGTGCACAGGCTCAGCAACATAGCGCCTATCGTTTGCAGCGCATGGCCAGTAATCGGTCGCGTGTTCAACGCGTGACCCAGACTGACCCAGCGGCTTTCATTGAGCGTGTTGAATCGGGCCTGCCAACGTTGAGCATCGGTCCGCAGTTCCCGAGAGCTGTTGAGCAACGTTCGCGTGTCAGACATCGCGTCTGCGATGGATGATCGCAGAACGACACTTTGATCCACCAGTTCCGATTCGCGCCTGGTTTTCTCGCTGAGTTGAGATCGCAGTATGTCAATGGTTCCATCACGTTGCCTCACCAATTCGGCCGTTCGATCGATTTCGGCTGACTGCTGATGCATACGGGCTTCATGCTCAACAATTACCGTCCGAAGATCGGCAAGTTCAGTCGTCAACTGCTTGAGTGCAAAGCTCTTCTGGCCAACAACTTCTTGTAGCTGGCGAATATCCTCGTCGCGCCGCTCTAAACGCGCTGCACTCTCCGCCAGCGCATTTTCGATCCGCCGAATTTCAAGCGTCTGCAGTGCGACGACTTCATCCTTTTGTACGACCACACCGTTCAGGCGATGAATTTCTTCGCTCTGCTTCTGCAGCCCCGTTGCACCCTCCGCCAGCGCAGCCTCGATCCTGCGAATTTCAAGCATTTGCACGGCGACGGCTTCATCCTTTTGCTTAACCGCACCGTTGAGACGATGAATTTCTTCACCCTGCTTCTGCAGCCCAGTTGCACCCTCCGCCAGCGCAGCCTCAATCCGGCGAATTTCAAGCGTTTGCACGGCGACCGCTTCATCCTTTTGCACAACCGCACCGTTGAGACGATGAATTTCTTCACTCTGCTTTTGCAGCGCCGTTGCGCTCTCCGCCAGCGCAGCCTCGATCCTGCGAATTTCCAGGATCTGCTGGGCTACATCCTCATCCTTTTGTACGAGCACTTTGTGCAGGCGATAAATTTCATCACCCTGACTGCGCAGTCCTTCGTCACGCTCGACCAGCACTTTTTCCAGTCTGCGAATTTCCGTCGTCTGCTCTGTGACAGCCTCGTCTTTTTGGATAACGACCGAGTTCAGGCGATTAATTTCGCTTGATTGCGCCGCAATCGCGCTGCGCAACTCAGGAATCACGACGACACCATCGGCATTGAGCAATGCACGACTTTTGAGATCGTTAATAAGTTCGTTGGCGGCGTAGTTGTTGTACTTCAGCCGATTGACCAACGACTGCTGCTCGATGAAATCACCGACAAAATCGCTGCGCCCATCATAGAAAAATCGCCCCAAGGTCTTCGAGCCTGCAGACTTGCCGCAGATAGCCACGAATGCGAGTGGTGACAGCCGTGTTGGGTCTGCCGCGCGGTCCATCGGCGCAGCCGATGAAGCGAAGCGATCATCCTCTGCGCTGAAAAATACGCCGGGGTGCGCATACTGATCCAGGATCTGCACAAACTTGAAATGAGGGGCAAGTAGCGCGCTGAACTCCTCCCGTGACATCTCACGTAGGTGATACGGATTGACTCCGTAGAGCTGTGTGACTTCCGGATTCGGCGTGGAAATAATCAGGATTCCGTCCCGCGTGAGCAATCGCGCAATAGAGCTTATCGTTCGTATCTGACTGGCGTGGTCTACGTGCTCAATCATTTCGAAGCACGTGGCTACGTCAAACGAAGAGGAGGGGAGGTTATCTCCAAAGGTAGAAGACTGGTGGAAGTTGATACGCGCCTCGCGGTGCTGGCTTTGCGCCCAGGCGATCGCATCGGTGTCAATGTCAAGTCCGCAGACCGAGGTTGCCGTATGTGCGAGCATCGCGGCTCCGTAGCCCGTCCCGCACCCGAAATCAAGAACCCGCTTCTTTTCAACAAAAGTCGATGCCAGCGCATAGCGCGGAACGTGCTCGTATTCAGCGACTTTCGACCAGGTTCCTGGTACGTATCGCTCCTGCATAAATGCGGCAAAGTCGCTACCGCTAGCGCGAACCAGGAGCCCATCGAAACAATCCATCCCTTCACCGTCCTTGATTCGACTTTGTCCTTCAATCGAAATATTTTTGAATCGCAATACCGATAGAAAGTAGCGAAACGTATCGCCGGAGTAGTAGGTCAAGTGTGAAGGCGGATGCCGATATGCCCAGGCTGCGGGCTGGGTGCGAGCCTGCACGCTTTCGGCATTCGGCGTGGTGAAGACTACCGTCGTCTTTTCGTCTATTGCGCCCAGGGAAAAGAGCTTGAAGAAGAGCTGGTAGGGCTCCGAGAGATGCTCTATCGTGTCAAGAATCGTAACCACGTCAAATCGATGTGGAACCAGATCCTCGACGCGTTCAACGATTTGCGCGTCCTGCGACAACCGTTCAAGCGCTTTGGCCCGTGCATGCTCAGAAACCTCGACGCCAAAGCACTTCCACCCCTGCGACCTGGCGAGCGCAAGGTGTGTGCCGTAGCCGCAACCGATGTCGAGAACCGACGGCGACGCAGTCGATGCGTGCTCCCGCAAAATTTTTTCGTATAGGGAAAGAGACCACTCTGTCTGCTCATCGTAGTTTTTGTAGCCACCCGGTTCGCCACCTTCAAACCATTCCCGGCGATCATAGTAGGCCTTCAATGCTTGCTCTGAGGGAGAAGGCAGCGTGAAATCGCATTTGCAGCTTTCGCAGCTGTAAATCCGAAAATCCGCAACATCACATAGATGGGAAATGCCTTCACCTCGATTGCAGACAGGGCACTTTTTGGTATCAGGGACTGCGGATTGCGGCGCATTACTAGACATGACTAACTGCTGCCTTTCGCGCGACGCACATCCAGAGCAGCGTATCGTCGTTGTCCATACAACGCCTGTCAAGCCACAAGGCGATGCGATTTATTGCCCGTACCAACCACTTCGACGGAGCGCGATTCTCACTGATATGGCTCAGAAAAATCTGTCCGATCAATGAGTAGACCCGACCGCAAGCATCGATTCGTACAACCTCAAATCCATTGGCCTGCAACGCGCGCTGAAGGCCGAATTTCGTAAACCGCCAATAGTCGAACGGAACCTCATGGTGTCGCCATTGCATGGGCGCAGTGAGCACCATGATCGCGCCCGGCCGTAGTAATCGTGCGCAATCCCGAAGATAGGATTGAAAGTCGTAGACGTGTTCGATGGTCTGAGTAGACAGCACAACGTCGAACGACTCGGAGGCTGCACTTAACGGCTGATCAGGAAGAATTTCGATGTCTAGTGTTATTCCCGCCGCGGGAACTACATCCGCACCAACATACTCCTGATAGCGGGCCGCCAAGAGATTTCGATAAGGTTGACCGCCGCATCCGTAGTCGAGCAATCTCCCGGAAACGTAAGGTGCGGCAACGTGCTCGACCCAATGGTGTAACTGGCTAAGGACAATGTAGTGATGCGACGCCTTGTCGACCAGTACCGATGAAATGCGTTGAATGTCGCGAGGGAAGGCGGCTTCCATGGAGCTTTCTTTTCAGGAGAGGCGAAGCCAGGTCGAAGGATGCCGGAACTTCCCCCAACTTGGCATTTCGGAGACGACGTTGAATTTGCACACCAGATCGGTGAGGGCGTAACACACAGAGTAGTCGGGGGAATACGCCGCCAGCGCTATCCAATAGTCTCCCGGCGCGAGAAGCAATCGCTCAAGCACTACCGCGCCCGCGAGCCTGCCACCGGCGGCGACACCGGGCCAAATGACGCCGTCGTCGAGACTGGTTTGGCCAATCAGCCAATCGTTGTCTGAGCGATAAACGCTGAGCGCGATCACCGCAGCACTTATGTCACGCGAAATTTCCGCCTCAAAATCAATGCGCAACGACTGCCCGGCGACGACGCTTACGTCAGCTGCACCCTGCGCAAGTCGCACTCGGGTGAACTTGCCGAGACCAGTGACCTGTTGCGGCACTTGCGCCAGCATATGCGTCTCGGTATGCGGGATTTCTGTCGTCAACGTGTCTGCGAAGTAGCGTTGAGTGATCTGTACGGGATCGCCAATCATCCGGCATAAGCCCTTTTCGAGCCACATTGCCTGATTACATATAAGCTGAAGTGTTCCCAGGTCATGGGTGACAAAAAGGATGGTCACTCCGCTACGAACCAGCGAATTGATACGCTCCATGCACTTATTTTTGAACGCAAGATCGCCAACACTCAGCGCCTCGTCTACGATCAAGATATCCGGATCGCAATGCACGGCGACAGCAAAAGCAAGCCTCACCAACATGCCGCTACTGTAGAGTTTGACGGGCTGCTCAATGAATTCGCCGATGTCTGCAAATTGCTCGATGGCAACAAATCGTTCCCGCATGTCGCTTCGGCTGATGCCGAAAAGAGCTGCGTTGAGGTAGACGTTTTCCCGGCCCGAGTATTCGGGGTTGAAGCCTGCACCGAGTTCGAGTAGTGCGGCAACCCGACCGCGAACTTCTACTGTACCGCTTGTCGGCTGCAAAGTGCCACAGATTAGCTGTAGTAGGGTACTTTTGCCGCTGCCATTGCGGCCAATAATGCCGAAGACTTCGCCGCGGTGAATGTCGACCGTCACGTCCTTTACTGCCCAAAACTCTCTGAAGTATCGCCGCTTTGTCGCGAATACCTGACGCAACCGATCGGATGGTTTTTCGTAAATGTGGAAAGCTTTTGAGAGATTGCGGACCGAAATAACAACATCAGAGGACATCAGCGAATCCTCTGCGCGTGTACTGGAACCATCCAAAACCGGCGGACATTACTGCGGCGCAGATGCCAGCGTAAATTAGCCACGATCCCACATTGGGCATGCGGTCAAAAACCAGAATATCCCGAGTGACCTCGACGGCGAAAGTTAACGGACTAAGGTGCATAAGCCAGCGATAGGCTTCCGGCACGGCCTCAAGCGGAAAGAAAATTGGGGACATAAACATGAGTGGCGTCACAATCATGCCCACGAACTGACCGACGTCACGCAGATAAACGCCTAGTGCTGCGAGAAACCACATTACTCCCAGCGTCACCATAAACAAAGGGAACAGCGCAATTGGAAGCAACAACGCGTGGCCCGGAACGCGCCCCGTTAGCACGGCTTGTGCAAGCAGCAGTAACCCAGCGCTGGCAAGCAAATGGAATAAGGCCGATAGCAATGTCACCAGAGGCAATATCTCTAGTGGAAACACTACCTTGTTGACGTAGCTAGGGTTGCTGATCACCAACGTCGGAGCTCGGGTGACGCATTCAGCAAAGAAATTGAATACGAGCAATCCGGCAAACAGGATGATCGCGAACTCTTTTGTGGAGTCATTGCCCGCCCCAGTTGGCCATCGGGCGACGAGCACATACCCAAATACGAACGTGTACACGAGCAGCATTGCGAGTGGTGTCAGGATTGCCCACAACGCCCCCAGGTGGGACGTTTTGTAGCGACCAAATGCATCTCTACGTGCTAGCTGCGCAAGCAAATCATGATTTCGCACTATCGACCCGTAAATGGCCGCAGGAGAGATGGAATGCGAAATCATTCGCGCCCACCTTCCGCTTCAAGCGCCAAATTAAAAACGGATGACATCAACGGATCCTGCAAAGGGCGAACATAAAACAAGTTCGAGATTCGCCGGGGAAGAGTTCCCGACATTGGGATTCGCTTTCGACCAAAACAATAAAAACTAGGCGGCAAAATTACGTGCCCCGCAGCCGAATCTGCGCGATAAGGGCAAAGAGTTGCGCCGCCTGCTAGATGCAAAGCATTATATTTTGACACTGTCTGCTTTGAGCGAGGCTCGCGTACAGTTTCCTTACGGGTGTTTGCACGCGAGAGAAAAACAAGCTGTCTAACAACTTTCGACTGGCCTCGCAATCACCGAATGCCACGCATCTTCGAGCAAACATCGGAAAGACAGATTTAAGACTCTTGAACTGTGTCCGCTTGCTCTTGATATGCTAGCACCCGCCTTCACGGTCTCTTTTGTACCTTTTCTCCCAGGGCAATGGCACGGGATTGAGGGTTTGGCGCCAGATGCGCTTGGGGTTGCCAAATTAAGTAGCGAGCCGCACTTCTCAAGGAGGCCCGATTTTTTGCGGCTGACGAATCTCCAGAGCGATCGCTCGGTGGCGACAGCGAGCTCATGGATCGTTAATGCAGACACGTCCTTGCGACTGCGAACAACCCGACCCCACCGCAACGTCTGGCGTCACCCGCCTGCGGTAGCACGGTGCCGCTAAACTCACGACGTCTTTAACGCCTACTCGCTTTGCATTCATGGTCATTCTGATCCGTCGCCTGTGTGCCACGATCATTCGGGCGTATCACTATGGTGGCCTTTTCGAGGTCTTCGGCTGCATGAAGGACGGATTTACGGCAGTACTGCAGGGATTTCTTGGCAGTTTTTTCAGGAAGTCGGCGCAACTTGAGCTCTGGCCTTCCTGGTCGCCCGAACTCCTGGCGTATCGACCTTATCGCGCAGGTGACTGGCTGCTGCCTTCGGGCGCTGGAGCGCCATTCACGTTCGCCGATCTCTACTCATTTGTTTCACGATCCACTGGGGCTGACAGTCCACTACGTTTCGGCGCTCCCGGAGGCGTGCGCGGCAAGAAAAAGGCATCGTCCTTTTTTAAGCGACCAGCGGGCGATGATGATATTGATGCTCTTCAGCAAAGCTTGAGAAGCCTATACAAAGAGCCGAAGATAGCCGTGACACGCACCAAATCCGAGGATGTCTGGCGAATCGATTTCTCCGGTGTACACCAGCGATTGACGAGCATCATCATCCCGACACGTGACGGGGTGGATCTGCTTGATGGTTGTATCCGTTCAATCCAGCGCTGCAGTAAACCCGGTAGCTATGAAATTATTGTTGTCGACAATGGGTCGAGCGAGGAACGCTCGCTTGCCTACTTGTCGAATCTGGAGGTGTCTTCGGTCGCACGGATCGTTCGTGACGCTCGATCATTTAACTGGTCGAGATTAAACAACATTGGTGTTGCAGCCGCTACCGGCGAAACGTTTCTGTTTCTGAATAATGACATCGAAGTGCTCACGAGTGATTGGTTGGAAAGGCTCAGTGGATTCTGCAATCTGAATGGCGTCGGCTGCGTTGGTCCTATGCTTTTGTACGAAGACCGAACCATTCAACATGCGGGGGTCGTGGTGGGCATGGGCCGATGGGCTGATCACGTTTACAAGTTCGCCGATCCGAATCTGCCCAGAACGAGCACGCCATTCGTCCCCCCCTCAGTCGTACGCCCAGTTTTGGCGTTGACCGGTGCTTGTATTGCGGTCAGTCGAGCCAACTTCACAGCGATCGGAGGCTTTGATGAAGGCTTCAGCACGATTTTTGGAGATACGGACTTCTGCCTTCGAATGTCTCGGGCTGGATTTCGAAACATTTACTTGGCCGACGTTCAACTGTTGCACTTCGAATCGAAGACCCGCGACCCTGCCGCGCTACCGCGATCGGATTTTTTACGCGCGTTCGGCCGACTTGAGCCGTATCGAACCATTAAGTCTGATCCCTATTTCCATCCGGCGTTGAGCCGTTTCAGTCTCGTTCCCCGGTTGAAGTCTCAGGGCGTCGATTTGTCGCGCTGGACGCGATTGTGACTGCGATCAAACTGTTGATGCTGTCGGACTACATGACCGCGCCGCTGACAGGCGTTGGCAGATACTCGTTTGAGATCGCATCACGAATGGCACTGCGAAAGAACGACGTAAATCTGCACTTTTCGAGCTATCGCGGTATCGAACGCTGGCGTGACATTCAGCGACGTGCCAACGCACCAGTTATAGAGAGCAGTTTGGGGCGTCAGTTGGGCGGGCGCATGATCGAAAGCACGATCGGATCGAAATGCCTTGAGCTTCTCCAGCTTACCAATCAGCGACGGTTGCTGCGCGAAATCGGCAAAAACACGATTATTCACGCGCCGTCTTTGCAGGTTCTGACCCCGCGCACCGATAGCACCGGAGCGCGTGTGTTGACGGTGCATGATTTATCGCACATTGTTGCGCCATCATGGCATCCAAAAAGGCGGGTGTTGCGAATTGAGCGTGCTCTGCGGGACGTACAAAACTTTGATCGTGTCATTGCGGTATCAAACTACACAAAGGACGCACTGGTCAAACAGTTCAAAATTGATCCGCATCGCGTGATTGTCGTCAGCAATGGCATCGGCGACAGCTACATCCACGCCGCTCCAGGACTTGGCAAACGGTCTCATAGCCTGTGCGTTTCGACCATCGAGCCGCGGAAGAACATTGACACCTTGATTTCGGCGTATGCCTCGTTGCCTCGGGCAATCCGCTTCGAATATCCGTTGATACTGGTCGGAAGTTCGGGCTGGAATAGCGATGCGACGAGGCTGCGCATTAGATCTTTTCAAGCTGAGGGCTGGCTGCACTACTTCGGCTACACAGACGCCGCGGAGCTCGGGAAGCTCTACGCTGACGCCAAACTATGCATCTACCCCAGCAAATATGAGGGTTTTGGTTTGCCTGTTCTGGAGGGGCTGGCGACTGGTTGCCGGGTTATCGCTGGAAATCACTCGTCGATCACAGAAGTTGCTGGTGGCCGTGCACGTTTGCTGGCAGATATCACTGACGTGGACGAACTGCGTACGGCAATCCTCGCCGAACTATCGCTGCCATGGCGTGTTGGAGAGGAAGCTGGACGGGCAGCTTATGCGAGAACTTTTACCTGGGACGTTGCCGCAGCGCAAACGCTTGACGTCTATCGCGATGCGCTGGCTACACGTTAATCCGTGCAGCCGGGCCGTCGTACGCCCGGCTCGATGAAACGCCCATGTTGGGTAGCTTCGTGTCTCTCTGTTTAGGAGTGGTGCAACTGCGGTTTTCCAAGTCCATTGCCTTCGTGCTTGCTTCCCACCCGGATATGTAGTGGCGAGCTATACGCGGCTGTACGCATCCTTAAGTCTCACGATATCGTCCTCGCCGAGGTACTCTCCTAGCTGCACCTCAATGATTTCTACCGCTGCCGCCGTCTTGTTCTCAAGCCGATGGACATGACCCAGCGGAATGAACACGTGCTCGTTGGGCGCGTAGTCGCGAACCGCTTCACCTACCGTGATGGTCGCGGTTCCTCTTACGACGACCCAGTGTTCAGCGCGCTTATGGTGAAGCTGCAGGCTCAGCGACTGGCCCGGATAAACAGCAATGTGCTTGATTTGAAAGCCCGCGCCATCGGGGCCGGAACCCAGCGAGTCGAACCAGCCCCACGGACGATAAACTTTGCGGTGCAGTTCTGCCCGGCTGTCTTTCCGTTCGGAGAGTTTGTTTGCGATTCGCTTGACGTCCTGCGCGCTGTCTTTGCTCGCAACCAGAATGGCGTCATGAGTGTGTACGATGACTGCGTCGCTAATGCCCACGCAGGCGATGACGGGTGCGTTTGGACCGGTGCTGCGAACATAAGTGTTGTGCGAGTTCTCGAAAATTGCCTCGCCGATACTGGCGTTGCCGAACGCATCTTTGGCCGCTATGGCCCACGCGCTGTCCCACGCCCCGACGTCGCTCCAGCCCGCGTTTAAGGGTACCACCGCGCCAGTGATTTTGAGGGCAGGGTCGCTGCCGAGTTTTTCCATTACTGCGTAATCGATAGAGTCGGCGGGGCAGGCGGCGAATACTTCACGATCCGGCAGCAAGTCATCGTCGACTCGTTTACCCTTTTCGAGCGAGGATTTGCAGACGGCAAGCATCTCAGGCGCGAGCACGGACATTGCCTCCAGCCACACCGATACGCGAACGACGAAGAGGCCGCTGTTCCACAGATACTGACCGCTGCCAACGTACTCCTGTGCCACTTCAAGTGTGGGCTTTTCGACGAAGCGCAGAAGATTGAAAGCAGCCGGGTGAAAGCTGCTGGTGCCACCCACTTGCAAGTAGCCGTAGCCTGTCGCGGGATCAGTCGGCACGATGCCGAAGGTAACGATGGACGCAAAACCGGAACTCGCCTCACGGGCCGCGGCAGCTGCGACTTCGGTCGCCGCTCGAAACGACGGCACATCGGGAATGACATGATCTGCTGGCATCACCAACATGACGGCCTCGGGGTCAGCAATGGATAAAGCAGCCAGCGTCAATGCCGGAGCGGTGTTGCGTCCGACCGGTTCGGCTATGAGCGTCGATTGATGCAACCCGATTTCCTGTAACTGCCTGCGCGTCATGAAGCGGTGCGCGTCGTTACAGACGACGACAGGCGCACCGACGGATTCTTCAGCGAATCCTGCGAGTCGAAGGGCAGTGGCTTGCAACATCGTGTTTTCGCCGTGAACGGCTTGAAGCTGCTTCGGCATGTGAGTGCGCGATAGTGGCCAGAGTCGCGTGCCACTTCCACCGCACAGGATGACAGGGATGATCATGAATAAATTGTGGCGTTGGTGGAAGGAAGTTTGCAGTCAAGCACGTATGCTCGCCACATGATGAAGTTTACGCAATCGCTGTATTTGCCCCGCCATGCCGCATAACAAGGCCCACCGCCGTGCCATTATTTTGATGCTCTGCGGCTTGTCGCTCCTCATTTGCCTCGACGCGAGCGGAAAGTATCTCGGCGGACAAGGGGTTCCGGTTGCGGCCTCGACCTGGTCGCGCTATTTCGGGCATTTTCTCGTCGTGTTAATCCTGTTCTTTCCGCGCGACGGTGTTCGTTTGTTTCGTGCTGTGCGCCCGTCGTTTCAGTGGGCACGTGGTGTGATGATGCTGACGGTGACACTGCTGTATTTCGCAGCGCTCAAGTACGTGCCGCTCGCGGAGGCCACGGCACTGTTTTTCCTGACACCCATTTTTACGACCTGTCTGTCGTCGTGGCTTTTGAAGGAAAAACCGACGCGCTGGGCGGTTGTGGCGATTGTGCTTGGTTTTGCTGGCGTGCTGGTGGTGGTGCGCCCCGGCAGCAATTTGTCGTTGATCGGATTGGCGCTGGTCTTCGCGGCAGCCTGTTGCAATGCGGCATATCAAACGCTGACCCGGGCTGCGTCCTCGTCGCAGGATCACGCCGAACGCACCAGCACGCAGCTGCTCTACGCCGGTATGGTCGGCGCGCTCGTGATGACCCTGACGATGCCGTTCTGGTGGGTCGACGGCTGGATCGGGAGCATGCAGCCGTTGACCTGCCTCGTATTTGCCATGACCGGCGTGCTCGGCGCGTTCGGACACTTGCTGCTCATTCGGGCCTACAGCCTCGCTTCGGCCCCAGTAATTGCGCCCTGGACGTATATGCAATTGATGCTCTCGGTCAGCATCGGGTGGCTGGTGTTTGACGCCGTGCCTGACACGGTGACACTGGTGGGCATGGCGATCATTGGGCTCGCGCCGCAGCTCACGAGACTGTCGAAACGTTAAGCAGCTTTTGTCGGAAACGTCCATTTAATTGGGGGCAGGGTCGATAAAGCCGGATAAGCGATCTGACGATAAATAGCGATATACCCCATATTCCGTAAGGGTTAGCTATGTAAAGCTGAACTGCTGTTTGAGGTCGGAATTCGATATTGGCCGACAAGCGAATTCCAGCGCTGGAGTGCACCACAGCATATTCTGTGCCCCACCCTTACAATCGCCAATCTAAGTAAATTACGGTTCACGAGACCGGCAACACCATGACAGCTTGGCCTCTCACTAGGCACCTAACGGCGCATCTGAGGAGAGTGCTCACCACCTGCCTGATCGGCGGCGTTGGTCTGGGCACTTTTGCAACCCTTGCCACGCTTGGCGGATGTGGCGAATCGCCGCAATCTTCCGGAAGCGCATCCGGCACCAGCGCCCCATCGCCGGTGGCGTCGCCGGACGGCAAAAAAGTAGTGCGCCTCGCCTTTCCAGTCGCCGAGTCCGGCTTTGACCCGGTCACCGCGCACGATCTGTACTCAAGCATCGTGATCGACGGGATATTCGACACCATCCTGACGTACGACTATCTGGCGCAACCTGCCAAGCTGGTGCCCAAGATTGCCACCGAAATGCCGTTGATCGAAGACGGCGGCAAGCGCTGGACGATCAAGCTCAAGAAGGGCGTTTACTTCTCGCCGCACGAGGCGTTTGGTGGCAAAAAGCGCGAACTGACCGCCAACGACGTGGCCTATTCATTCAAGCGCCACTACGATGATTCACTGAAGCCCGTCTGGCGATTCCTGATCGACGGCAAGATCGTTGGCCTGAACGCCTGGTACGACAAAAGCAAAAAGGGCGACGGTCTGGCTTGGGACGCACCGGTCGAGGGACTGGAGATCGTTGATCCCTATACCCTCAGAATTTCGCTGACGAAACCAGATTACAACTTCGGCTATGTGCTCGCTCACATCGCGATGGGCATCGTGGCGCGGGAGGTCGTGGAGAAGTATCCCAACGATGTGCAGAGCCACCCAGTGGGTTCGAGTGCCTACTATTTGAAAGAATGGTCTCGAGGCCAAAAGATCGTACTGGAAAAGAACCCGAACTGGCGCGGCGGTACGTGGGACTTCAAGACGTCGGGCAAAGACGCCTACGAAGATGTGATCGTGAAGGCCATGCAGGGGAAACCGCTGGCATCGATTGACCGCGTTGAGTTCTATCCCATCGAGGAAGAACAGACTCGCTGGCTTGCCTTCAAGAACAAGCAGCTTGACGTGCTGAACATGCCACAGTCGTTCATCAAACAGGCGTTGCCCGGCGGTAAAGTAGCGCCCGATCTGGCGGCCGAGGGTATTCGCGCTCAGCGCATGCTGGACACCGAATACACCTACACCTATTTTCAGTGGACCGATCCGGTCTGGGGCGGTTCTGAAACGCACAAAGTCGCCCTGCGCCGCGCGGCGGCGATGGCGATCAATCGCGATGACGAAATCGAGATCATTCGCAAAGGAAATGCGGTGCGCGCAGAGTTTCTGGTGCCGCCGGGCGTCGCGGGCCACAAACCGGATTTCGCATCCAGCATCGGCTACAACCCGGCGCTCGCGAACGCTTTGCTCGACAAGTTTGGCTACAAAAAAGGGCCAGACGGATTCCGCAATACGCCTGATGGAAAGCCGTTAATCTTTAAGTACACCTCAACGCCGACCGCGCTCGAGCGTGAATTCGACGAGTTGTACAAAAAGAACATGGAAGCAATCGGCATTCGCTATGACGCTGAAAAAGAGAAGTTCGCCGACTCCATCAAACGCGAAAAGCGCTGTCAGATTGCCGCTCGCGGAGCCGCATGGATTGCCGACTACCCCGACGGCGACAACTTTATGCAGCTGCTCTACAGCAAGAACATTGGCGAATCTAACAACGGTTGCTACAAAAGCGCTGCGTTCGACAAGCTCTACGAACAATCGGCGCTGCTGCCTGATGGGCCGGAACGCGACAAGCTGTATCTGGAAATGCAAAAGCAGTTTGAGGCTGATACGCCGTGGGCGCTTGGCGTCACGCGCTATCGCAACCAGATGATTTACCCGTGGGTGATTGGCTACAAAAAGCACCCGGTGCTGCTAGCGGACTACCTCTACTTCGATGTCAATATGGCTAATTCAGGGAAGGGCAAATAAGCCATGATGGCGTATATCGTAAGACGTTTGTGGCAGATTGTGCCGACGATGGCGGGCGTGATCCTGCTCATTTTTTTCCTGTTCAACGTGGTCGGCGGCGACCCCGCGTACCTGCTCGCGGGCAAGATCTCGAACCCTGAGCAGATTGCCAATATCCGCAAGCAGCTGGGCATTGATGAGCCCTACTGGGTGCAGCTCTGGATCTTCGTCAAGCAGGTGGTGACATTCGACTTCGGTTCGAGCTGGAGCACCAACGAAGTGGTGTCGCGCATCTTCGCGACGCGATTGCCAGCGTCGCTCATGATTGGCATTCCGCTTTTGATCCTTGAGACGGTCATCGCGGTGTGCATCGCGCTCGCGGTTGCCTATGTGCGCGGCTCCTTCACCGATCGCGCCGCGATGGTGACCTGCACAGTAGCGCAATCGGTCTCGATCCTCGTGTACATCATCGTATTTCAGTATGTGCTGGCCTACAAATTTGGCTGGTTTCCGGTGCAGGGCTGGGGCAACGGATTCTTCGAAAATCTGTTCAAGTTTGCGGCGCTGCCGGTGCTGATTGCGCTAGTGGTGTCTCTCGCACCGAACATTCGTTTGTATCGCACGTTCTTGCTTGATGAAGTCAATCAGGATTACGTTCGCACCGCGCGCGCCAAGGGCCTGTCCGAGAACCGCGTGATGTTTGTGCATGTGTTGCGCAACGCGTCGATTCCGATCATTACAAACTTGATGATTCAACTGCCGGGCCTGCTTGTGGGGCTCTTCCTGATTGAGCGATTCTTCTCGGTGCCGGGCATTGGGCGTGAAGTGATTCTCGCAGTCGAGCGATCGGATTTTCCGGTGATCAAAGCTGTGACTGTTTATGTGGCGCTTGCCACAATGTTGGCGAACCTGGCAGCAGACTTGCTCTACAAAGCCGTTGATCCAAGGGTGGAGTTGAAATGAGCGCCGTGACTGCAAACCCGATGACGCAAATTGGAATTGAGCGTTCCCCAGGGCTGTGGGCGCTCGCCTGGAAACGCCTCATGGCGGATCGTATCGCCGTCGTGTCGATGGTGATCGTGATTTTCTTTTTGCTACTGTCGCTCGCTGCTTTTTTTGGCCTTGTTGCCAAAGACTGGAATCGCGAAATCGCAATCAACTACGCACCGCCGACACTCTTCAAGGACAGTCACAAACCATCGTCCGACACCAAAGCCGGGGCCGTTGATTCGGGCCCAGCCGTCGACGGCGCGGCCGCGAAACCGGAGTTCATCAACGACCGTGATCCGCTGCGTGACACGATCAACGAACTCAAACTCCAACTCGGGCAATCGACCGGTGCTGCGGTCGATTCCGGCATCAAGATCGTTGATCCGCTGGCCGACGTCATGGCGGAACTGCGCAAACAGTTAGGCCGCACTGGCGATGGCTCGGCGAAAGTGGTTGAGGAAAAACGTCTTGACTACTTGCCGTTAGGTGCTGACAAATGGGGGCGCGACGTGCTCGCGAAAGTGATTCAGGGATCGGAGACGTCCATTCTGGTGGGCTTCGCCGCCGCGATTGTCGCGACGTTGATGGGCACCTTGCTCGGTGCGTTGGCCGGCTATTACGGCGGAAAGACTGACGACGCGCTGAACTGGTTCTATTCCATCTTCAGCTCGATTCCATACATCCTTCTGGTGCTCGCCATCGCTGCGGTGCTGAAGCAAAAGGGCATTGTCACGGTGGTCCTGATCCTTGGGTTGACCGGCTGGACGAGCATATTCAGGCTTGTTCGTGCGGAGTACCTGAAGCACAAGGCGCGCGACTATGTCCGTGCGGCCAACGCGATCGGCGCATCCAATGCGCGCCGGATGTTCGTGCACATTTTCCCGAATATTTCGCACGTGGTTTTGGTACAGCTGTCGTTACACGTGGTGCTCTTCATCAAGTCTGAGGTGATCCTGTCTTTCCTCGGTTTTGGTGTGCCAGTGGACGTGGTGAGCTGGGGCTCAATGTTGAACGAATCGCAGAACGAATTGATCCTCGGCTACTGGTGGCAACTCGCGGCGGCGACTGTGTTCATGGCGGTGCTCGTGACTGCTTTCAGTCTTTTCACTGATGCGCTGCGTGACGCGCTCGATCCGAAGTTGAAATAGGAGCGCAACATGACCACACCACTCCTTTCCGTCAAAAATCTCCGCGTCAAGTTTCGCCTGGACAAGAAAAATTCTTTTGATGCGTTGAAGGGCATTTCGTTTGACGTGATGCCGAACCAGACCGTCGCGCTCGTCGGCGAATCCGGCTCCGGTAAATCCGTGACTTCGCTCGCGGTGCTCGGCCTGCTACCGAAAGAAAATGCGACCATCGACAAGGCGAGCGTGATCGAGTTTGAGGGCAAGAATCTGCTCAAATTCTCGAACGCAGAAAAGCGGGCATTGCGCGGCAGCGAAATCTCGATGATTTTTCAGGAGCCGATGAGCTCGTTAAATCCCGTGTTTCGCGTCGGCTATCAGATTGAAGAGGTACTGAAAGAGCACATGGGCCTTTCGGGTAAAGCGGCGCGTGATCGGGCGATCGCCTTGTTGACCGAGGTCGGCATTCCCGAGCCCTCAGTCAAGATCGACAGCTATCCGCATGAGATGTCCGGCGGGCAGCAGCAACGCGTGATGATCGCGATGGCCATTGCCTGTGAGCCGAAGCTGCTAATTGCCGATGAGCCCACGACGGCGCTCGATGTGACGATTCAAAAACAGATTCTCGATCTGATCGGCGATCTGCAAAAGAAGCACGGCATGAGCGTACTCTTCATCACGCATGATCTGGCGGTCGTGGGCGACATTGCCGATCACGTCGTGGTAATGCGGAACGGTGAAATTCGTGAGCAGGGCGCAGCGAAGGATGTATTTTCTGCACCGAAGGATGACTACACGCGAGCGCTCCTCGCGTGCCGTCCGGTCGTTGATTCGCGGCCCAAGCGTTTGCCGGTGATTGATGATTTCATGGCTGGACGCGCTGATGCGATGCGCCTTGAGCAGCGCACGCGCGGAGTGAAAGACAGCGACCCAGTGCTGCTCGAAGTGAAAGGCCTGTGCAAGGATTTTGTGTCGCGCGACGGCCTGTTTGGCAAGCGCGTGTTCCATGCTGCGAAAGACGTCTCGTTCAAGCTGCGCAAAGGCAAAACGTTAGGTGTCGTGGGCGAATCCGGTTCCGGCAAAACCACCGTCGGCCTGACGATCATGAAATTACATGATGCGACCAAAGGCGAAGCTTGGTTTGACGGCAAGAATATTTTCGCGATGAGCGAAAAGGAATTCCTGCCCTACAAAAAGCGCATCCAGATCATTTTCCAGAACCCCTACGCGTCGCTAAATCCGCGCTTCACAGTGGGCCAGATCGTCTGTGAACCGATGGTGATTCACGGCATCGGCGCCAACGGCGACGAGCGCGCAAAGATGGCGTTCGAGCTGCTCGCCAAAGTGGGTTTGCCGGAAATGAGCTTCTATAAGTATCCGCATGAGTTTTCCGGCGGACAGCGTCAGCGCATCGCGATCGCGCGCTGCCTGACCATGAAGCCCGAGCTTCTGATATGTGACGAATCGGTGTCCGCGCTGGACGTTTCGGTTCAGGCGCAGGTTCTGAATCTTCTACAGGACCTTCAGGACGAATTCGGCATGTCCTACATCTTCATCTCGCACGATCTGGCAGTCGTCAAGTACATGAGCGACGAGGTGATGGTCATGTCGGAGGGCAATGTGGTGGAGCAGGGCGATTCGGATGCGATCTACGCTGCGCCGCAAGCGGCGTACACCCGCAAACTGCTGGATTCGATTCCGCGTGGACTGGTTGCGGCGGCTGTCTGAACGCGACTTCAAATCGTTCTTGGGCCTGAACGGAACCCGGCCGACTTGCATGCAGTTGTTGCAGAGATGCAACGCCGGCGCGACAGCTTTATGCTGGAAGCGCCGGTGAGCGCGGGATAGAGGCAAATAAGACTGAATGTCGACTCCCTCTTAAATTCGCCTGTACCCCATGATACATGGCAGTTGCGTGACGAAGCTGAATCTGGTTTGTACGTTTGTACGCGGACGAATCTTCGTCATCTAAGGAATTCTGAGAACGCGCTGTTGGATAAAAAAGTTTTTTTATTCAAAGACTTAGCTTTTGTATTCCGTCAGTGTTCGACAAAATTTTCCAACGTGACGACTGAGACACCGACACAGCGAATGTAGGAAATGTGTCCGCTTGGTGACAAAATCGGTTGTCATCCTTTTTTTATTGCCCGCTTTGGGCCTCAGGGGTTTTTATGATTCAAAAGAAACAATTGGCTGTCGCAATCGCGGCAACATTTGTGGCCTCCGGCTTTGTGTACGCACAAACGCCACAGAAGGTCGAAAAAGTCGAAATTACAGGTTCGAACATCAAACGCACCGATGTTGAAACCGTCGCTCCGGTTGACGTGATCACGCGTGAGCAGATCGAGCGTTCGGGCCAGCCGACTATCGCTGAAGTGCTGCGCAACGTACCAGCCAACACCGGTAACAGCTATTCCGAGAGCTTCTCCAACAGCTTCGCACCAGGTGCGTCTGGCATCTCCCTGCGCGGTCTGGGCCAAAAGACAACCCTCGTTCTGATCAACGGCCGCCGTACGGCTGGTTATGGTTTTGCACAAAACCTTCAGGACACGTTTGTCGACTTGAACTCCATCCCAGCCTCAGCGGTTGAGCGTATCGAGATCCTGAAAGACGGCGCCTCCGCCATTTACGGCTCTGACGCAATCGCAGGCGTGGTGAACGTCATCCTGCGTAAAGATTACAAGGGCATCGAATTTTCGGCTGGCGGCGGCGTAGCAGCAGGTAACGGTGACTACCGTTTCAGCGCGACCGGCGGCTTCGGCGATCTGGGCCGCGACAAGTACTCCGTCCTCGGCGTATTCGATTACTACAAGCGTGACCTCGTCATGCTGCAAGAAACCGACTTCGGTGCATCGCGCGACTGGCGCGGTCGCGTCGGTGGTGGTCGTAACTTCACCTCCCTGACTGGCGCAGGTACATGGCGTCAACTGTCCGCGACAAACGCCCTGACGAACAACCATCAGGCTTCGGCATCATGCCCCGGTACCGTTCTGACGGCCGCGCAAGCGCTGGCTGCCGGTCTCATTTCTGCCCCGGCTGGCAACACGGCCTTCACCGGTACGTTCTGTTCAAAAGACTTCAACGATCAGTTCACGGCTATCCCGTCGACCGAGCGTTTCGGCTTTCTGGGTCGCGGTACAGTTGAAATTTCGCCAACCCTCCAGGGCTTTGGCGAAGTCGGTCTGTCGCGCGTTTCGTCGTACCAGAAGTTTCAGAACCCCTTCTTCGCTGGCACGACGG
>JAYWHV010000007.1:0-6125 GCA_043777615.1 Burkholderiales bacterium | reverse complement strand
GCACTCTTCACTGCTGACACTCCTCACTTCACACTGCTCGCACTCTTCACTGCACACTGCTGACACTCCTCACTGCAAACTGATCCGAGCGTAGGCGGCGTGCTGGTACTCGGGGATCGTGGCACAGGAAAATCCACCGCGGTGCGCGCGCTGGCCGCGCTCCTGCCCAAGATGCGCGTCACGACAGGCTGCCGCTACGGTTGTGACCCCGCCGCCAGCGGTTCCAATTGCAGCGAATGCGCGGCACTCAAAGCTAGTGGCGCGAACATTAAGAGTCATCTCACTCCCGTTCCGGTCGTCGACCTTCCGCTTGGCGCAACCGAGGACCGCGTGATTGGCGCGCTCGATCTGGAAGCAGCGCTTACCAGCGGGGTCAAGTCCTTTGAGCCCGGCCTGCTCGCCAAATCGCACCGAGGTTTTCTGTATATCGATGAAGTGAATCTGCTGGAGGATCATCTCGTTGATTTGCTGATTGACGTTGCCGCGTCCGGCGAAAACGTCGTAGAGCGCGAGGGCCTGAGCGTGCGCCACCCTGCGCGGTTTGTGCTGGTCGGCAGCGGAAATCCCGAGGAGGGCGAACTGCGCCCGCAACTGCTGGATCGCTTCGGTTTGTCGGTCGATGTGACAACGCCCAAGAGTGTGCCGGAGCGGGTCGCCGTCATTCAACGGCGTGATACTTACGAGCGCCAGCCAGCAGAATTCGCGGCTCTCTGGAAGCGCGCGGAAGACAAGTTGCGCAGGCAGCTAAGCGGCGCACGCGAACGCGTCGGCTCGCTCGCTATACCCGATGCGGTGCTGGAACGCGCTGCCCAAATTTGTATTGCACTAGGCACTGATGGTCTGCGCGGTGAACTGACGTTGATGCGCGCCGGGCGTTCGTTAGCAGCGTTAGAGAATGCGACGAAGGTCACCGATTCCCACCTGCGCCGCGTGGCCACGATGGCGTTGCGACATCGCCTGCGCCGCGATCCGTTGGATGACGCTGGATCTTCAACGCGCGTTGAGCGCGTGTTGAACGAAGTTTTTGGTGATGCGGGTGCATCATCGGTCGCGGCAGTCGCCTGACCAAGTCGGTAGCCGAGCGCCGACGCGATGACCAACGACGCTGATGCCGAACTGACGGCCGATCAATTCTCCGAACGGGCTGCGTCGCGCTGGGCGCGCGCATTGCAGGTGATTGAACTGCTCGCCGCGAACCCGTTCGGACTTGGCGGCGTATGCGTACGGGCGCGCGCAGGCCCCGTTAGGGACGAGTGGATTGCGCGATTCAAGCTCGCGCTGGATGCGCGAGGATTGATGCGGTGGCATCGACTTCCGCTCGCGACGACCGACGATCGGTTGTTAGGGGGGCTCGATCTGCAAGCCACGTTAGCTGCGGGCCGTCCCGTGTCCGAACAGGGACTGCTTGCGCAAGCGAATGGCGGAGTGCTGCAGGTCGCAATGGCGGAACGCGTCACGTCTTCTGTCGCTGCACGGTTGGCGGCCGCGATGGACGCGGGCTTCGTTCGGACCGAGCGTGATGGCGTTCAGCGAATCGACGCAACCCGATGGATGCTGATTGTTTTCGATGAAAGTCTCGACGACGATGAGCGGCCACCGGCGGCGCTCCTTGATCGCGTTGCATTTATGATCGACTTGAACGATGTGTCCACGCGTTTGGCGGGCGTGGCATCACTCAACGCGCCCGCGAGCTTTAGCGCAGTTTCTCAGCCCTTGTCTGTTATTGAGTCGCTCGACCGAGCTGTCGTCGCCGATGAAAAAAGTGTCATTGCTATCTGCCAGACTGCCGATGCGCTCGGGGTGGGACCCCTGCGTTCGCAACAGCTCGCTGTCGCGGTTTCCTGCACGGCCGCAGCGATCGCACGACGCGAAGCGATCATCGACGCTGATCTCGCACTGGCCGCGCAGCTAGTGCTCGCGCCTCGTGCTACGCGTGTGCCCGAGCTGCGCGAAGAGGCAGCCGAGCCCGAGCCAATCGAGGCCGATTCCGAACCTGAGCAATCATCTGACGCAACGCTGCCACCAGAAGCCATACAGCCGTCACCCGCGCCTGAACGTTCGGAGCAGAGCCCGGACAACAGTCCAGATTCAGAAAATAAGCCCGACGATTCAGCCATGTCTGATCGCATGATTGAAGCGGCTCGCGCAGCGCTCAGCGCGAACCTGTTGCGGCAGTTGGCAGCACAATTGGGCGGAAGCAGCGCCACAAATGGCGCGCAGGGGCGCTATGGTCGCGAGCGTATGTCGCAACAGCGTGGCCGCCCGTTGGCGCCCCGCCGCGGCGACGCGCGACACGGGGGCAGGGTGCATGTGCTCGCTACCGTTCGCGCCGCCGCGCCGTGGCAGCCGGTGCGCCGTGAATTGCGGGCCCGCCGTGCCTTGGTGGGCAGCGTGTTGTCACCTAAATTGTTGGTCGAGCGCGACGACTGGCACGTCGCGCGAAGAGCCTTCCGCAGCGAAACACTCACCGTTTTTGCCGTCGACGCCTCGGGCTCGGCGGCGTTGCACCGGCTTGCCGAGGCGAAAGGCGCGGTAGAGTTGCTGCTCGCGGAGTGCTACATCCGCCGCGATCAAGTCGCACTCGTCAGTTTTCGCGGCAAGATTGCAGACGTCCTGTTGCCGCCCACTCGCTCGCTGGTGCGCGCTAAACGCTCGCTAACGGCGCTGCCTGGTGGTGGGGGCACACCGCTCGCCTCGGGAATCGATCAAGCCGTGGCGATCGCTGAGGCCGCCCGGCGTCGCGGTATGACCACCACGATCGTGTTTTTGACCGACGGTCGCGCCAACGTCGCTCGCGACGGCACTCCCGGTCGACCGCAGGCTGCGCTCGACGCGCTTGACGCAGCGAAACGGCTCCGCGCAGGCGGGTACACCACGCTCATGATCGACACTTCGCCGCAACCGCAGGATTCGGCAAGACTCTTGGCGGAGGCTATGCGCGGTCGTTATCTCGGCTTGCCCTATGCCGCTGCGCCAGTGATATCGGCCGCTGTTATGGCCGAGCGCGCAAAGATGGCCAAGAACCCGTGAGCACTCCACAGTGGCACACCAGCGGGCTAATGTGGCCGCACCGCGAAGCCAGTCGATTTGTCGAAGCAGGCGGTGTGCGCTGGCACGTTCAGGTGATGGGCAACGCCGACGCAACTGCTGCTTTGCTGCTCCACGGCACCGGTGCTGCGACCCATTCGTGGCGTGGTTTAGCGCCCCTGCTTGCAGAACACTTTCGCATTATTGCGCCTGATTTGCCGGGACACGGGTTTTCTGGAGCGCCGCCTCACGACGATCATTCGCTGCCATCCTTCGCTGGTTTGATCACCCATTTGTTGACTGAGTTTGGTGTCAATCCAACGCTAATTGTTGGCCATTCTGCTGGAGCCGCGATTGCCGCACGGATGAGCCTTGACGGCCTGGCTGAGCCAGCGTCTATCGTCTCGATTAACGGAGCGTTACTACCTTTGCAAGGGCTGCCGGGTCAAATTTTTTCGCCGCTAGCGAAGTTGCTCGCCGCAAATTCGTTGGTGCCGCGACTGTTCTCATGGCGTGCTGGAGACCCTGCCGTCACCGAGCGGTTGCTTCGTGGCACGGGCTCAAGGATTGATCAGGAAAGCATGGCGTGTTACGGCGAATTGATGCGCCATTCCTCGCACGCAACCGCCGCACTAAAAATGATGGCGCACTGGAACTTGAGCGCGTTGCAACAAGATTTGCCGCGATTGAAAACGCCGCTTCATCTCATCATCGGTAACAACGACCGAACTGTCCCGGCGTCCGAGGCGGACCGAGTGAAGGCGCTTTTGCCAGAAACTTCCGTGACGCAGCTGCCTGGCCTCGGTCATCTTGCCCATGAGGAGGCAGCCAGCGACGTGTTTTCTGCAATTGAAAGTATTTTGAAATTGGAAGCAATCGTTGAATAACCAGATCCAAACGCACACTACGGACGTGCGTCCACACGCCGTCGTCATCGGCAGCGGATTTGGCGGCCTTGCCGCCGCTGTCCGTCTTGGCGCGCGCGGTTATCGCGTGACAGTGCTTGAGAAGCTCGATGCCCCAGGTGGCCGCGCTTACGTTTACCGCCAGGACGGCTTCACTTTCGACGCAGGCCCTACCATCGTCACAGCGCCGTTCCTCTTCGAGGATTTGTGGAAACTCTGCGGGAGGAATCTTGCGGATGACGTAGAGCTGCGTGCGGTTACGCCGTTCTATCGCATTCGCTTCGATGATGGCGTGAGCTTCGACTACACCGGCGACGCAGCAAAAATGCGCGCGGAAGTTGCGCGACTCTCGCCCTCTGACGTTGACGGCTATGAGCGCTACATGAAAGCCTCGGAGGAGACCTTCCGTGTGGGTTTTGAGCAACTCGGCCATGTTTCGTTCGATAACTGGACAACTATGGCGAAGATCGTGCCGCAAATGGTCAAGCTCAAGAGCTACCTGACGGTATACGGACTTGTCGCGAGCTACGTCAAGGATGAGCGGCTACGCACTGTGCTGTCTTTTCATCCGTTGCTGGTCGGGGGAAATCCGTTTTCGACGACCTCGATTTACTGTCTGATCGCGCATCTTGAGCGACGTTGGGGCGTGCACTTCGCGATGGGCGGAACGGGTCAGCTTGTTCGGGGGCTCGCTGGATTGATTGAATCTCAGGGCGGCAGCGTGCTCTGCAATTCTGAAGTCGATCACATCACGCTTGACGGACAAAAAGCCACCGGCGTACAACTCAAATCGGGCGAAGAAGTCCGCGCGAGTATTGTTGTCTCGAACGCTGATTCCGCCTGGACTTACAAGCACTTGTTGCCAGCGAAAGCGCGCAAACGCTGGACGGATTCACGCCTGCAGAAAGCACGCTACTCGATGAGCCTGTTCGTCTGGTATTTCGGCACCCGACGGCAATATGATGATGTTGCGCATCACACCATTCTGCTGGGTCCGCGCTATCGTGAATTGCTTGAGGACATCTTCAAACACAAAAAATTGGCCGAAGATTTCAGCCTGTATTTGCATCGGCCCACTGCCACAGACCCTTCGCTGGCACCACCAGGATGCGATGCGTTTTATGTGCTTTCACCCGTGCCGCATCTGGCTAGTGGAACCGATTGGTCAACCGAGGCTGCGCGCTATCAAAATGCGTTATGTGAAGCCCTTTCTGCCACGTTGTTGCCCGGTCTCAAAGACGAAATTGTGACGTCGCGCTGCCTCACGCCACAAGATTTTCAGGATCGCCTGAACAGTGTGCAAGGCGCTGCGTTTGGGTTGGAGCCGATTCTCACCCAAAGCGCATGGTTTCGCCCGCATAACAAGAGCGAGGACATTGAGAATCTGTTCCTCGTCGGCGCGGGCACCCATCCAGGTGCAGGGCTGCCGGGCGTGCTTTCGTCCGCGCGAGTGCTCGATTCGATTGTGCCCGACGCCGGTGCATTCTCTCGTCATGTCTAGCGCCAAATATCAGCGACCCAACAGCGCCGAGGCACGTAGCGAGGCGGCACAGGACATCGTCGCCTGCCGCGCGCTGCTCCAAGAGAATTCGCGTACTTTTTTTGCCGCGTCTCTGCTCTTGCCCAAAGCCGTTCGAGAGCCATCACTCGCGCTTTATGCGTTTTGCCGCGTCGCCGATGACGCCGTTGATTTGCAGGCCGACAAGCACGGCGCTGTTGCCGATTTGACGGACCGCCTCGCGCGGTTGTACGACGGCCAGCCGGGCGCGGCTTCCGCTGATCGGGCGTTCGCTGACGTGGCAACCCGCTTTGCCATTCCACGCGAAATTCCGCAGGCGCTGATCGAAGGTTTTGCGTGGGATGCAGAATTTCGTCGCTACGAAACGTTGAATGATCTGTATGGTTATGCGGCCCGCGTCGCGGGCACTGTGGGCGTGATGATGGCGCTCTTGATGGGGGCACGCAGCGCATCTGCATTGGCTCGCGCTTGCGATCTGGGTGTTGCGATGCAGCTATCGAACATCGCGCGAGATGTCGGAGAGGACGCGGGTGAGAAGCGTCTTTTCCTTCCGCTGGAGTGGCTGCGTGCCGAAGGCATTGACCCAGAGGTTTGGCTCGAGACTCCGTTGTTCACCCCAGCTTTGGGGCGCGTGGTGCAGCGCTTGCTCGCTGCCGCTGACAAGCTTTACGAGC
>JAYWHV010000006.1:0-22673 GCA_043777615.1 Burkholderiales bacterium | reverse complement strand
GTGTGCCGGCAATCGCGATTCCCCGCTTCATGCGCATCAACTCGGCGAGCATCAGTGCGCGCGGTACCACCGGCAGTTTCTGCGCTCGCGCGGCCAGCACTTCCGGGTTGGTGTCCTTGACCGCCGTCGAAACAACCACTGCCTGCGCAGCACCCAGGTTTGCCGCTTGATGCCCAACGGCCACGCGAATGCCAAGCGAAGCGAGTCGATCAAGCACGGCAGAGTTTGCTGCATCACTGCCGCTTACGATGTAGCCCTGATTGTGCAGCACCTCAGCGATCCCGCTCATGCCGATGCCGCCGATACCAATGAAGTGCAGGTTCTGCAGACGGAACTTCATGCTGCCGCCTCCGGAATTTCCAGTAGCCGCTCAACGACATCGCAAATTTCAGAAGTCGCCATTGGTTTAGCGACAGCCAGCGCCGCCTTCGCCATATTCAGGCAGCCCTCGCGAGTGAGCGTAAGAATGTGCGCAGCAAGCCGCTCCTTGGTCAGGGTCGGCTGATCAAAAATAGTGGCTGCACCCGCTGCCTCCAGCACCCTTGCGTTGTGCAGTTGCTGTTGGTCCTTGTGATGCGGGTATGGAATGAGAATTGACGCGACACCAAGCGCGGCCAACTCGGACACAGTGCTCGCGCCGCTGCGTCCAACGAAGACATCGCATTCGGCTAGTGCCCGCGGCGAGTCTTCGATGAATTCGACAACTCTTGCGTTTACTTGCGAACTTTCGTAGAGCGCGAGCGTTGAATCGCGCGAACCGTTGCCAGCCTGATGCGTGACAATTGGGCGCTGCGCGTCTGGAATCAATCCAAGTGCAGCAGGCAGTAATTTGTTGATGGCATCAGCGCCTCTGCTGCCCCCCATCAGCAACATCCGCAGCGGCCCGCTGCGAGCAGAAAAACGCAATGCAGGGTCGTCATACAGCGCGAATTCTGGACGAATCGGATTGCCGGTGACCACGCGCTTGGAGCCAACTTCGGCGAACACTGTTGAAAAGCCCACGAGCACGCGATCTGCGAAATGAGCAAGGCACTTATTTGCCAGTCCGGGGACTGCATCGCTCTGGTGAATGACCAACGGAATGCCCTTACTGGATGCAGCGAGTCCACCTGGCACGGTGGGGTAACCGCCCATCCCCATTACCACGTCAGGCCGAAGTTCAGACAAGAGTTTCCGCGCTTGGCGGTATGCGGTAAACAGTCTGAGGGGCAACGCCAACTTGGGTTTGATGCCGCGACCGACGATGCCTTCAAACGCAAACGAATGGAGGGGAAACAAATCCTTTGGCACAAGCGCTTGTTCCATCCCGTTATGAGTGCCGAGCCACGTAACGCGCCATCCGCGTTCACGCAGTGCGCGCGCAATCGCGAGTCCGGGAAAGATGTGCCCTCCCGTGCCGCCAGCCATCATGAGCAAGTGCGGGGTCATACCTTGAACCCTCGCGACAATCGACGGTTTTCCCAGTCGATGCGCAGAAGCACCGAGAGCGTGATAAGACTGGCGACCATGCCACTGCCACCGTATGACATTAACGGTAAAGTTAGCCCTTTGGTTGGCGCGAAACCCATGTTCACCGCGATATTAATGAGCGACTGAATTCCGAACAGCGTGCCGATGCCTTGCGCCACCAACGCAGCAAACGGTTGCTCAAGCTGACGGGCCTCGCGACCAATCGCAAAAGCGCGCCATGTCAGCCAAGCGTAGGCGCTGATGACAACACACACGCCAATGAGCCCCAGCTCTTCCGCAGTCACTGCGAGGATAAAGTCGGTGTGTGCCTCGGGAAGGTAATAGTGCTTGGACACTCCCGCTCCAAGACCCAGACCAAACAACCCGCCACGACCAATCGCCATAAGGGACTGGGTGAGCTGATAGCCTTTGCCAAACTCTTCCTTCCACGGATCAAGGAAGCCGAAGATACGCTCCAGACGATACGGCTCCAGCCACACCAGCGCGATGGCGGCGATCAACCCAAGCACGACCACTGGCATAACGAGACGGTGATCAAGCCCGGCCATGAAAAGAATCAACAGTCCCGTGCTCAGCACCACAAGCGTCGCGCCGAAATCGGGTTCGCGCAAAAGCGCCACGCTAACCAGCAAAGCAATGAGCAAAAACGGCCCAAGGCCCTTAAGCAAGCTTTGCTTCAATGGTTGAGCGGCATGCAGGACGGAGACCTTCGTAACAGCATAGCGGGCGGCAAAAAGTACCATCGCAAACTTCATGAGCTCCGATGGTTGGAGGCTGAATGGACCCAGTGGAATCCACCGACGTGCGCCATTGACAACACGCCCGATTCCGGGAATCAACACCACAATTACGAGCACGACGGCAACGACGAATACGTAAGGTGCTATGCGCTCCCATGTGCGCACGGAGGTATCGAACACAAAAAGCGCAAGTACGGAGCCGATCAGTACAAACAGGCATTGCCGAACGAAAAAGTAAGTCGGGGAGAATCTGGTGAATTTGCTCTCGCTGGCGCTGGCAATCGATGACGAATAAACCATTAGCAGGCCGACGGCGACCAACATCGCGATCACCCACAACATTGTGATATCAAACTCACCCGAGCTGGTGACTAGCGGGCGCGACGACGTCGTGCGCCGGTCTTCGCCGTTGCGCGAACGAAGCCACTCGCCTGCGCGTATTGGCAGCTGCGAGACGGCAGATCTGATGCCAGCCAGACTCACGATGCGCTTGCTCCGCGAGCAACAAACGTGCGCCCATGAGAGCGCGACCATTCACGTGCCGCCGTCGCAAACACTTCCGCGCGATGGCCGTAATTGCGGAACATGTCCCAGCTCGCGCATGCAGGGGATAACAACACCTGGTCGCCTGCCACTGCGCCATCCAGTGCGGCATTTGTTGCATCGTCCAGTGTCTTGAAAATTCGGTGCGGAACGCCGCTAGCTTGCAGCACCGACGCGATCAATAGTGCGTCGCGACCAATCAAGTGCACGGCTTTGCAGGAGCTTGATGCGACGCGACCCAGATCAGCGAACGCCTGGCCTTTACCGTCGCCACCGGCGATCAACCAGGTTGGCGTGGTGTTGCCCAACAGCGCGGCGGTTGTCGCGATCACGGTTGTCGCCTTCGAATCATCAATGATATTGACGCCTTCGATTGAGCCAATCAACTGAAAGCGGTGTGGCATACCGCTGAAGTTGCGCAGCACGTCGCGCTGCGCTTCAGCCGGAACCTCAAGCGAGTCGACGAGAGCCAACGCGGCAAGCGCATTTTGGGTGTTGTGCGCGCCGCCGATGCCCATTTCATCCATCGCGAGCACCGCAGTTTGTCCGTGCATTAACGCCAGCCGACCGCCAACAGCGTCCACACCAAAGTCGCAATCGCTTGTGGCTGGAGTGGCGCCAAAGCTGGTGACCTCACATCCGACGCGACGCATACTCATTGACCACGGATCAGCCCGATTCAGCACCTGTCGCTTCGCGTGTGAAAAGATGCGCTCTTTGGCGGCTGCATAACCGAGGAAGCTGGGATAACGATCCAGGTGATTGTCAGTGACATTGATTACGGCAGCTGACTCAAGACGCAGCGATTCAGTGGATTCGAGTTGAAAGCTGGACAGTTCTAGTACCCAGGTTGAACAGGCCGGCGCCTCGGCCAATGCATCGAGAATTGGGACTCCGATGTTGCCCGCAGTACGAGCATCGCTGCGCGTACGCTTCGCAAGTTGAGCCGCTAGTGCGGTGGTCGTTGTCTTGCCGTTAGAACCGGTTACCGCAAAAACTGAAGCTTTTGGGGAAACCTCCCGGGCGAAGAGTTCAATATCGCCGAAGACCGGAATGCCGGATGCCAAAGCACTTGATAAAGCCACTGACGCGCGAGGAACGCCGGGCGAGAGCGCCACGAAGTCAGATGCCGGCAACGCATCACGCGCCAGGTCCAATGCCTGAAACGCAACATCCGGAAAATCTTGCCGCAACTGTTGCAGAGCCAGCGGCGTTTCATTGCTGTCAATCACCCTGACCGTCGCACCACTCTTACGCAAGAAGCGCACAAGCGACAGCCCGGTGGCACCGAGGCCCACGACGGTTGCTTTGGCGTTGGTACAGCGAAACATCTTGACGGAAAATTCCTTAGCGCAGTTTCAATGTCGAAAGCCCGGCGAGCACGAGAAACATTGTGATGATCCAGAAGCGAATCACCACATGATTTTCTTGCCAGCCGCCGAGTTCAAAGTGGTGATGCAGCGGTGCCATGCGGAACACACGCTTGCCCTTGCTGTACTTGAAATAACCAACCTGAATCATCACCGAGAGCGTCTCGGCAACGAATACGCCCCCCATCACCACGAGGACAATCTCCTGACGCACAATTACGGCAATGGTTCCTAACGATGCCCCAAGCGACAGGGCGCCGACGTCACCCATAAATACCCTCGCCGGGTAGGCGTTGAACCATAAGAAGCCGAGCCCCGCACCAGCCATTGCCCCGCAGAAGACCATCAGCTCGCCGGCGCCCGGAATATAGGGAAACAACAGGTACCGCGAATAGTCAACGCGACCGACGACGTAGGCAAACACGGCAAGCGCACTGCCAACCATGACGACTGGCATGATGGCCAGGCCGTCGAGGCCGTCGGTCAGGTTGACCGCATTGCTGGTACCCACAATCACGAACCACGTGAGCGTGATGAATCCAAAAACTCCAAGCGGATAGGCGACATTTTTGAAGAACGGCACAATTAGATCAGCCTTTGACGGCAACTCATTAGTGAAGCCGCTTTGCACCCATAGAAAGATTAGATTGAAAATTTTGCTGGTGCTTGGGGCCGACACTGCGAACGCGAGATAGGTGGAAGCGATCAGTCCGATCGTGGCTTGCCAGAAAAGCTTTTCCTTCGCAGACATTCCCTTTGGATTTTTATGCACGACCTTTCGGTAGTCATCGACCCAACCGATAGCACCGAAGCCGATCATCACAAAAAGAACCACCCACACAAACCGATTGCTCAAATCAGCCCAGAGCAAAGTTGAGATCGCGATTGCGGTCAACACCATGGCGCCGCCCATAGTAGGGGTGCCTTGTTTCGACAAATGCGATTGCGGACCATCGCTCCTGACCGCCTGGCCGATTTTCATCGCGATCAGCCAGCGGATCATGCGTGGACCGATTGCCAGCGCAATAGCCATCGCAGTCGCGCACGCGAGCACGCTGCGCAAAGTGATGTACGTCAGCGCGCTGAAGCCGCGCACCTCCGCGCTCAAAAAGTTGGCGAGCCAAAGCAGCATCAGTGCGTTCCCTGCGACAAAGTTTCCAGTTTTTCGATCACGCGTTCCATAGCCATCGAGCGGGAACCTTTCACCAATAGCGTTGCCCCTGGGCAGAGTCTGCCGAACAACGCGCTGGCAATTGAATCGACGTCATCGAATGACTGCGCGCCTGAACCCAGGAGGGCGGCGGAGCGTTTCATGCGTGGCCCCAGCGTAAACACGCCGTCTAGCGGGAGCTTGCTCAAGTCTGTCGCCAGTGCGTCATGCATGGCGTCGCTGGCTTCGCCCAGCTCTCCCATATCGCCGATTGCGAGGAAACGCGGTGTTGCATGCGAAACCAGGACCTCTACCGCCGCGCGCATTGAGGCAGGATTCGCGTTGTAGCTATCGTCGATGAGTGTGGAACCCTTCACGAACGCCCGCGTTGTCAATCGTCCGCCGACATTTCCAGCGGACTCCAGGCCGCGCTGGATGGTGGCCACCGGGATCAACAAGGCAGACCCCACTGCTGCTGCGGCAAGTGCGTTAGCGGCATTGTGCACGCCCTTTTGCGGTACAGCGACGGAGAATCGGGCTGACTCGACTCGAACATGCACACGATGGGGTGGCGTAAACTCGCCACTCACGCTGGCCTTCGCGCTGAAGCCAAATGTGATGCGCCTGTGGCTTCGTGCCAAAACTTGCCAATACGCCGCAAAGGCGTCATCAGTGTTGATGACAGCAACTCCGTTGTCGCGCAGCCCAGCGAAAATTTCACCCTTCGCCTCAGCCACGCCTTCGATTGATCCCACGCCTTCGAGATGCGCGGGGCCAGCGTTCGTGATGACAGCAATTGTCGGCTCAGCCAGTCTCGTGAGCAGTGCGATTTCGCCAAAATGATTCATGCCCATCTCGATTACAGCGACGCGATGAGATGACTTTCGTGCAAGCAAGGTTAGCGGCACACCAATGTGATTATTCAAATTACCGACGGTCGCAAGCACTGCGTCTGCGCCGTAGTGCTCGCGCAACACTGAGGCAATCATTTCCTTCGTTGTGGTTTTTCCGTTGCTTCCGGTGACTGCGATCACTGGACCATCAAAAGCCAAACGCGAGGCATGCCCCATTTCTTGCAGAGCCGTGAGCGTGTCGGCGACCTGCAGCGCCGTGATGCCGCCAACGCAGGCAACTGGCTGCGATACCAAAACGCCACGCGCGCCAGCAGCAACCGCTTGCGCCACGAAGCGATGACCGTCAAAGTTTTCACCGGCGAGCGCAACGTACAGCGCACCCATCTGGATGGTACGACTGTCGGTAGAGACGGAGGTAAAGTCCTGCGCAGGACCGCTGACTTTTGCTCCGCATGCGTCGGCGAGCATTGCGCTAGACCACATGCCGCACCTCATCAAGCTTGGCGGCACGTTGGCTCAATGCCATTCGAGCTTCAGCTACGTCGGAAAATGGGTACCGAACACCGGCTACTTCCTGGTAGCTTTCGTGCCCTTTTCCTGCGATCAAAATGGCGTCGTTTGCATCTGCTTCTGTGATTGCGGCGTGAATAGCTTCGCTGCGTAGAACGATAGTCTTGCGCGCAGGAGTCGCCGTGAAGCCGCTGGCGATTTCGGTGACAATGCTTTCTGGTGATTCGCTGCGGGGATTGTCGCTCGTCACATATATACGATCTGCGCGATCAGCAGCGATCTTACCCATGATTGCTCGCTTGCTGCGGTCGCGATCACCGCCGCAACCAAAGACAACAGCGAGCGATTGCGGTTGCGTTTCACGCACGGTCTCAAGCGCTTTCGCAAGCGCGTCGGGTGTGTGCGCGTAGTCGACATACACGTTAGGCAAATCAGACCTAGATTCCGTCAAGACACGCTGCATGCGCCCCGGCGCGGGGGTCAAATTTTCAAGTACAGACGCGACCGCATCAATCGCAACATTTTCGGCCAGGAGCGTAGCCGCGACCGCCATCAGATTGGCGGCGTTGAAGCGACCAATAAGCTCGGTCTGGATGGTGGACGTTTTGCCAGCGAAATGAAGGACCAACTGCATGCCTGTCGCCGACATCGACCGGACATCGGCACGTACTTCACCGTGATCAAGACCGTACGACAAAGTATTGGGCAAGCTGCGAGCGATGAGCGCTGCGCCAAACGCATCGTCGGCGTTCACGATACGGCGTTGGACGGGGTAGTCGGTGAAGAGCTTTGCCTTCGCCGCGCCGTAGGCGTCCATCGTGCCATGAAAGTCAAGATGATCTTGCGTGAGATTAGTGAATATTGCCGCGGCGAATTGAACGCCCGCGACGCGACCCAGCTCAAGCGCGTGCGAGCTGACTTCCATTGCGACAGCTTCCGCGCCAGCTACTTTCAAGTCACGAAGAATTGTGTGGACGGAGGCCGCATCAGGCGTTGTGTTGTTGGTCGGCCACGACTGATCACCAAGACTAACGCCCAGCGTGCCAACGGCACCGCAAGGCTTTCCGAGCATCGCATAGGCCTGCGCCAACCAGTTGACGATAGACGTCTTTCCGTTGGTCCCGGTGACGCCGTAAGTGCGAACCTGAGCCGACGGGTTGCCGTAGTACTCGCTGGCAATCGTGCCCATGTTCATAAAAAGATCGGGCACGTCAATGACCGGGATCCTCAGTGTGTGTGGCGCGGCCCCTGCGGCTTCACGCAAGATCGCTGCGGCCCCGAGCGATGCGGCGATGCCCATGAAATCCCGACCATCTACGCGCGCGCCAGGGATCGCAACAAATACGTCGCCCGGCACGATACTGCGCGAATCAATCGTCACGCGTTGACGCTTGATCCCGGCGCGGTCAAGCACTGACACAACGTTGTCTGCCGCAACCATCAGTTACCCTCGCGCACAACAGCGATTACCGTATCGGCAAGGGCACGTGTCGGCTGATTTGGGAGCGGTGCATCGTAGGGCGCTTCCATCAGGCGTAAGGTCTGACCCATGATGCTGGAAAACACAGGGGCGGCAACCAGCCCACCGTAAAAGACGCCGTTCGACGGTTCATCAATCATCACAGCCACCACGTAGCGTGGATTGCTCACGGGAGCCAGACCGACAAAGGATGCGACATAGCGCCCCTCGGAATACACCGCGCCGGCCAGTTTCTTTGCGGTGCCAGTTTTTCCGGCGACACGATAGCCGGGAATCTGCGACAGCGGTGCTGTGCCCTCCTTTGAAGTGGCCTTTTCAAGCATTGGCAATACCGCTGCGATGGTGTTGGGTGAATACACCTGCGTTTGTCGCGCAGCACCGCCGTTCTTGAGCAAAGTCACGTCAACGAGCGCACCCTGGTTGGCAAAGATGGTGTAGGCACGAGCCAGCTGAACGAGATTGACTGAAAGACCGTAGCCATAGCTCATCGTTGCCTTCTCGATCGGACGCCACGATTGCGGCGCGCGCAATCGACCATGCGCTTCGCCCGGAACGCCGGTCTGCGGTGCACGTCCAAAGCCCGCCCGTTGAAGATGTCGCCACATCACTTCATTGGGTAGACGCTCGGCAATTTTGGCTGTTCCAACGTTGCTCGATTTCTGCAAAATCTCCATGACTGACGCAACGCCGTTGCTACCAATCGTATGTGTGTCACGAATCGTTGCGCCATTTAGCGTGTAAGTACTGCCCTGCATCGCAATGAAAGCATCAGGCTTCAGCACGCCCGTTTCAATGGCAGTCGAGATAGTGAACGGCTTCATCGTCGAGCCCGGCTCAAACAAATCGGCGACAGCACGATTGCGGAGGCCACCCGTTGCCGCCGCTGACCGGTCGCCGGGCTTTGACGTCGGGTAGTTCACAAGTGCGACGACTTCGCCAGAATGCGCGTCGAGCACAACCGCTGCACCGCCCTTGGCGCGATGGGCATCCACACCACGCTTGAGCTCGCGAAACGCCAGATGTTGCAGGCGACTGTCGAGCGCCAGTTGCAGGTCACGGCCTTGCTGCGGGGAGCGGATACCACCCAGCTCTTCCACCACGCTGCCTCGACGATCAATGGTCACACGGCGCGCCCCAGGCTTGCCGGAGAGCCACTCGTTTTGTGCGAGCTCTAATCCCTCCTGACCGACATCGTCTACGTTTGTAATGCCGAGCACCTGGCCCATCACTTCTTGCGACGGATATTCGCGTTTGTATTCCGTTTGCACAGCGACGCCAGGGATTTTCAGCGCGGCAATCGCTTGCCCCTGCTCGGGCGTAATGCCTCGCGCAAGAAAAACCAGATCGCGCTCGGTATCAAGTTTGCGGTCGATATCCTTCGGGCGCAAATAAAGCGCCTTGGCGAGGCCTTCACGTTGCGGGGTTGTCAGCTCGACCTGATCAGGAAAGGCAAAAACGCCACGCGCTGGAACGCTCGATGCGAGCACGGCACCTTCACGATCCAGCAGTCGACCACGATGCGCGGGCAATACCAGATCACGCGTCGTTCGCGCATCGCCACGCTTGGTCAAATCGTCATGTTGCACGACTTGCAAATACACCCCGCGCCCAGCGAGCACGGCAAATCCCAAAAGCAATCCGTACGCGACTGCGCGAACGCGCCAGACCGCAAACTGCGGCGCGCCCTTCTTCATCGTGTTGTGTGCGGGCATTTTCATTGCGCGCTCGCAGCGTTAGCCGCGCCACCGAGTTCAACCAGTTGCGTGCGTGCGCCTTCAGGCAAATCCATGCCAAGCCGCTCGCGCGCCGTGCGCTCGACGATCGTCGGGGTGGACAGTCGCGATTGCACCAGTGTCGCGCGGTTGCGATCTGTTTCCAGTTGATAGGCCAGGTCGCGTGCGCGGTTGATTTCCACCGTCAGGTGACGGACCCGATACTGGCTGCTGACAAGCGCAAAGGCACTCGCCCAGACAAGAATTGCGAGGATGATATTGACGCGCGTCATGATGCCTCCGCGAGCTTTTCTGCGACGCGCAAACGAGCGCTGCGCGAGCGTGGATTTGCGCTCACCTCTTCATCCGAAGGCGCAACATCTTTGCCCACCAGCTTGAGCGCGGCGGACGCGGCCGCGGTCTTCGGCAAATGCCGCAAGCGAGGATCCTCTGGCGTACGCCCCGCCTGTTCCCGCATCCACAATTTCACAATTCGGTCTTCCAGCGAGTGAAACGAGATAACGGCGAGACGTCCGCCGGGCGCAAGCAGAGGCAGGGCCGCGCTTAGCGCCATTCGGAGTTCCTCGAGCTCTTGATTGATGTGAATCCGAATAGCCTGGAAGGTTTTCGTGGCCGGATGCTGCCCTGTCCACCGCGCTGGGACGGCTTTTTCGACAATCTGCGCAAGCTGAACGGTTCGCTCGACCGGTTGCCGCTGGCGTGCCTCAACAATCGCTGCTGCAATCCTCGAAGCAAACCGCTCTTCACCGTAGTCACGGATGACCTCCGCTATGTCGTTGATTGACGCTGTAGCAATCCAGCTGGCAGCCGATTGGCCGACAGACTGGTCCATACGCATGTCGAGCGGGCCGTCGCGCATGAAGGAAAATCCTCGCGAGGCGTCGTCGAGTTGCGGTGACGAAACACCGATGTCAAGCAGGATGCCGTTAACCTGCTCAATCCCAATTTCTGCAAGCGCACCCGCGATGTCCCCGAAGTGCGCGCCGATAAATGTGAAGCGCGAATCCGTGATTTGGCTCGCCGATACGGCCGCTGCGGCGTCGCGGTCGATGCCGATGAGTCGCCCTTCAGCGGGCATTCTGCGCAGCAATTCGCGGCTGTGTCCGCCGCGCCCAAACGTCCCATCGACCAGTACACCGCCGCGCTCAGGCAGCAAAGCGTCGCAGGCCTCTCGTAACAGGACGGAGATGTGTGAGTCAAATTGCATTGCGTCCGACTCATACCGACAAACCGGCCAACTCGGCGGGCGGGTCTTCGCGCATGGTTTGCTGCGCAAGATCGATGACATCCTGCCAGCCGCGCTCGCTCCACAACTCGAAGCGATCACCCTGACCGATCATCTGCACTTTGCCTTCCAGTTTGGCATAGGCACGCATCTCGGGCGTCAACACCACGCGACCGGCGCTGTCCACTTCGCAATCAAGCTTGTAGCCAAGCCACATGCGCTGCAGCGCTTTGACCCGCGGGTTCATGTTTGGCAGCGCGCTGACACGGGCCTCGAACGGTTGCCACGCGTCCGACGGGAACAGCAGCAGGCAACCACTCGGATCCGCCGTGATGACGAGATCCCCACCCAGCTCCTCGCGATAACGCGTCGGGACGGCGAAGCGGCCCTTTACGTCGATGCTGAGATTGGATGCGCCAGTAAACATGCAAAAGATTATCCCACCTTTTGCCGCTAATCCCCACTTTTACTCACAGATTGAGGATTTTCTGTATGACCGTCAATAATCCTTTAGATTCAAGCGTTTACAGCCCTTTGATGAAGTCGAATATTGGCAAAAACAGAAGTAAAAATAGAGACTTATGCACAAGTCTGAATGTAGATTGCGAACTACGACTGTTCGAAGCAACTTCAATGATCGACTTTTTGCATTTTTCGGCTTCAGCCCCTTTGTGGCGGTCGTTCCAGACAAAAGCTGTTTAAGTTCATGAGCGAAAAGAAATAGTTTGTTACGTTTGTGCAGCATGCAATGGTCACCCTTTAGACGACACTTCGCGCTCGGAATTCACCATCGTGCGAGCGCCTTCATGTGCAACGCGTCTTTGGTCTGTCGCCACAACCACAGGAAAACATCATGCGAATCACCTCGGCGCTAGTCGCAACCCTGGTCGCAACAACGGGCACGTTTTGGGGAGGCTCTGCGGCGCAAGCGGCCGAACCAGCGGCCACGATTGTTGAGTTTTTCAACGCGCCCGCCAATAAATATTTCATCTCGTCAAACCCTGCCGATTGGGCGCTGCTCGATCAGTACGCCAGCATCGGCTGGAAACGCACCGGCGTCACGTTCTCAGGCTATACGCAGGGTCAGGACGCCAGCGCGCTCCCGGTTTATCGGTTTTACGCACCCTCCGTTGGTTCGCACTTCTTCACGGTTAGCGCGACTGAGCGAGATCAGCTCGCGCTCATTCCCGGCTTCGTCGCGGAAGGCATCGCCTGGTACGCTGAACCGCCCGCATCCGGCAGCTGCAAAGCCGGTACTGTCGGTCTCTATCGCACCTTCAATAACGGAGCTGCGGCGAGCAACGGCCCCGCCAATCATCGGTACTTTCAGGACTACAGTTTCTATCAATCGTACGCCGCAGAAGGCTACGCGCTCGAAGGCCTCACCATGTGCCTTCCGCAAACAACAGCCGAGAAGCGACTCGATGCGGCGCGCCTGCTTAAACAGGCAAGCTTTGGCCCGACACCCGCAGAGATTGATCGCGTGACAACGCTTGGCACCACGGCGTGGCTGAACGAGCAGTTCGCCGCCGCCGCGTCGCAATACACCCCGCGCGAGTACGTGCCGCAAACGCGCCCCGACACGTGTGTGAACAACACCACGCAACCGGTCACGCCGACGTCGTATTGCCAGCGCGATAACTATTCTTTGTTCCCGACGCAGCTTGAGTTCTACAAACAGGCGATCACGGGCAGCGATCAGTTACGGCAGCGTGTTGCCTGGGCGTTAAGCCAGTTCTTTGTCATCTCGGCGACTGACGTGAACCTGCCGTACGGCATGGGCGACTATCAGCAAATGCTGCGCGACAACGCCTTCGGCAACTTCCGCACTTTGCTGGAAAAAGTCACGCTGCATCCCGCGATGGGCCGCTTTCTGGACATGGCGAACAATCAGAAAACAACAAGCAATGGCATCTCGCCCAATGAAAACTACGCGCGGGAAATACTGCAGTTGTTCTCCAACGGCGTGAATCTGCTCAACGACGACGGCACCGAAAAGAAAGGCCCGGACGGCAAGCCAATCGAGGCCTACACGCAGGACGAAATTAAAGGATTTGCCAAGGTCTTCACGGGCTGGACCTACCCAACGCGCGCCGGCGTCGCGGCAACCACGCGCCTGAATGGCCAGAACCTTGCGGGCACTATGGAGCCGCGCGAGACGTATCACGATGTGGGCACCAAGGACTTGCTCGGCAGCACGGTGGCCCCTGCGAACACCGTTGCGTACGCAGATTTAACCGGCGCGCTCGATAACGTGTTTGGTTACGCGAACGTGCCGCCGTTCTTCTCGCGATTCATGATCCAGAAGCTCGTGACGGGCAACCCAAGTCCGGGCTATGTGGCCCGCGTTGCCGCAGTCTTCAAGAACAACGGCAGCGGGATTCGTGGTGATCTGAAAGCCGTGGTCACTGCGATCCTGACCGACATCGAAGCGCGCGGCGCCGCGAAGTTCGAGCCGACTTACGGCCATATGAGCGAACCCGTGTTGCTGGTGACCAATCTCGCCCGTGCACTGTCGACAAAGACCGATGGTTTCTATTTCTTCAACCAGAGCAACGGCCTCGGACAAACGGTGTTTAGCGCGCCATCCGTGTTCAATTACTACGCTCCCGACTACGTCGTATCTTCGGTCAATCTCAACAGCCCGGAGTTCGGAATTTTCAATTCGACCACCGCGTTGTCGCGCATCAACTTTGCCAACTCAATGTTGTACGGAACGATCAACATTTCGACTGCGCTGTATGGTGCAACCGGCACGCAATTCGACTGGACGCCGTTCACCAGCGTCGCCGTCGACAGCAATGCGCTACTGGATCGTGTGAACGAAGTGATGTTCGCGGGCAAGCTCACTGCTGCAACGCGTGCCACCATGAAAACCGCCGTTGACGCCGTCGCCGCCACCGACCCGACGGGCCGTGCGCGCACTGCGCTCTATCTCGCCGTCGCTGCGCCCGAAGCGCAAATCGCCCGCTAACTTGCGCATAAAGGACATCACATGAATCTCTATCGCCGCAACACTCTCAAAGCGCTCTCCGCTGGCGCACTCGCCTCTGGCCTCAATGGCTTCACGCTGCCGTTCGCAAATGCGCAAACTGCGCCGTCAGATTACAAGGCACTCGTCTGCATATTTCTGTTCGGTGGCAACGACGGCAACAACATGATCATCCCGGCCGACGCCGCGGGCTACGCCGCCTACAGCGGCATCCGCAGCGTCGATTCGGGCATCAACATCGCGCAAAGCGAATTGCTCACATTCAAGCCGAGCAACAGTTCGTCGACCTACGGATTCCATCCTTCATTGGCGCCGATTCATCCGTTGTTCGGGCAGGGGAAATTGGCCGTGATCGCGAATGCTGGGCCCCTGGTTGCGCCAATCACCAAGGCACAGTACGTCGCCGGCATCAACCGTCCCGATCAACTGTTCTCGCATTCCGATCAGCAGGCGCAGTGGCAGAGCGGCATCTCCGATCAGCCCTCGCGCACCGGCTGGGGCGGACGCCTCGCTGATAGCGTCGCGTCGATGAACGGCACCAACACCTTCCCCGTCCTGACCTCCATCGCGGGCTCCACGCTCTACACCACCGGCAACGCGCAAAGCCCGCTGTCTATTCCCGCCTCGGGCGGCAGCTTCAGCCTCAGCGGATTGACCGGCACCGACGCCGCCACCAAAGCCCGTGCAGCAGCGCTCAACGCGCTCTTGCTGCAAGGCAAAGACCACATGTTGGTCAAAGCCGCAGCCGAACAAACCGAGCAGGCGATCGCGCTCTCCGCCAAAGTCAACCCGATCATCACGGCGACCAATTCGAGCGTTGCGAATCTCTTCACCACGACGGGCAACAGCCTCGCTGCGCAGTTGCTGCAGGTCGCAAAACTGATCGAAGCCCGCGCCACCATTGGCCTGTCACGGCAAATCTTTTTCGTCTCGCTCGGCGGATTCGACACCCACAACAACCAGATCAACACGCAGCAAACGTTGCTCGGCAACGTAGGCGCCGCGATGAAGTCGTTCTACGATGCGACAGCCGCGCTGGGTGTGGCCAACAATGTCACCACGTTCACACTCACAGACTTCGGTCGCACCTTCAAACCCGCAGCCGGTGGCGGCTCCGATCACGCTTGGGGCAATCACCATATGGTCATGGGCGGTGCAGTCAAAGGCGGCGCCATGTACGGCACCTTCCCGGTTCAGCAGCTCGGCGGCGCAGACGATGTCTCAACCGAAGGCCGCTGGTTGCCCACAACGTCGGTGGATCAATACGCCGCAACGCTTGCAACGTGGTTCGGCGTGCCCGCCAGCGGACTGGCAACCGTCGCGCCGAATATTGGCGCGTTTGCTAACAAGAATTTGGGGTTTGTTTAGCAGGCGTTACGCGTGCAAATGCATCATGCGTAGGTTGACGTGCGCGACCGCCCGTTACTCTGCACCTCATTGCGGGTAAACCGGGCTATCCGAGCCGAGGTTTTATCGCTTCGCGATGGGAACCACGAGAAGCCGAATGAGAACATCCGCGCTTGTTTGCGTCCGTTGTTAACTCGACGCCAACGCGTGATGATGACAATAGCGTCAATGAATCAAGGAATTGCGTACCCAAAATGCAAGTGATAATTTGCACTATTAAAAAGTTATACGTGCGAAGCGCGTATAAAACAGGTTAGGCCCCACAAATGAGCCTTGGCGAAGCCATCAGCAGCTTTCTGGCGAAGTACTCGCCTGATATCAGTGCGCAGGTCAGTCAGGCCAGGCAACACTTGGCGTCGCAGTTTCCACGCGGCTATGAGCTGGTGTACGACAACTACAACGCACTGGTCTTTGCGTATGCATCGTCAGAGCGAGCATCAAGCGCCGTCATGTCTATCGCGGCGTATCCCAAGTGGGTCACCCTCTTCTTCGCCAACGGTGCAAACCTCCTGGACCCAACAAACATCCTGGAGGGCACGGGTTCAAAGTTCAGGAGCATCCGGCTTCAACCGCTGGCGCGGCTTCTTGAGCCAGCTGTGCAAGCGCTCATCGCTTCGGCCAAGGCAGAGGTAACCTCCGATCTTGTAGCAGCGCCTGCGCTTTCCACAGTAGTCAAGTCGGTATCAGCCGCGCAGCGGCCACGCAAACCGGCAGCCAAAACGCCATCCGCTCCGAAGGCCGCCACACGGCGCCCGCGCAGTGGGGCCTAACCCCTCGCTCAAGCTGACCCGCTACGGCAGACGGCGCTTAGCTCGAACGTTAGGCATCAGAAAGTAACCTCTATGTCCCTCCAATCGTGGTCCCTGTTCCTTGCTCTCGTTTTCACCGTAATCGTCATGCCAGGCCCAGCTGCTGCCCTATGCATCAGCCATGGGGTTGCTCACGGACGACTCAAGACCTTAGCCACGATCTCAGGACTACTGCTCTCCTCTGTAGCACTCATTACCCTGTCGATTGCAGGGCTTGGGGCAATACTTGCCGCATCTGGCACCCTGTTCAATATCGTCAAATTTGCCGGTGCCGCGTACTTAATTTATTTGGGCGTCAAAATGTGGCGGAGCCGACCAAGTGGTGATCCTGGTTCACAATCAATCGCAGCTCAAGCGAGCGATAACAGCGGGCGTCTCGGCAAACTGTTTCGTACCGGATTCTTGGTTGGACTCAGTAACCCGAAGGACCTATTGTTCTTCGGCGCCCTCTTTCCACAGTTCATCACCACGACTTCGCCAATCACGGTTCAAGTGGCAGTCCTCACAACGACCTGGTGCACCGTCGCCCTTGTTGTGATGGCTGCCTATGCAGCACTCGGGGCGGGAATGGCCAAGAAGGTTGTAGACCTAAATGCCAAGGGCGTATTCGACCGGGTTACTGGGTCCATATTCATCGCGGCTGGCGGCGCGCTAGCGTGGGCAAAGCGCGCTGATGCCTAACTCCTTGCTCAGTCCGACCCCAACGGCTGGTTTATCAGCCGAGCCAAAAAATTGCTTACGGCTTTTCGCTAAAACGCCGATTTGACTGGGGCTGAAGTCATTTTTTGACTTAAGTCGATAAGCGCCAATATCCTGCTTGAGCCCCAAGGCAATCAGGCTTTTACCCTAAAAGCTATTGAGCAGGTGCGACGCTACGCAGCCATCGCCTGCAATTGCGTAAGCAAGGCATCCGGAATGGTCACGCCCGATACCTCGGCTTTGCGCTGGAGCTCATAGCGCCGCGCGCCGGGCAGTCGAACGCCGTTATCTTCGAGCATCGCGGCGATGAGCGTTTCTACGCGCTCGATATAGCCGTCGCTGCCGCCCATGGCGTTGGGATTGATGACCAGAAACGCCTGGCCGATTCGGGGTTGGTTGCCTTGCACGTCAAAGAACGAGTCGGCCTCGAAACCAAAGCGGGCCCCCGTAAACGCGGTCACGAGCAGCTCGACCACCAGCGCGAGCATCGCGCCCTTGGCGCTGCCGGTCGCTGCACCGAGCGGGGCCATGCTGCCTTTGAGTCCCTTCGCGGGGTCCGTCGTGGGTTGACCGTCGGCGTCGAGCGCCCAGCCGAGCGGGATGGTTTTGTTGTCTTTAGCAGCGACCATGAGCTTGCCACGCGCGACTTCGGACAGGGCGAGATCGATGGCCAGTGGGTTGCCGTTCTTGCGTGGGAAGATGGCTCCGATCGGGTTGGTGCCGAAGAGCGGACGTTTGCCGCCTGCTGCCGCCATTGCGGCCGGGGAATTGGTGAACGCGAGACCGACCATGCCCGCTTTGGCGACCGCTTCAAGGTGATAAATCGCTGCGCCGAAGTGATAGCTATTGTTAACGGCGACGAACGCGACGCCCAACTTTTGCGCCGTTTCGATTGCGGTTTTGATGGCAAGATCGCACGCCGGGAACGCGAGCCCATCGGCGGCGTCGATGACGGCGGTTGCGCCGTTTTGAATGGCGATTGACGGTGTGGCTTGTCCGTTGATCCGGCCCGCTTTCATATGCCCCGCGTATTGCGGAACGCGGGATACGCCGTGTGACGCGGTGCCTTGCGCGTCGGCATAAATCAGGGCGCGCGCGGTGGACTCGGCGCTTGCTTGTGACGCGCCTGCTTTGACGAGGGCGGCGACCGTGAGCGTGTTGAGATCAGCAAGGGGGATGATTGCCATGATTTACTCCAGCGCCTTAATGACGGCGTCCGCAATCATCGACGACACGCGAACGTTGGCCTCGAAGGTGACGCCCGCAATGTGCGGCGTGAGGATCAGATTGGGGCAGCCAGAAAACACGTCCGATGCGGGCAGTGGCTCCTGCGTGAAAACGTCGATCGCTGCGCCGCCGAGTTTGCCGCTCTTCAAAGCGGCGACCAGTGCAGCGTCATCCACGATACCGCCGCGCGAGGTGTTGATGAGCACCGCGCCTGCCTTCATGTGTGCGATGCGATCTGCGTTGAACAGATTTTTGGTGCTGTCGAGCAGCGGGACATGCAGGCTCACGACGTCGGCCTGCGCGAGGAGTTCATCGAACGTCACTCGCGTTGCGCCGATGTCTTTCCACGCCGCATGCGTCTCCGGCAGCGCCGGATCGTAAGCGACGATTTTCATGCCGAGGCCGCGCGCTAGCTGTGCCGTGAGCTGTCCGATGGAGCCAAAGCCAACGAGACCGAGCGTCGAGCCCGCTGTTTCGCGTCCGCTTGAAAGCTGATTGCGCGGCCACTTGCCAGCGGCGACGTCGAACGTGCTCTGGTAACTCGCGCGACGCAAAAGCATCGCGGTGCCAACCACGTATTCGGCAACAGCGAGCGCATTCGCGCCGGTCGCAGGGATCACTTTCATGCCGCGCGCTTCACAGGCGGGCACATCAATGTTGTCGAGTCCGACGCCAAGCCGCCCGACCACCTTCGCCGACTTGCAGGCATCGAGCAGCGCACCGCGTACCTGCGTGCGGTTTCTGACGATAAAAACTTCGCAATCGGCAACGGCAGCAGCCATGTCATCAGGCCGGTCGACGAGCTTCGCGTCATACAAAACAGCGTCTTTGCCGAAGGCGGCGCGCAGCCGGTCTACGGCGACTTCATCCATAAATTCTGAAATTACGATTCGCATGATTTCCCCAGAGAAGCGTGCACGAATGGCTTCGTTTCCGATGCGCGGACTTGCACTTTTTGACGATATTGGTATTCTACGCAACTCATCTATATCATCTAGATGACTTAACTTACTTCTCGCCGAACTTGTCGGCGAGCAAGCCGCAAGTCAGAAAAGGCAGGAAAGCAATGATTCATTTCGTAGTGCATGAAAAGGACGACGGCGTAGGTGTCGTCGTCGTTGAGGGCTGCAAAGTCGGCCAAAAAACCGTTGGCTGGATTATGGAACCAGACTCCACAGTCAACGTCGCGCTGAAGAGCGATATACCGATTGGTCACAAAGTGGCCCTGAAGGATTTCAAGGTCGGCGACACCGTGATCAAGTATGGCGTGGACATCGGCAAGGTGGTCGCGCCCATCAAGAAGGGCGAGCATTTACACGTCCATAACGTTAAAACGAAACGCTGGTAGGCCAACATGATCAAGAAAAACACAAAGTTCTGGGGCTACCGTCGCGCAAACGGTCGCGTGGGTGTCCGCAATCACGTCATCATCCTGCCGGTTGATGATCTGTCGAACGCCGCAGCGCAAGCCGTTGCCAACAACATCACGGGCACGATGGCGATTCCGCATCCGTATGGCCGTTTGCAATTTGGCGCTGACCTCGACCTGCATTTCGCGACGCTGATTGGCACAGGCTCCAATCCGAACGTGGCCGCCGTCGTGGTCATTGGCATTGAATCGCAGTGGACCAAAAAGATTGTTGACGCGATTGCGACAACGGGCAAACCGGTTGTCGGATTTGGGATTGAAGGCCACGGCGATCATCAAACGATCATGCACGCATCGGCTGCTGCAAAGAAATTCCTGCAGGACGCGAGCGAGATTCATCGGGTTGAATGCCCGATCAGTGAGCTGTGGATTTCGACGAAATGCGGCGAGTCGGACACGACTTCGGGTTGTGGCGCGAACCCAACCGTGGGCAACGCGTTCGACAAACTGTACCCGCTGAAAACCACGCTCCTGTTCGGCGAAACCTCCGAAATTACGGGTGGTGAAGCGCTACTCGAAGCCCGTTGCCGCACACCGAAAGTGTGGAAGGACTTCATGTTCATGTTCGACCGCTATCAGGCGATGATCGAGCGCCACAAGACGAGTGACTTGTCTGACAGTCAGCCGACTAAAGGCAACATTGCCGGTGGCCTCACGACCATTGAGGAGAAGGCGCTCGGCAACATCCAGAAAATCGGCCGCAAGTGCAAGATCGACGGCGTACTCGACAAGGCCGAAGTGCCAACCGGGCCGGGCTTGTGGTTTATGGATTCGTCCAGCGCTGCTGCCGAGATGGTGACGCTATGCGCCGCTTCTGGCTTCGTGGTTCACTTCTTCCCAACGGGTCAGGGAAACGTGATCGGCAATCCGATTTTGCCGGTCATCAAGGTATGTTCGAACCCGAAGACCGTTCGCCTGATGAGCGAGCATGTGGACGTGGATACCTCCGGCCTGCTGCGTCGCGAAATGACGATGGACGATGCTGGCGATGCGCTGCTCGACAACATGATGCGCACGATCAATGGCCGTTTGACCTCGGCCGAGGCGCTAGGCCATCGTGAATTCGTGTTGACGCGGTTGTACGAATCGGCGTAATTCGGAACCAATGCTGATCTACCGGAAATAACCACGTAGATTTGCATCGTAGATTGTGAAAAAGGCGGGGGTTAAGTGTGGAGGCACTCGACCCATGCCTCGCAGTACAAGTTAGTACAAACGCAGCACGACACACCGTTCAAACCACAAGGAGGCCACCATGTACAAAAGTATCGAGACCATCGAGCACTCGCTCCAAGCATCGACAGAAGATACACAGTTATCGCGCCGACGCTTTTTGTCAGTGAGCGGCAAATTTGGCTTCAATGTCGCCGTACTTGCCTCCATGGGTGGCTATTTATGGAGCGACTCAGCTGTCGCACAGACCAGCGCGGACGAAGAAAAAAAGAAAAAAGCCGCGACGTACACCATGACGTTCGCCACCGAGTACAAGATCGAAGATGTGATCAAGTACCCGATCATGCAGGCAGCCTTCAAGGACAACATCGAAAAGCTCTCGAAGGGCAAGATGTATGTGCGTCTTTTCCCTGCTGGCCAACTCGCTGTCGGTGCAGCACTTGCTCAACGCGTACAGGCAGGCACCGTGCAGGGCGCGTCGCTTTCTCTCTCAAATTTCTCTCCCTACACAAAGACTGTTGACCTCATCAACATTCCGTATTGGTGTGGCGAAAATCAGAAGTTTGCGAACCTGGTCACCAGCAAGACCTGGAACGATGACATCACGCCGAAAGTGACCGAAAAGGGCTTCAAGCCCATGTTCTATTTCACCACCGAACCACGTACGGTCGCGACGCGCCGTGGGTTTGGCAAAGTCGTAAAAACTCCTGCCGACGTTCGCGGCATGAAGATGCGCGTGCCGCCGTCAAAGTTGTTGCAAAAGCTCTACCGGTTGATGGGTGCGAACCCGACGGTCGTAGCGTGGGGAGAAACGGCGACTGCAATCAAGCAGGGCGTAGCAGACGGGCTCGATCCATCGGTTACGGCACTCGCCACGTTTGGTTTCACCGATGTGCTCGAAAACATCACTTTCGTGCGAACGGTGCCCGATGCGCAAATGTTCGCAGCGAACGCTGCCTACTTCAAAGCGCTCTCGCCAGAAATGCAAACGGTGTTTGAAGACGCTTCGCGCATGACCCAAATTCAGGCGTTCCAGCAACTTGCCGCATCGCGCGTGGAGGCAATGCGCCAGATGACGGTTGGCGGCTGCAAGTTCTATGTGCCGACGGCAGACGAGTTCAAACTCTGGACCGAGTCTTGCGGGGAGCAGCGCGCTGAGTGGAATGAGGACAAGATTGAGCTGGCAGGATCACTTGCCAATTTCGACAAATTGAAGCTTGCCGCCAACACGAAGGGCGCCATTACCGTCGCTGACTTCCAGGGCTAGCGCATGCGACCATGGCAGCGGAGCGCAACCAGGGCTGGTTACGCGCTCTACGTGTTGTATGCGGTCTACGCCATCGCTGGTGCGGTGGCGCAAAAAATGGGAACAACGCTACCCGTTCGTCTGGGTGACGTTGGGGAGTTCTGCCTGTTCTTTGCGGCGACAATTTTGTTCGTTGCCGGGCTCATTCAGGAAGACGCGGAAACCCGATCATCCGGATGGTTAGCTGCGCTAGATGAGAACGCCGAGCGCTACGCGATGCTAGTGTTCTATGTCTTTATCTGCATCGTGATCGTCCAGGAAGTCCTGCGCCGCTTTGTGCTCAATTACTCATCGGCCTGGGCGCAGGAAACCGCGCAGTACGCGTTTATTTATCTCGGTTATGTCGGTGCTGCGTTCGCTGTGAAAGAGCGCGCGCACATTCGCTTCGACATTTTGTTGCAACGCTTGCCGACGCGGATGCACGGCTGGGTGTATTTGTTCGCCGAACTATGCACGCTCATTTTCGCCATCATCGCGACGTACTGGTGTTTGCACACCGTGCAGCAACTATGGAATTTTGGCGGTACGACGCCGGTGTTGCGTGTCAACAAGATCT
>JAYWHV010000005.1:0-6184 GCA_043777615.1 Burkholderiales bacterium | reverse complement strand
GGTCGCAACGATGCGCTGGTGCCGGTCAATCATGCGTCACGTCCATACGTCGCTCAGAGCCTCGCAGCGCAGGGCGCAAGCGCAAAGCTGAGCTACATGGAAGTGACCAACGCGCAGCACTTCGACGCGTTCATCGGCAACGCGGCGCTGCCGGGATACGACACGCGGTTTATTCCGCTGCACGTCTACTTCAACCGAGCGATGGATGCGATGTACGAGCACCTGAAAAATGGCAAAGCACTTCCACCCTCGCAGGTTGTACGGACAACGCCGCGCGGTGGCACGCCAGGCGCGGCACCTGCCATTGCTGGCGGCAACGTACCGGTGTTCAGCGCGTCACCGACCGCAGCTGATGCCATCACGTTTAGCGGCAGCACGCTGACGATTCCTCAATAGCCGGTCATTCCCCTCCCCGCCCGGGGAGGGTACCCGGACGTAGAGCCCAAACTTCAAACGAAGCAAACTGGGCGCGATTTCGCGTAGCCTTGCGCCTCCAACGTCACACGGAGTGCAGACTTGACCTCGACCGCGTACCCTAACCTTCTCGCTCCGCTTGACCTGGGCTTCACCACGCTTAAAAACCGCGTGCTGATGGGCTCAATGCATACCGGGCTTGAAGACAAAGCCGAACATTTTCCGCGCCTGGCCGCTTATTTCGCCGAGCGCGCTCGCGGCGGTGTCGCGCTGATGGTCACCGGTGGCTACGCTCCGAACATTGAGGGCTGGCTGTCGCCGTTCGGTTCACGCCTGGCCTCGTCGTCTGCGGCAAAAAAACATGTGCAAATCACCGATGCTGTTCACGCTGAAGGCGGGAAAATTGCGCTGCAAATTCTGCACGCGGGCCGCTACGGCTATTCGCCGCTCTCGGTCGCGCCATCGCGCCTGAAGTCGCCCATCACGCCATTCACGCCGCGTGCGCTTTCCGCTGGCGGCATCGAGCGTCAGATTCGTGGCTTTGTTCGCTGCGCCCGGCTGGCGCGCGAGGCCGGATACGATGGCGTTGAGATCATGGGCTCCGAAGGCTATTTCATCAACGAATTCCTGACGAGCTACACCAACCGACGCACGGATCAATGGGGAGGTAGCTACGAAAACCGCATGCGCCTGCCGGTGGAAATCGTCAGCCGGGTGCGTGACGCGGTAGGGCCTGACTTCATAATCATTTTCCGGCTCTCGTTGATCGATCTGATTCCCGGTGGCAGCTCATGGTCTGAGGTCGTGCAGCTGGCAAAAGCCATTGAGAAGGCGGGCGCAACGATCATCAATACCGGCATTGGCTGGCACGAAGCACGCGTGCCCACCATTGCGACGAGCGTGCCGCGCGCAGCATGGACGTGGCTCACAAAAAAGCTCAAACCCGAGCTCAAGATTCCCGTGATCACGTCGAACCGCATCAATGTTCCCGAGGTTGCGGAACAAGTGCTTGCCGATGGTTGCGCCGACATGGTTTCCATGGCGCGGCCTTTCCTTGCCGATCCGGAGTTTGTGAAGAAAGCCGCCGAAGGTCGTCGCGACGAAATCAACGTCTGTATTGGCTGCAATCAGGCCTGTCTCGACCACATCTTCGCGCAAAAAATGTCATCCTGTCTGGTCAATCCGCGCGCTTGCCACGAGACAGAATTGATCTACACACCGACACCTAAACGCCGAAAATTCGCGGTCGTGGGCGCGGGTGCCGCAGGCATCGCCGCGGCGACCGTGCTCGGTGAACGTGGGCACGAAGTGCACCTGTTCGAAGCGGCGGATAAGGTCGGGGGCCAGCTCAACATGGCCGCGACAATTCCTGGCAAGGAAGAGTTTCACGAGATGCTGAAATACTTCAAAAAGAAGCTCGAAGTCACGGGCGTGAACGTGCACTTGAACACACGCGCAGATGCCGAAACGCTGGCGGCGGGAGGCTACGAGGAAGTGTTTTTGGCATCGGGCGTCACACCGCGTGACCCGAAAATTCCGGGGCAGGATCATGCGAAGGTGCTGTCATATGTTGACGTCCTCGCCCACAAAAAATCCGTTGGGCAAAAGGTCGCGATCATTGGTGCTGGCGGCATCGGTTTCGATGTCGCGGAATTCCTTGTGAAAGGCGATCATTCGCCGACGCTGCACCTCGATGAATGGCTGGCCGAATGGGGCGTGGTCGATCCTGAAATGGCACCAGGCGGTGTCGTCAAACCGAAGCCTGCGCAACCGTTACGACAAATCACGCTGTTGCAGCGCAAAGCCGGAAAACCCGGTGCGGGCCTCGGCAAAACGACGGGCTGGATCCATCGTGCCGAACTCAAGTCGCGCGGCGTAGAGATGGTCGGCGGCGTGAACTACGAAGAGATCAGCGATCAGGGCCTCCTCATCACTTACGGCGAGAAGCGTGAGAACGCGACCTGGCTTCAGGTCGATAACATCATCCTGTGCGCGGGCCAGGTGCCACTTCGCGCCCTCGTCGAGCCGCTCGCAGCCAAGGGCATCAAAGTCACGTTGCTGGGCGGCGCGGACGTGGCGTCCGAGCTCGATGCGAAGCGCGCGATCAATCAGGCCAGCCGGGTCGCTGCAGAGGTGGCCTAAGGGTTTGCCGTAGCGCGAGCGCACCGCTTCAAACGAGGCGCGAACGCCAGAAACGCAACAAGTCGCCGTTAACGTCCTGCGGCGTTGAATTAGCCGCTAGCAGGCGCATTCACAAACGCCTAACATCGTGCGTTAAGCCGCCGCCCGAGCCGGAAAGCCTGAGCGGTGACGAAAGTTCAATAAGGAGGAATCATGATGTCCAAACAAACTCTCAAGGTTGGCGCGTTTGCCGTGCTGACCGCAGCCGTGCTGACCGCCTGTAGCGGCGGCGGCGATGTTGCCACCGGCCCCGCAATTGATCTCACCAGCGCACGCGGAACGCTCGTAGCCAACCCACCTGTCATTCTGGCGAGCTTTCCGACCGCCACGGATTTCAAAAACGTGCTGAATTCGTCGGCCAGCGGCAAAGGGCTGTTGCAAGTTGCCGGCGATCCGAAATGCGGCATTACTTTCCACTACATGGAATACAACACTGTTGGCGCAGTCGGCGAAGCGACCAACGCGACCGGCGGCATCATGGTCCCGACTGGAACAGATGCGGCCTGTACCGGCCCTCGCCCTGTGCTGCTGTACAGCCACGGCACGACCGTTGAAAAGAGCTACAACATTGCGAGCCCCGCTAATAGCGAGGCAGGCCTCGTCGCCGCCATGTATGCCGCTCAAGGCTGGATCGTGGTGACATCGAACTACGCGGGCTACGACGCCTCGCGTTTGCCGTATCACCCGTACCTGGTCGCCGAGCAACAGTCAAACGACATGATCGACGCGCTGCGTGCTGCGCGTAAAGCGTTCACCGCCGTTGGAGCCAACGATTCCGGCAAGCTCTTCCTGTCGGGCTACTCGCAAGGCGGGCACGTTTCGATGGCAACGCACAAGGCGATGCAGACGAATTACGCCAGCGAATTCAAAGTGACGGCGTCGGGCAACATGTCCGGCCCGTATGCGCTGACCAACACCCTGCGCACCGTTTACGCAGGCGGCGTCAACGCCGGTGCCAGCGTCTTCACGCCGCTGATCCTGACGGCCTGGCAGAAGGCTTACGGCAATCTGTATACATCGCCATCGGACGTTTACGAAGCCGCCTACGCGACTGGTATCGAGACGCTCATGCCCGGCTCGCTGACGTTCACCCAGCTGTTCACCTCCGGCAAGCTACCAACCAAGCTGTTTGCCACGGGCGCCCTGGTCACCGCCGACCCTTCGCTCAACGCGTTGTTCGCCAGCGGCGTCGGTACGCCGAACCTGATCAAGGAAAGCTATCGTCAAGCCGTTCTGACCAATCCAAACAATGCGGCCTGGGTCGCAGCAGCAAAGAACGATCTGTTGAGCTGGACGCCTGCTCGCCCTGTCGCCATGTGCTACGGCGCTCAGGATCCAACGGTCTTTGGAACCAACACCAGCGACGCGGCGACCTACTTCACGGGCAAAGGCGTGAAATCGCTGATCACCGTGTTTAACCTGGAAGACGCAACCACCGTTGGCCCAACATTGGCGGGCGGCTTCGCTCAAGCCAAGGCGGGTGCTGCAGCCGATCCAACGCTCGGCGCATCTCCCGCTGAGCGCGTGCTCGGCGCCTATCACGGCAGCCTCGTGCCACCGTTCTGCAATGTTGCTGTGCGCAGCTATTTCCAGAGCGTTCTGGCAGCAAACCTGTAGTCGGATTACGGTAACAGCTTTCAGCTGAAACCGCCGTTCTAAATGGGCCTATGGGCCCATTTTTTATTTATCGACTTCTTGCTAAATGAGCGTTTAGCCCATGTGTAGACTGGCGTCGTACAAAAAGGTTATGAACCATTCAGCAGCTACGCCGAATGCGCAGGACAATTTATTTGGCTAATTGCAAGTCGGTCACGACGTAGGAACCGAGCCGCTTTTCGACCTTGAATTTCACCTTGTCGCCGGCCTGAATCGTGTCGAGCATCGCGGCGTCTCTCACCTGAAACACCATCGTCATTGGCGGCATGTCGAGGTTTTTGATCTCGCCGTGCTTGATCGTGACTTTTTTGGCGTCTTTGTCGACCTTGCGGATTTCGCCGTCGGACATGTCCTGACTTGCCGCAGCAGGGGCAACGGCGGCAGGCTGCTGTGCGAAACCGACTGACGCCGAAAGCGCTGCGAACATGCCAACTGCAATGAAGGTGGAAACGATTTTCATGAGAACTCCTGATGGTTGTGGGTAGATTTATTGATTGAAATGAGCGGGACTGTCGGTTTTTTCTACGATTTAACGGAAATGCGCCCAATCATGCCTGCCTGGTAGTGGCCTGCAATAAGGCAGGCGAAATCGAAGACGCCCGGTTTGTTGAATTTCCACAGAATTTCGCCGGTCTTGCCTGGAGGAACGTGCGCCATGTAAGGCTCGTCGTGCTCCATGTTCGGGAACTTGACCATCAGCGCAGCGTGCTGCGCGTTTTCTGTCGCCGTGCCGATGACAAATTCATGCATCACGGCCCCGGTGTTTTTGACAACGAACTTGACGGTGTCGCCAAGTTTTATGTCGATCTGGTCAGGACTGAAGCGCATGCTGTCGAGCATCCGGATTTCGATAGTTCGGTTCACGGATTTGGCATCACCCGCAATGCCCCAAGCCTTCTGTTCCTTGAGGGTCACCTTAGTGTTCTTTGCGTGGTCGCCGATACCGTGGGCAGCCGCCTCGTTCGCCGTGATCAGGAGCGCGATCGCGATCAGCGGTGTAAATAGTCGTTTCATCAGATTCCTTTCTGTTCTGGCTCAATGATTCATCGGGCCCACGGGCTTACGGATCTGTACTTCGATATCCTGCTTCGGCTTCGTCGCGCGTGGCATTGAACTGTGGCTTTCGGCTTTGAATCGGGCAGGATCGGGCAACGACCCGGTCCATTCAAACGCCACCTCTCCCGGCGGGTGTTGATACCAGCCGGGATCCGAGTAGTCGCCGGGCTTTTGATCCTTGCGTACTTTGAGCACGCTGAACATGCCGCCCATTCCCACCGCGCCAAACGGGCCGGTGCCCGTCATCATCGCGGCGGTGTTGTCCGGCAGCGGCATTTCCATCTCGGTCATGTCGTGCATGCCGCGTTCGCCCATGACCATGTAGTCGGGGATGAGGCCGGTAATTTTTTTCACGACGCTGCGATGATCGACACCGATCATCGTGGGCACGTTGTGACCCATCGCGTTCATCGTGTGGTGGCTTTTGTGGCAGTGAAATGCCCAGTCGCCGGGCTCGTCGGCCAGAAAGTCCAGCTGACGCATTTGTCCGACCGCTATGTCAGTCGTGACCTCGGGCCAGCGTGAACCCTTTGGCGTCGGTCCGCCATCCGTGCCGCTCACGACAAACTCATGCCCGTGCAGATGAATCGGGTGATTGGTCATCGTCAAGTTACCGATGCGAAGACGCACCTTGTCACCCTGCCGCACGTTGAACGAATCAATGCCCGGAAACACACGGCTGTTCCAGCTCCACAAATTGAAGTCCACCATCGTCATGATTTTTGGCGTGTAGGATCCGGGCTCAATGTCATACGAGTTGAGCAAAAAGCAGAAGTCGCGATCCACCTCGTCAATCAACGGATGTTTCTGCTTCGGATGTGTCACCCAAAAGCCCATCATGCCCATCGCCATCTGCACCATCTCGTCCGCGTGCGGG
>JAYWHV010000004.1:0-6215 GCA_043777615.1 Burkholderiales bacterium | reverse complement strand
GTCCGTTGTTTGAGCGCAGCGAGTTTCGGACCGCGCGACGTTTTCGCTTCAAATCTCGGATCAGGGCGAATGTCGGGGTCGCCTTTCTTTGGTTACTTGCTTTGGCGAAGCAAAGAAAGTGACTGCCCGCGCGGCATGAGCGCAATGCCTGCGTTACAGTAACGCCATGACCTCCCCCTGCATCGACATCCACAGCCACTTCTTCCCAAAAAGCGCCCCCAACTTCGCGGAAAAGTTCGGCGAATCCTCTGGCCCCTGGGTCACGCTGCAAGACCACGGCGATGGCACCGGCATGATGATGCTGGGCGACAAGCCGTTCCGCCCGGTTCACTCTGCGCTGTGGGACGCTCAAGCGCGTATCAAGGAACTCGACGCCAACCATGTCGAGATGCAAATCATCTGCGCAACGCCTGTGATGTTCGCCTATGACGCGCCCGCCGAGCAGGCGGCCTACGTTGCCAGCGCCTATAACGACGCAGCGCTCGCGATGTGCGCAGACAGCGGCGGCCGCCTGCGTGCACTGGCGCAGGTGCCTTTGCAGGACAGCGCGCTTGCTTGCAAGGAGCTCACACGAGCGATGCGCGCAGGCTGCGTGGGCGTGCAGATTGGCAACCACGTTGGCCCGCGTGAAATGGACGATGAGGGCATCGTCACCTTCCTTCAGCACTGCGTTGATGAGAACGCAGCGGTGCTTGTGCATCCGTGGGACATGCTGGGTGGTGAGCGGCTCAAGCGCTGGATGAGCGCGTGGACGGTGGCGATGCCTGCGGAGACGCAGTTTGGCATCATGGCGATGATTCTGGGTGGCGCGTTTGACCGGTTGCCGACCGAGTTGCGCATTTGCTTTGCGCATGGCGGTGGCGGTTTTCCGTATCTGCTCGGGCGGCTGGAAAATGCGTGGCATCGACGCGACATTGTGCGCGGCATTTCGCAGCATCCGCCGAGTCATTACCTCAATCGTTTCAGCGTCGACAGCGCCGTGTTCGACCCGCGTGCGCTGCGTTTGCTGATCGACACGATGGGCACTGATCACATCATGGTCGGCAGCGACGCGCCGTTCCCTTTAGGCGAGGAACACATCGGCGACCTGGTGCGGCTCCAACCGGGGTTAACCGAGCTACACAGGGAGCAGGTTTTGACGGAAAATGCGCGAAGCTTCTTTCGGCTTTAGGGCGCATAGCTTTCTGCGAGGCATCATTCAGTCAAACCCAATAAATGCAACATATTGCATTTATTGGCGATTCAAACTACATTTCGATCATCAAAATCGATGAATTCATCAGCAAAACAACGTTTCGGAGGAAATATCATGCATAAACTGGTCGTTGCACTCATTGCGGCGGGTTGCGTTTCAGGCGCTGCATTCGCGCAAACCTCACCGCTCAAAATCGGCTTTGTAGCCGAGCTGTCGGGTCCACAGGCGCCGCTGGGGCAGGATCAGTACGACGCATTGATGCTGGTGATTGAGCAAAACGGTGGCAAGCTCGGCGGCGTGCCGGTGCAGGTCATCAAGGAAGATTCGCAGCTGAAACCCGACGTCGCCAACCAGGTGGTCGACAAGCTGCTCGAAAAAGACAAGGTGCAGATCATCACCGGCGTGACGTTCTCGAACATCATGATGGCCGTGCACAAGAAGATCACCGACAAGGGCGTGTTCCTGATCGGTTCGAACGCAGGGCCGTCGCCAGTCGCAGGTGCACAGTGTTCGCCGTACTTTTTCAGCACGTCGTGGCAGAACGATAATCAGGCTGAAGTCGTCGGCAAATACGCGAGCGACAAGGGCTATAAAAACGTCATCGCGATGGCGCCAAACTATCAGGCAGGCAAGGATTTCGTCGCTGGGTTCAAGCGCTCGTTCAAGGGCGGCACGATCACTGATGAAATCTATACACCGCTGAACCAGCAGGATTTCTCAGCCGAGCTGGCGCAAGTCGCAAGCAAGAAGCCGGACGCGCTGTATGTGTTCTACCCAGGCGGTCTCGGTGTGAATTTCGTGAAGCAGTTTCAGCAGGCCGGACTCAACAAGAGCATCACGGTCATGAGCACGTCGACGGTCGACGGAAGCACGCTGCCTGCCTTGCGCGACGCCGCACTGGGCATGCTCTCCGGCACCTTCTGGGGCCCGGATTTCCCGAATGAAGCGAACCAGAAATTCGTCGCAGCGTTTGAGAAAAAGTACAACCGTATCCCGTCGCAATATGCCGCTCAAGGCTATGACGCAGCTCAGTTGCTCGACAGCGCGCTGCGCAAGACCAAAGGCAAAGTTGAAGACAAAAAGGCGTTCCACGCGGCGCTGAAAGCAGCCGATTTCAAATCGATTCGCGGCAACTTCAAGTTCGGCACCAACCAGTTCCCGGTGCAGGACATGTACATGTTCGACGTCGCCAAAGACAGCAAGGGTCGCGTGAGCCTGCGCACCGTGTCGAAACCGCTAGTTAACCATGTGGATGCGTATGCGGCTCAGTGTGTGATGAAGGCGTTGTAATCTGAACGTACTCGACCGCAGTCCGGTGTTCGGCCCCCCCTCTCGCAGTGCGGGAGAGGGTTGGGGTGAGGGCCGTTGCGTAATTACCGCCTCACCGCGAGCACCTGCAGACCACGACGCGAACGATCAATACCCTGTTCAGACTTAGAGCATCATTCCACCGCCCTCACCCTGGCCCTCTCCCGCACTGCGGGCGAAGGGATGACAAACTGATGACAGCTCAGCTCGCTCTCTCTCAACTCTTAAACGGCCTGCAACTAGGGGTGCTGCTATTCCTGCTGGCAGCCGGTTTGACGCTTGTATTCGGCATCATGAGCTTCGTCAATCTGGCGCACGGCTCGCTTTATATGCTGGGTGCTTATTTTGGCGCGGCGGCCCTCGCGAATACTGATTCGTTCACGCTGGCCATCATCGCGGCGGTGGGCGGCGCGGGATTGGTCGGTCTCCTGCTTGATCGCTTCGCACTCACCAAACTCTACGCGCGTGATCATCTCGATCAGGTGCTCGCCACCTTCGGCCTGATTCTGTTTTTTAACGAATTGATCCGCATCATTTGGGGGCCCTCGTCGATATTCATTCAGGTGCCGAAAGCGCTCGACAGCACCGTCGATATCGCGGGGATCACGTATCCCAGCTATCGCCTCGCAATCATCGCCGTCGGGCTCGCCGTGGCGTTCGGGCTCTATGTTCTCATCCAGAAAACGCGTGTCGGCATGCTTATCCGCGCGGGTGCAACCAACGCCAACATGGTCGCTGCGCTGGGCGTGAATATCAAATGGCTCAACACACTCGTCTTTGCGCTCGGTGCGGCGCTGGCGGGGCTCGCGGGCGTGATGGCAGGGCCAATTGTTTCGGTGCAGCCGGGTATGGGTGAGCCTGTGTTGATTCTCACGCTGGTGGTCATCATCATCGGCGGGCTGGGCTCGATACGTGGAGCGTTTTTTGCAGCGTTGATTGTCGGTGTGGTCGATACGTTAGGGCGCGCGTTCATGCCGACCCTCATGCGCTCGCTCATGGAGCGCAATGCGGCCGATGCGGCCGGCCCTGCGCTTGCCTCGATGCTGATTTATCTGTTTATGGCGGTGGTGCTTGCGGTGAAGCCGCAGGGGCTGTTCCCCGCCAACGTGGCTGCGACACGATGAGCGAGATGAAACCCTCGTCGCTCTGGCCGGTCGCGCTCCAGTGGACCTCACCACGCACGTTCACCGCGGTCGTCATCATCGCGCTGCTCGCCGTCCTGCCGATGATTGCGGGCGCGCTCGAATCGAGCTATTACGTCAGCTTCGCAACACGCGTGCTGATCTACGCACTCGCCGCCATTGGACTCAATTTCATTCTCGGCTTTGGCGGCATGGTGAGCCTGGGCCACGCGATGTACGTGCTTCTCGGCGCATACGCGGTGGCCATTCCCGCGAGCCATGGCGTGACCTCGGGTTTCGCGCATGTAGCGCTCGCGGTTGCCGTTTGCATCCCGCTCGCAGCTGGTCTGGGCGCTGTGGCACTGCGTACCTCCGGCATCGCGTTCATCATGATCACGCTGGCGTTCGCGCAGATGCTGTTCTTCGGCGCGGTGAGCCTTAAAGACTACGGCGGCGATGACGGACTTACTGTCGCTGCGCGCAGCACCTTGGGTGGCCTCGATTTGTCAAACAACACCACGCTCTACTACGTTGCCTTTGTCACTGTGCTGGTGGCGCTTTACCTGTCGTGGCGTGCCGTGCTGAGTCCGTTCGGACTGGTTCTGCGAGCCACGAAATCGAATCCACGTCGTGCGACCGCCCTGGGACATCCGATCTTTCGCTATCAACTCACAGCTTACGTTGTGTCGGCGGTAGTATGTGCGATTGCAGGCGTGCTGCTCGCGAATCTCACGCTCTTCGCATCGCCCGCTTACGGCGCCTGGACGCTCTCGGGCGAGCTGATCGTCATTGTGATTCTGGGTGGGCTCGGAACCGTCTTTGGTCCCGTGGTTGGCGCAATAATTTTGCTCGCGCTTGAAGAAGCGTTGCCGATGCTCATCGAGGCGACGCTTCCCGACTACAAGTCAAACTGGATGCTGCTGCTGGGGCTGTTCATATTCTTTGTCGCGCTTCTCTTGAAGCGTGGTGTGTTCGGATCGCTTCCCGCCTCTGCACAAAGTGAGCGCGCCGCGCCGGGCTCGCCATGAGCGCACTGGTAACAAACTCACTGGTCAAACGCTTCGGCGGCGTACTAGCCACCGATCACGTCTCACTCACCGTCGAACCCGGCGAACTGCACGCGATCATCGGCCCCAACGGTGCAGGCAAGAGCACGCTAATTGGCCAGCTCGCGGGTGAGATCGCGTCCGACGAAGGTAGTGTTCACGTCCTCGGAATTGACGTCACGCACATCCCGACGCACAAGCGCGCGCAGCTCGGTTTGGCCCGCACCTATCAGGTGACGCAGCTCGCCAAAGAGTTCACCGCGCTCGATAACGTGCTGCTCGCTGTGAACGCGCGTGCGGCACACAACTTCCGCTTCTGGGGCAACGCCCACCACGACGCAGCAGCAATGCAAAAGGCATCCAGCGCGCTCGCCACGGTAGGCATGAGTCACCTGCATCACGCCGAGGTCGGCACGCTCGCGCACGGCGAGCAACGTCAGCTTGAAATCGCGATGGCGCTCGCCACAGACCCTAAATTGTTGCTGCTCGACGAGCCGCTTGCAGGCATGAGTCAAGGCGAATCCTCAGCCATCATCGCGCTGTTGAATTCGCTAAAGGGGCGCTACCCGATGCTGCTCGTTGAGCACGACATGGACGCTGTGTTTGCGCTCGCGGATCGCGTCAGCGTTCTCGTGTACGGCCGCATCATCGCGACCGACACCCCGGATCGCATTCGCGAAAACGCTGAAGTTCGCGCGGCGTATTTGGGAGACGGCGCATGAGTGAGCTTCTAAAGGTCGAAAAACTTTGCGCAGGTTACGGCGCGAGCAACGTGCTGTTCGACGTCAACCTGACAATCCGTGAAGGCGAAGTCGCCACACTCCTCGGACGCAACGGCATGGGCAAGAGTACGCTGGTCAAATGCCTCTGTGGTTGGCTTACGCCTACGGCGGGACGCATCAGTTTTGCCGGGACAGAAGTCGCGAAAGCTGCGCCCCACGTCATCGGTAAATTAGGCCTCGGCCTCGTTCCCGAGGGGCGTCAAGTTTTCCCCAGCCTCACCGTTCACGAAAACCTCGTCGCCACAGCCAGCACCGCTAACGGCAAAGCCTGGACCCTTGACCGTGTAGTTGGCTTCTTCCCTCGGCTGGGTGAGCGCATGAACCAGCTCGGCGGAACGCTGTCAGGTGGCGAGCAACAGATGCTCGCAATTGGCCGTGCGCTGATGACCAATCCGCGCCTATTGATTCTCGATGAAGCTACCGAAGGCCTCGCGCCACTGGTTCGCGCCGACATCTGGCGCGCGCTCGGCAAGCTCAAAGCCGAGAAGCTCGCGATGCTGGTGATCGACAAGGATCTGAAGGCGCTGCTACCGCTCGCCGATCATCACACCGGGCTGGAAAAGGGCCGAGTGGTGATCACGGGAAATTCAGCGGAATTGCAATCGCAGCAAGAACGGTTACATGCGTTGATTGGCGTGTAGTTTCACGCCATACCGCAAGCGTTGGCCGTAAAAATCGGCGCTACTTTTGTTCCTCTGCCGTGGGCTTTAGCCCATACGGCTCCGCCAGTTTCCAAACGTGCTCAGGCACCATATTTTTCATA
>JAYWHV010000003.1:0-6257 GCA_043777615.1 Burkholderiales bacterium | reverse complement strand
GAAAGTACGTGATCTTGACCCAGCGCTGACCGGCCTTACGCATCGCGACGTTGAACGGGTCTTCAATCGAGCAGAACCAGGTGGATACAACAAATGTCGCGGCCTGAATCAATGGCTTCACTTCGTCCGGCACACCCGGCAGAATGGTGCTTGGCGCCATGAACGCGGACAGTGTCGCGCCACGGGCTTTGGCCAGGCCACCAATCGCATCGACCACACGCGGGTCAAGCAGAGGATCAGTCAGCATCAGCACGCGATCACCAGCGCGGATCGCGAATACACGAGTGAAATTGTCGAGGGCCTGGAAATAGTCTTTCGTCGCGGTAATAGAGGGATTAAGCGGTGGTGGCGTACCGATGTAGTTCATCGCTTCAATCCACCTTTGCGCCAGCGTCCTTCACCAGTCGCGCCCACACGGGCAGCTCTCTGGTGATGTGCTGGAACTGCGCTTCCGGAGTGCTGTAAATCGCCACGGCACCGCGGGCGGCGAGGCGTTCGACAACGGCGGTTTCGGCCAGCGCCTGTTTCATCGCCGCATTGAGTTTGTCAATCACGGCGCGCGGGGTTCCGGCTGGCGCATAGATGCCATCGCTCGCCGTGATTTCGAACCCTGCGAGGCCCGCCTCTTCCATCGTCGGTAACTCCGCAAAGGATGGCACACGCGATGCGCTCGTCACGGCAATCGCCTTGAGCTTTCCTGCCTTGACCTGTGCCGACAGATTGGCCGTCAGATCAATCATCATCTGCACCTCGTCACCAAGCAGTCCCGTGATCGCCGGACCGCCGCCCTTATAAGGCACATGCTGGATGTCCACCCCGGCCATGCGCTTAAACATTTCGCCCGCCATGTGTGACGTGGTGCCATTGCCCGCTGACGAGAACGAAACCTTATTCGGATTCACTTTCAGGTAAGCAAGCAGTTCCTTGAGATTGTTTGCACGAACGCTCGGGATCACCACGAGCATCGCAGGGATGTAGCTCACGCGCGACACGGGCGCGAAATCCTTGACTGGATCAAAGCCCGTTTTCGCGTACAGCGCCTGATTGATGCCGTGGGTGCCGTTAGTGCCATAAAGCAGCGTGTAGCCGTCTGCGGGTGCCCGTGCGACCGCCTCCGAACCCACATTGCCGCCCGCTCCAGGCCGGTTGTCGATGATGATGGCTTGACCGAGAATTTCACCAACGCGCGGCATCACGGCGCGCGCCAGATTGTCCGCGCCGCCACCGGGCGGGAACGGCACGACGAGGCGAATCGGTTTGTCGGGGTAGCTTTGTGCGACGGCTATGGTCGGCAAAGCGAGCAGGAGCGCCAACGCTGCAGAGCACGCTATCAACGAGCGAAATTTCATGGGCCTATCCTCCTCGCTATGCGTTCTGACGCCATCGAGCCAAGGGCCTCAAATTGCATGAAATATTCTTAGATCACAAAGAATATCGTGAAACAAGCAATTTTGCTTTGTCACATTTCACGGCAAATCACTTGCTTAAAAGTGACAATGCATCTGATACAGCTTTCTGGGCTTTCCCTTATTTCAAATGGGCTACCTGGCATTATCCGCAGTTATCGACTTACCGCCAAATATGGGCTTAGCCCCAATGCAAAGGGTAATACAGCCAAAAGCTGCTACGCCACAAGGTACTGATCCTTGAGCGCCGGATCGGCCTCGAGCTCGGCGAAACTTCCGTTGAATTTCACGCTACCGCGATCAATTACGATCGCGCGATCGGCAACCGCTCGAGCAAAGTTCAGGTTCTGCTCGGAAAGGATCACGCACAGCCCTTCGCGTTTGAGCGCCTGAACGGTTCGGGCAATGTGCTCCACCACAATCGGCGCAAGCCCTTCCGACGGTTCATCCAGCAATATCGCTTTCGGGTTGCCCATCAGCGTGCGCGCAATCGTGAGCATTTGCTGCTCGCCGCCGGACATATGACCACCCGGACGATCCAGCATTTCAGCCAGTTTTGGGAAGAGTTCACACACGCGCGCTACCGTCCAGCGCGGCGCGTCGACGACGTTTGCACGAGAGGGTTGACGCCCGACTTCTAGGTTCTCTGCCACCGTCAAATCGGTGAATATCCGGCGGTCCTCCGGCACGTAACCCAGGCCGCGACGGGCAATCTCATGCGCTGTCAGGCCGGTGATCATTGCGCCGCCAAAGCGCACATCGCCCGTCACATCGGGCAGCAATCCCATGATGGCCTTCATAGTCGTTGACTTGCCCGCGCCGTTGCGACCGACCAGCACCAGCACTTCGCCAGCGTTGGCCGCGAAGCTCACATCAAACAGCAATTGCGCGCGTCCGTGATGCACGCACAAGTTTTTTACTTCAAGCATTGGACGCGCCCTCGATGACGGTGGCACCACCCAGATAAACCGCGCGCACTTCTTCATTCGCGCGCACTTCATCAGGCGAACCCTCCGCAATGATCCGGCCACGATTCATCACGATCACGCGATCCGCGAAACCAAAAACAACATCCATATCGTGCTCGGTGAACAACAACGCGACACGGCGCTCAAGACAGGTCTTAACGGCGAGCTGCATCAAGAGTTCGCGCTCGTTGGGTGCCATGCCTGCGGTCGGTTCATCCATCAACAGCAGGCGCGGATTATTGGCCAGCGCCATCGCAAGCTCCAGTCGTTTCAAATCGCCGTAAGCGAGTTCGGAGGCCGCGCGTCCGCCCTGTTCCGCGAGGCCGATGTCGGTCAACAAACCCCACGCCGCGCGCTTACATTCAAGCGTCGCCAGTGCGAGCGCCGAATGCGCGCGATGCTCAAAACTCATCAGCGCCATCTGCACGTTCTCGCGCACCGTCATTGAGGCGAAGGTCGCCGTGATCTGAAACGTGCGCGCGACGCCGAGGCGGAACAGCTGCTCCGGCGCTTTGCCGGTGATGTCTGCCCCGTGCAATCTGACAGCGCCCGCATCTGGCTTGATCTGGCCGTTGATCAGATTAAATGTCGTGGTTTTGCCTGCGCCATTCGGCCCGATTAAAGCCACCGCCTCACCTGCCGCCACCGAAAAATCGACACCTTTGACAGCTGCGACGCCGCCGAAGGATTTTTTGAGGCCAGACGCTACAAGCGCGGCGATCATCGCGTGCTCCTTCGCGCCGTGATCGCTTCAACCCACGGCCCAATCGTGCCCACGATGCCGCGCGGAAACAGCAGCACCAACAGCAAAATCATCGCCCCCAATGCCGCCCGCCAGTACTCGGTTGAGCGCGCCAAAGTATCCTGCAACCACGTAAATGCAACGGCTCCCACGATGGGGCCTAGCAACGTGTTGACGCCGCCAAGCAGCACCATCACCAGCGCATCCACCGAGCGCGGGATCGACAACACTTCGGGTGAAATACTGCCTTTGGAAAATGCGTAAACCACACCGGCAACGCCGGCCAACGTGCCCGCCAACGTGAATGCCGCCCACTGCAAACGCGCAGGCGACAAGCCAATCGCCCGCGCCTTCACGGACGAATCGCGCGCCGCGCGCAGGCTGTAACCGAACGGCGAGTGAACCAGCCACGCGCAGAGCAGCAAGCCCGCGCCGCACACAGCGAGCGCGAACCAATAGAAGTACTGACGCTCCGACAACCAATCCGGCGGCCAAATGCCAACTAGCCCGTTGCTTCCGCCGGTCACCGCATCCCACTGAAAAACAATCGACCAAGTGATCTGCGCAAACGCGAGCGTGAGCATTGCCATGTAGGTGCCACTTAGGCGCACGCTGAACCAGCCAAACAGCAACGCGCCCGCACCCGCCAATGCCATGCCGCTGCCCATGGCGACGAAAATTCCGCCGCCCATTTTGACCGCCAGCGCCGCGCCATATGCGCCCAACCCGAAGTACGCCGCGTGCCCAAACGAGCCCATGCCACCAGCACCAATAATGAGCCCCAGGCTCGCCGCAAACAGCGCGAACACCATCATGTCAATGGCCAGCACCAGCGTGTATTCGCTGCTCACGAGCGCGGGTAGAAGCAGCATCACAAACACACCGATCGCCGCCGCGATCAACGAAGTGCGCGACGGCAGTTTCACCAGCGTCTGCGCGACGCTCGCCGAACGTGAATGCGTGATCGGTTTGCCGAACAGGCCATGCGGCTTGAACACCAACACCAGCGCCATCACGATAAATTCAGCCACCAGCGTGAACTTGCTGAATTCAAAGTCTACGCCGAACAACGTGACCGCTCCGAGGCCAATGCAATACGCCTTGACCAGCGAAATGATTATCGCCGAGACAAACGCACCGGGCAAACTTCCCAATCCACCGACCACAACAACGACGAACACATCTGCAATGATCGTCAGATCCATCGCCAGATTTGCCGGCTCGCGCGGCAACTGCAACGCGCCGCCGATACCCGCCAAAAAGCTGCCGAGCGCAAACACGGCCGTGAACAAAAGTTTCTGGTTCACGCCGAGCGCATCGGTCATCTCGCGATCCTGCGTCGCCGCGCGCAGCAGCAATCCGAATCGGGTTTTCTTCAGCAGCGCAGTGAGCGCAAGCAGCATCACCACACCGAGCACGATCAACAGCAAATCGTAGGTCGGAAACGCCTTGCCAAAAATATCAATCGCGCCCGTGAACCCCGGCGCGCGAGGCCCCAACAAATCTTCCGGGCCCCAGAACGCGAGCGCCGCGTCCTTGATGATGAGCACCAGCCCAAACGTCGCAATCAACTGAAGTAATTCCGGCGCATCGTAAATGCGTCGCAGGATCAGAAATTCCGCGACAAGTCCCACCACCGCCACCGCGAGCCCCGCGACCAGCACGCCGCCCCAAAAGCCAAGCGCACCACCTACTGTGGTCGCCACGCTGTAGGCCACGTACACGCCCAACATATAGAACGAACCGTGCGCGAAGTTGACGATCCGGGTGACGCCAAAGATAAGCGACAGTCCAACGGCAACAAGGAACAGCGAAGACGCAGACGCCAGCCCGTTCAGCGTCTGGATGAGGAAGGAAGACAACATGGGCGTAACAATAGCGGGTTCGGCGATTGCGCGAAGCGCCGTGCTAGTCCCCTCTCCCCTCGCGGGGGGAGGGTTAGGGTGAGGGGGGCGGTTGAATGGAGATTGATCTTTGTCACCAGCCGCTCATGCCGCAGGGCAGTCACTTTCTTTGCTTCGCCAAATAAAGTAACCAAAGAAAGGCGACCCCGACATTCGCCCTGATCCGAGATTTGAAGCGAAAACGTCGCGCGGTCCGAAACTCGCTGCGCTCAAACAAAGGACCGCTTCATCGACGCTTGCACTCCAAATCTCGGGGGCGAATAACGGGGACCCCGTCGGACGGATATTTGATCGCTTCGCGATGCGAACGACGATAGCCCGGATGGGAGCATCCGGGCTATCGAGGATTGACTGACCTGTAGCAGAATTGGTGCACTAATTGGAACAAGCAGCTATGTCATACGACTACCCTCGCCTCTTTGCAAAAATTGTGGCCGCCGTGTCTGATGATTCGTCGATCTCTCGGCGAATGGAAGACTTGATTTCAGAGTGCGAAGCGCAGCAGCCACATCCTGATTGGGATCGGGTACGCAAGATCGACTTTGAAGCTGACGAGGAAAAAATTGAATCGTGGTTCTCCCGTAGTTTTTCAGGGGTGATGTTCTCAAGGCAACCGTCAGGATTGTGGGTTGGCCTGGTAAACCTTTCAGACGAGTCAGGCGACATCGTTGCAGAGGCATATGCAGGCGCTTCACCCGCCTTTCAGTCGCTCTCGAACGATTGGGCTCGAAGCATTGAGTCGGTCACGGATAAAAACTATTTGGGATCGAATGTGCTGCGCGAGGTTTACCGGGTCGCCTACGACTCAGATGATGGCCTCGAAAATGAAGCCGAGTATCCACTGGTTCTTGCCTATGGGGCTATGGCAACTCGCAAGGCTCTCGCGTCGTCGATGTTGCCGATTGAGTTGAGCGCTATGCAAGGGGTGGCAGTCGGGTTTGATAGTGGCGACTACTTGCATCTTGGCGAGTTCACCAATGGGCAGTTCATCTCGAACGTTCGAATTGGAGGCTAGCCACAGCAGCCCAGGTGCTTGCATCCGGGTTCCCGCCGTCTCCATCGCGTAGCGATCAAATATTAGTTCGACGGGGTCCCCGTTATTCGCCCCCGAGATTTGGAGTGAAAACGTCGATGAAGCGGTCCGTTGTTTGAGCGCAGCGAGTTTCGGACCGCGCGACGTTTTCGCTTCAAATCTCGGATCAGGGCGAATGTCGGGGTCGCCTTTCTTTGGTTACTT
>JAYWHV010000002.1:0-6268 GCA_043777615.1 Burkholderiales bacterium | reverse complement strand
GTCGAAGGTTCACCGATCCGCACCAAGGACGGCGCGCGCCTGTTGACGCCGCGCATGATGCCGGTCGATCTTGAACAGCGCGCCGGCACGCTCATTTTTCTGGAAGACGTCGAACAAGCCGAAGCCCAGGCGCAACAAATCAAGCTCGCCGCTCTCGGTCGATTGTCAGCGAGCATCGCGCATGAAATTCGCAATCCGCTCTCCGCGATCAAACAGGCCGCGCAGCTGATCGGCGAAGAAGTTGCCGAAAATCCCGGAGCGCAAACGCTCGCCAAAATGATCGACAAAAACGTTGATCGCATTGATCGCATCGTGCGCGACGTGTCACTGCTCGGTCGTCGCGATCGCGGCACACCTGGCGCGGTGAAATTGCACGAGGCCGTGGTGGAGCTGGTTGATGAGTTGTGCCAAACGTTGCCCGCTCCGAGAGCCGGTTTCCGTCTCGCCCTGCCGCCAGACGCGCTCATTTATGTAGATCGCAGCCACCTCGATGAAATGCTCGTCAATTTGATGTCAAATGCCTGGCGACATTCACAGAAACTAACCGATAGCGTCACCGTGCTGGTCAGCGTCAACGATGAAATGCAGCGAGCCATTATCAACGTCGTCGATGACGGCGCAGGTGTTCCCGAAGAGGCCATGGATCGCATCTTCGAACCGTTCTTCAGCGGCAGCGGAAGCACCGGCCTGGGACTATATCTCGTCCGCGAACTTGCGCTCGCCAATGGCGGCAGCGTGCGTCTCGGATCTTCAACAAAGGGCGCGCGTTTCGTGCTGGAATTGCCGCTCATGCCAGATCAAGGTGTAAGAAACAATGGCTAAAAAACTTGAAGCGACGCCTCGCGTTCTGGTCGTGGACGATGAACCGGATTTGTTGACGCTGATGCAGCTCACGCTCACGAAGCTTGGCCTCGAAGTCATCACCGCCGATTCGCGGCAAAGTGCGATCGCGGCGCTCGACAAACAGACTTACTCGCTGTGCCTTACGGACATGAATTTAGGCGATGGCACCGGACTCGACGTGCTGGCCGCAATCGCCGATCGGGGGCTCGATTTACCCTGCGCGGTGATCACCGCTTTTGGCAACGCCGATAACGCGGTGGCGGCGTTGAAAGCGGGTGCTTTCGACTATCTGGCAAAGCCGGTATCGCTCGACCAGTTGCGCACGCTGGTGAAGTCGGCGATCAAGGTGCCAGAGCGCCGCGCCGCACCGCCGACGGGCTCCTCGCCGTTGATCGGCTCCGCCAGCAGCAGCACCAGCAGCAGTCCTGTGCTGGTTGGCGAATCGCCGGCCATCGAGGCCTTACGAGCGCTCCTTGCGAAGCTTGCTAACACCAATACGGCAACACATGTTCACGGCGAATCCGGCACTGGCAAAGAATTGGCCGCACGCATTCTGCATGGCAATGGCCCTCGTGCAGCAGGGCCTTTCATCGCAGTGAACTGCGGCGCGATTCCCGAAAATCTGATGGAGAGCGAATTTTTCGGCTACCGCAAGGGGGCGTTTACCGGCGCCGAAACTGATCGCGACGGCTTCTTTCAGGCGGCCACTGGCGGCACGCTGTTTCTGGATGAGGTGGCCGATTTGCCGCTGTCGCTTCAGGTGAAATTGTTGCGCGCAATTCAGGAGCGCCGCGTCCGCAAAGTCGGCAATACTGCGGAGGATGCAATCGACGTTCGAATCGTCAGCGCCACACACAAAAACTTGTCCGGACTGGTGCAATCTGGCCACTTTCGGCAGGACTTGTTTTATCGTCTGAATGTGCTGCAGGTTGAGATGCCTGCGCTTCGTGAAATTGCATCGGATATTCCGGTGATCGCATCGCGCACGCTGGCCCGGATCACCGGGAATTCAGGTGCGAAGCTGTCGGCGGGTGCATCCACTGCACTCATGCGCTACAGCTTTCCAGGCAACGTGCGCGAACTGGAGAATGTGCTGGAGCGTGCGGTAGCGCTCGCTGACAATCCCGCGCTGATCGAAGCTTCCGATTTGCGCCTGACGGTGGAGGATCACCCGGTCACGCAGGCGGCGGCATCGGGCGCTGCCGGGGACGCCGGCACCCTTGCGGGGCGAACGCCGCTACAGGATTTTCTTGATCGCAGCGAGCGCGAAACGCTGGAGCTGGCGCTTGCGCAAACGCGCGGCAACCGTACGCAGGCGGCGAAGCTTTTGGGGATCACGTTCCGCTCTATGCGATACCGCCTTGAGCGACTCGGCATGGAACCGGATGACCTCTGACGCACCGGCCTGGACTGACGGATGGTTGAACAGCACGACTCGTCGCGCGAGCCCGAACTTTGATGCCCGTCCGGCTGAAACGCCCGTCAATTTGGTGGTGCTACATCACATCAGCTTGCCTGCGGGGCAATTCTATGGCGAGGCTGTTTGTGATTTTTTTGAAAATCGGCTGGATGTTGTGCGTTATCCGGTGCTCGCCGAGCTGGCAGATGTTCATGTTTCGGCGCACTTTTTCGTGCGGCGAACTGGTGAAGTGATGCAATTCGTCAGCGGCGATGATCGCGCCTGGCATGCGGGCGTTTCTGCATGGCGCGGACGCAGCGGATGCAATGATTTTTCAATCGGCATTGAGATTGAAGGCGATGCAGTCGCTCCGTTTGCCGATCCGCAGTACGCAGCGCTCGACGCGTTGCTGGCCGCAATCAAACAAAACTACCCGATCAAGGCGGTGACCACGCACAGCGAGATCGCGCCTGGCCGGAAGATTGATCCCGGCCCGACGTTCGACTGGTCGCGCCTAGGCTCGCGCTGGCAAGCCTGAGCGCTGATCGATAGCGGGTTACGCGAGCTTCAAAGTAACGTCAATATTGCCGCGCGTTGCGTTCGAATACGGGCACACGATGTGCGCCTTGTCGACGAGGCCCTGCGCCACAGCACGATCAACGCCGGGAATAGCAACCGTCAACGTCACTTCGATGCCGAAGCCGGTCGGGATTTGACCGATGCCGACATTGCCGGTGATCGTGGTGTCGGCAGGCAGCGCGACTTTGGCAGCACCGGCCACATATTTCAGCGCGCCGAGGAAGCAGGCGCTGTAGCCCGCTGCGAATAATTGCTCGGGATTGGTGCCGGGCAGGCCGTTGCCGCCGAGCTCTTTTGGTGTGGTGAGCTTGACGTCAAGAACGCCGTCAGACGAACGTGACGTGCCCTCACGACCACCGGTGGAGGTGGCTTCGGCGCGGTAGAGAACTTTTTCTATGGACATGGCGATTTCCTAGGTTTTCAGTGGGGAGGAAGGCTTCGCCGCAGCAGGGACTGCCGTGGCGAGTTGGTGGCGCAAGTCTTTCAACTGGCGCGTCAGGGATTCAAGTTGCGGGAGTAGGCAACCAGTGAGCTGCAGCACACACATCGGTATCGGTTCGGCGCGAACACGCAACCGCCTGCCTGCTTCGGTGAGAGATATTTCTACTTGACGCTCGTCGATGGCGCTGCGTTCACGCTCAATCAGTCCAAGGGTGTGCAGACGCTTGGCGAGCGGGGTCAGGGTGCCGGAATCAAGACTCAGCCGCTCTCCGAGTTCGCCCACGCGCTGAGAACCATGCTGCCACAGGGCAAGCATCACAAGGTATTGAGGGTACGTGAGGCCCAGCTCGGCCAGCAACGGTTTGTACGCCTTCGTCATCGCGAGCGACGCCGAATACAGCGCAAAGCAGAGCTGGCGGTCAAGATCGAGAAGAGATGTGGCGCTGTTCATTATGAATAATTATATTGCACACAATTTAATTGTCAACAACGATTATCAAACGCAATCACAGCGACGCCTGCATACAATGCGACCCCATGCAATTCCTTCTCGAATACGCGCCGATCATTCTGTTTTTCGTCGCTTACAAACTTAAAGACATCTATTTCGCCACTGGCGTCGCCATCGCGGCTTCGGTGATTGCCATCGGATGGGCCTGGTTCAGCACCCGGCGCGTAAGCACGATGCAGTGGTTGTCGCTCGCCATCATTGTGGTTTTTGGCGGTGCCACGCTTTTGCTGCACGACGAAACCTTCATCAAATGGAAGCCCTCCGCGCTATACGGTGCGTTTGCAGTGGCGCTGCTTTTTGGCAAAGTCATACTCAAGAAAAACTGGATTCAGGTGGTCTTCAAACAGGCGCAGATTCAGGCTCCCGAAGCGCTGTGGAGCAAATTGACCTGGGCGTGGATCGTGTTTTTTGTCTTTATGGCTGCCCTTAACGGCTACGTGGCAACCAATTTCAGCCTCGACACCTGGGTCAACTTCAAGGTTTGGTGGGCGATGGGCCTGTTCCTGGTATTCACGATTGGCAACGTTGCGCTCCTTGCAAAGCACATCAAGGAAGATCCCGAGAACGAAGTTGCGCCGAAATGAATAAGCTCATTTCCACTCTTGAAGAGCGCCTTGCCCCGCTGTCGCCGACGGTTTTGACCATCAGCGACGACTCGGCCCTGCATGCGGGACACGCAGGAAACACCGGCGGCGGGCACTTATCGGCGAAAATCGTGTCCAACGTCTTTTCAGGGCTCAGTACCGTTGCCCGACATCGCGCGGTTTATGCGCTCGTGGCTGACTTGATGCCGCACACGATTCATGCGCTGTCACTGTCGGTGGCGACGCCGGATGAAGAAGCCCGAATCAAAAACTTAGCAAAAATCTAGCAAAATACCTAGCTACACCTTCAATCACTGGAACAATAAAAGATGAAAATTGGTAACTCAATGGCAGCAGCAGTTCTGCTCGCTTCTGCCGCGCTCGCAGGCTCGGCAATTGCACAAACGCCCGCCAAGAAGCCCGCCGCCCCGGCTGCAGCCGCGGCTAAGCCTGCATCCGGCGAAATCACCGTTCCCGCCGAGCAACTTGACCTGATCCTGAAGGAGCGCCTTGCTCAGGGCCAACCAGACACGCCGGAACTGCGCGCTGTATTGCGCGACGAGCTCGTCAATCGCGAGCTCTTCATGCGCGCCGCGAAGGCCAAAGGCATTGATCGTGCTCCAGCCATGAAAACGCAGATGCAGGTCGCTAGCGACTCGATCTTGATCCGTGCCTACATCAATGACTACTTGACGGCCAACCCCGTGACCGACGAAATCCTGAAGAAGGAATACGAAACGATCAAGGCCGGTCTTGGCGACAAGGAATACCGCGCTCGCCACATTCTGGTCGAGAAAAAAGAAGATGCTGAAAACATCATCAAGCAGCTTCAGGCTGGCGGCAAGTTTGAAGAGCTCGCAAAAGCAAATTCAAAGGACCCAGGCTCCAAGGACAATGGCGGTGATCTCGATTGGGCCGTTCCTTCCAATTTCGTCAAGCCGTTCTCCGACGCGATGACCGGTTTGCAAAAAGGCAAATACACGACTGTTCCAGTGCAAAGCCCGTTCGGCTTTCACGTTATCCAGCTTGAGGACACGCGCGAAGCGAAAGCGCCTGCTTTCGAAGAAGTGAAGCCACAGCTGGCGCAGCGCCTGCAGGGTCAGGTCGTCGAGAAGCATCTGGCAGAGCTTCGCAGCAGAGCCGGCGTGAAGTAGCCAACCGGCAGCCTCATCAAATCGCGACAAAGCCACCTTCGGGTGGCTTTTTCATTTTTGAAGTTTGTTTGTCGCCAATCAATGACGAAAAGACAGACAAGCGACAGACGGATAGACCATAATCGTTGCGTTACTACTCTGGAGGAGACGCAACTTGAATGGGTTCTTAAAAAACAAAGACCTGCTGGCCGGATTGATGTTCATAGCCATCGGTACGATTTTTGCCGTAGGCGCATACAACTATCAAATGGGCACGGCAGCGCGAATGGGACCGGGATTCTTTCCACGCATTCTTGGCTTCACCATGGCCGGGCTGGGGGTTCTGATCGCTGGGATTGGACTCAAAAATCAGGCGAAATGGGCGGTTGCCGAAGGCATCGGCTGGACCTGGAAACCAGTCATTATCGTTACTGCCGCGGTCATATTGTTTGGCTTCGCGTTGCCAACGCTTGGCATGATCGTCGCGATTATTCTGTTGACCATGATCACCGGATATGCAGCCCATGACAAGGTCTATCGTGACCTCGCCATGATTACCGTCATCATGTGCATCTTCTGTGCAGCCGTGTTTATCTGGGGCTTGAAGCTTCAAATGAAACTCTTCCCCTGGAGCTGAGGACCAACTATGGACTTGCTCAACAACTTATCGCTTGGTTTCGGCGTTGCTCTGACGGTTACCAATATCCTCTACGCACTGATCGGCTGCCTGCTCGGCACCTTGATTGGCGTGTTGCCAGGCATCGGTCCCGTCGCGACC
>JAYWHV010000001.1:0-6274 GCA_043777615.1 Burkholderiales bacterium | reverse complement strand
ACCCGGTCGGTCACGTCACCCAGCGTGGTGAGCCTTGCGATTCGCCCATCCACCCAGCGCACGGCGCGCGTGCGCATCAGAAACCAGCGGTGGCTGGCGCGGTGCTCCAGCTCGTCCTTGAACACTTCGCCCGGTTCGCCTTCGATCGTCAAGAGCGCGCTCGGCGGATACTTGCCGCTCGGACTGGCGACGAAGCCGTCTTCGAGGGCATTGGCGCTGACACCCACGGCGAGATCGGGGAACGCTTCCTGGGCGCTGCTGTTCAGATACAGCACCTCGTTTTTGTACAAATCACTCACATAAACCGACACATCGAGCGAATCAAGCACTTTCTCAAAGCGCTCGCTGGTTGTCCGCAAATCGCCAATCGATTTCACATACAAACGATCACGTTCGGTCTCGGCCTGTCGGCGCATTCGTTGCTGCTTCCTGAGGCCAATCAAAGTCCACACCATGAGCCCGGTCAGAGCCAGAACGGCTGTCGACAGGGTCAGGTTCGGGAGGAGCGTTGACGGCTTCGCGCCGACCAGCGTGATTTGCAGATCACGCCACGGTAACGACAAAGGCACCGTGTGTTTGACCACACCGGATTCGATATGCATCGCTTCGGCGTTGGTCATGCCCTGACCGGAGATATCGCTGATGACGATGCGATACTTTCGGGCGGCCCAGTCCGGGGCGCTGCGATCCAGCAATTCGTCGAACTGGATCAATGCATTGATCGAACCCTGAAACTGATCGTTGATGAGCACCGGGGCTGAATATTCGATCGCAAACCGGCCAATGTCGTTGCGAAACGGGGGCGAATACGTGCTGCGGCCGGTCTTTTCGGTCAGCGCCATCATCCACACCTGATCGGCGAAGGGGGCGCGCGCGCGTTTCACGATTTCCAGTGATCGCGCGCCCGGTGCATGCCGCATCACTTCCAGATCGGGCTCAATGCGCAAAACATCGGAGATGTATCCGGATTCAATCGCGCGTTTGCCGGCGATGCGATCAAACTCTTCTGATGAAATGCGCTCCGCGCCAACGTCGAGCGCGAGTCGATCAAGGAACTGCTGATCAGTCTCGAGACGGCGAGTGATCGACTGTTCAACCACGGCGGCATCGCGAACGATTTCGGCATGCCCGACATCGGCCTCGTGCTGCGCCACAAAGTAAATGAGTAACATCATGCCAGCTGCGAACGCCAGCAGCATCCACTCATGCACGTACCATTCGCGCTCCAGCTTTAAAGCGGTGGGAGCCGCGGCGACAGAGGTGTTCTGCGGGGTTCTGTCTGCGGGAAAATCGGCCATGGCCTGATTTTATGTTTCGGTGTACGCTACCACCGAGGATAATGGGGTTCCGTCGCGTAAATCCGCTCTGTACATGCGCGGCGCCCCGCAAAATTTGGGAGGACAACCATGCTCGTGAGTGAAATTCTTCGCATCAAAGGCAGCACGCTCTTTACCGCGGCCCCCGACACCAGCGTCGCGGAAGCTGTGCATTCCATGGCATCGCTCGATATCGGTTCGCTCGTTGTCATGGAAAAAGGCAAGCTTGTCGGCATGCTCACGTTTCGCGAATTGATTAAAGTGCTCGACGAGCGTGGGGATGCGCTGAAAGCCCTCACCGTCGGCGAGATCATGGAGGCCGACCCGCTGACGTCTGATCCGGCGATGGACGTGCAGATGCTGCGCAAAACCATGCTTGACCGGCACGCACGCTACATTCCGGTGATGGACGGCAGCACGTTGATGGGCGTTGTTTCGTTTCACGATGTGGCAAAAGCGGTGTTCGAAGAGCAAAGTTTCGAGAACCGCATGCTCAAGAGCTACATCAAAAATTGGCCTGACGAAGAAGAGACGGCTGCGCAGCCGTTGAGCTAGCCCCTGACGCGATCAGCGCGATTTATGGCGTTATCGGCGCGCGCTGCGGTTTCAGCACCAGCGAAACCGCCGCCACAATCGCGAGCAAAGCCACGTAATCAAACGGTCGCGGCCTCTCGCCCAGAAGCAGCATTCCGCTGCCAAACCCGACAATCGGTACCGCCAGCGAACTGATGCCCGTCACTTGCGCCGGCAACGCGCGCACCAGTTCGTTCCATGCGAACCAGCAAAATCCGAACACAATCACGACGTTAAACAATAGCCCCGCCCACGCCGATGTTGAGACCGGCAGCCACGGCCCATGACCGAACGCGGCGAGGCCCAGGAAGATCGGCCAGCCGCCCAAAGCGAAGCTCCAGACCATCAGCGTGGTCGTCGGAATCGCCTTTGGAAATCCTTTGAACATCACGAGGCCGATCGCCCAAACGAGCCCTGCGCCCACCATCAGAAGCGCTCCAACCGGCGCGGTTTTCAATGTCTGAAACTCATCAACCAGCAGTAGCGCAATGCCCGCCATGCCAAGCGTGATCGCCGTCAGCCGCAGTTTTGTCAATGTCTCGCCCATCATGAATCGCGACAACAGTACCACCCACAAAGGCATCGTGTACGCGAGGATGCCCGCGCGTCCTGAAGGCAGCAATGCGAGCCCGGCGGCGGACAGGATGTTCCAGCCCGCCACATTGCACAGCGCACAAACCAGCATGCGACCCCAGAATTCGCGCGGCAAGGCGAGCGAAATGCCCGCCTTCAGGTTGTATCCAACAAACCAGAACAGCCCGGCCGCGATGCAATAGGCGCGGAACACCCAGAAATCGAGCTCCGCCAGCGCCATTTTCATCATCGGCCAGTTCACGCCCCAAAGGACGACCACAGCGATGAAGAGCCAAAGCTCGCGACGGGAAATGACGGGCATGAAGGGGTAAGTACCTTTTTCGTCAAACGCCTACTGCACCGGGGCTAGATGGACGAAATTGTAAAAGTCGACAATGAGTAAAACAGGGCCTTAGCCCAAATGCAGTGGGGGACGTAGAGAAAAGCTGAGCCCGAATGCCTATTCAAGCCTCAAGATCAATGCAGATGCACAGCCCCGGTTTCCGCATCCTCCGGCAAATGCGCATGCAGCATTTCGCCCTCACGGTTCGGGAAATGTGGCGCGCCGCAATCGTCGCAAAATTCCAGCGGCAATTGCTCTTCCAGCACGATAATGGTCCCGACGTTCGCCGCCCGCAGCAGGGCTTCAATTTCTTCGACTACCGGCGAGTCATCGCCTTCGTCCGACACTAGCGGCCAAACGCAGCCGTGCACGACATCGTCATCCTCGCCGATGGCAAAGCCGATGCGATATTCCTCCAACCCGTTGCCCCAGCAACCGCCAATCACTGCGGTCAATTTGTCGGGCGTCGCTTTCGTCACGGCTTCCAGATACTGCACCGATGCGCCAATCGAGTAAGCGCGCGACGCCATATCGGCATCCCGACAGGCCGAGAAGAACGAACGTGGCAACGTCAGCTCGTGGGGAAAGCCCACCAGGAGCGGCTTGATCGCATTGCCCCCCTGTGAGCGCCAAATGCCCAGGCAGTTCTGCCGGGCTTCTTCCACCGGCGTCGTCGTTTCCTGCCAAGCGTAAAAGGGCTCGCCCTCGGTCACCTGAAACGCGCCGACGATCATGCGCATGTCGCACACCACATCCGGCGCATCTTCCACCGTTTTCGGGTCAATCGTCAGATGCCCGCGCTCGCGAATTGCCGTGCCGAGGTTTTGCAACAACTCGCGCGACTGGCTGTAGCTGTGCGGCAGCTGGTCGGGCGCGAACATGAAATCCGCCAGCGCAATCTTCGCCTTCGACGAAAACACGTGCGCCGACAGCTGCACCGCGATGCTTTGCAACTGGGCTTTCGGAATGGTTTTTGCGGGAATCTGATTGCGCCCCCACACGAGGATCGGCGCGCAAAACAGCGTCACCCGCTGCGGCCCATGCTCGGAGTCCAGCATGATCGATTCGGTGAGCGATTCGACCATGTCGGCTAACGCGTCAAAGGTCGCGTCAGGCGCGTCGTGCGCCTTGTCCAGCGCGCGATTGATCGCGTCCTCGTCGTTGTTCTCCAGCTGCAACGTCACGGCAGCCTCAAGCTCACGTTCCCAATACACATCCTCAGCACGGCTTTTGGACGAGGCAAGGCCTTCGGCGAGACGCACCAACTGGTTAGCTTCACGGGCACCGCTCTTGCGGCGAAATGGGGCACGGGCCATAGCAAAATCCTTTGTAAGGAGTTCATTCTACGAGTGCGGACATTTGCGCCTTGTCTCTGGCGCAGTCATCGAGCGGCGCGGCGAATGGCGTTTTGTCCGGAAATGTTGTCGTGAACGATTCATTCAAAGTCGCAGTACGCTGTCATTATTTTTGGCATTGCGCATGTCATTTTCAGCAACGGGACTACGTCTGTCACGTTTGAGAATTCGCAAAAGTGGGCGGCGCAAAGCGCGTCAGCTTCCATTTCGCCGCGGCTCGCCAACACACCGTTCGTTCAATTGGAGAGGCTAAATGATTCAAATTAATATTGCGGACCATGTGTCTCCGCATCCTGGTTTTGTTTTTGTTCCCGAACGCTGGCGCGATCAACTGCGCTGGGCGCGCAGCAACGCGTTTCGCATCACCCGCGAGATTCCGTCGGCGGACCGATACTTCAAAACGTTACCCAATGGTCGAACACTCACCGATTTGCTCAATGACAGCTCGATCTGGATTAACCACGACCCCGCCAGCACCGTTTTTGGGCAGACGAGCATCGCCAATCCAAACGAGACATCAGTCGACCCACCCGCGTTTCGCATGGGACGTTGGACGGTCCTTGCAACGCTCGTGCATGAGCTCGCTCACGTCAACGGAGCACCGGGCGGCAACGACAAGAGCGCCGAGGAGGCTGTGCTGCATTGCGGCATGGGCCGGCGGTCGGAAAAAGCATCTGGGCGCGACGATCCGTTTACACCGTACAACCCGCGCATCGGCGGCTAAACCGAAAGCTCGCCGCGGCACGCCGCACATCACAACCAAGGAGCCCGCGACATGAAGCTCAATCCGTCATCTTTTCGCTTTGCGGCGATCCTTGCAACCGCGCTGCTTCCGGCGGCGAGCTTTGCCTGCCGATGTGTCGATCCGGGACCTCCTGCGCCAGCCTACAAAAAAGCTGCGGCGGTCGTGGTGGGTAAAGTGATTAGCCTGCGAAAAAACGCCGACAGTACCGTGACGGCGAGTTTGCAAGTGACGCAAGGCTGGAAGCGGGATGTTTCCGCAGAGCTTGACGTGTCAACCGTAGCAACAAACTGCGCATTTCCGTTTGCCGAGGGCAAAGAGTACGTGCTTTATGTGCGTGACCTGCCCGCCAACGGCGGTTACTCGACGGCGCTGTGCATGGGCAATGTCGCGGCCGAAGGCGCAGATCAGGCGCTGGCGTGGCTCAAGCGAAATGGATCGGCAAAACAGGTAACCACCAAGCCTTGAGTTCCGCGCCAAGCGGACGGCGTTTTTTGAACTGGTGTACAAAAAGTGGCTTACGGATCGGATTTCAGTGCAAACGTCGACGTGGGCTGTCGGCGGTTTTGTATCGCCCACGCCACGTGCTCCCGAACAATCTCGCTCTCATGTCCCGCGCGCGATTGCAATGCAGCGGTGACGAGTTGCGAATCCCCCGCGTTGCCCAACGCCACCGCAATGTTGCGCAACCAGCGCTCGTGGCCAATCCGGCGAATCGGGCTGCCTTGAAGCCGTTCGTTGAAGTCCTCTTCGGTCCAGGCAAAGAGCTCAACCAGAGTCGCTGAATCAAGGCCATTTTTTGGCTCAAAATCAGGCACGGTCGCTTTACGTGCGAACTTGTTCCACGGGCAGATTAGCTGGCAGTCGTCGCAGCCGTAAATGCGGTTGCCGATGGCTTTGCGGAACTCAACGGGAATCGCGGCTTTTAGTTCAATGGTCAGGTAGCTGATGCATTTACGGGCGTCGAGCCGGTGTGGGCTGGTGATGGCTTCTGTGGGGCAGATGTCGATGCACGCGGTGCAGCTGCCGCAGTGATCGCTCTGCGGTTCTGGCGATGCGAGTTTGAGTGAGGTGTAGATCTCGCCGAGGAAGAACATCGAGCCACGTTCGCGCGCGAGCAGCAGCGTATGTTTGCCGCGCCAGCCTAGACCCGCTTTTACCGCGAGCGGTATTTCCATCACCGGCGCGGAGTCGGTGAACACGCGGAATTCGTGTGTCGCAATTTGCGTGTTGATGGCTTCGGCAAAAGCTTGCAGCTTGTTGCGTAATACTTTGTGATAGTCGCGGCCCAAGGCGTAGCGGGAGACATAGGCTTGGTTGTTATCGGCAGCGATTTGCGCTAATGCCGCCGCCCCCTCACTCCAACCCTCTC